>CAYQBA010000106.1:0-16255 GCA_964415605.1 uncultured Anaerolineales bacterium | reverse complement strand
AAGCCGGCGGGCTGGTCTTCGTCGCCGCCGGGCCGGGCGGCCTCATGCGGCTCGACCCGCGCCGGGTGCTCGGCCAGCCGCTCATGCCGCACGCGGCCGCCCCGTGGCCGCAGGCCCGGGCAGCCGTGATCGCAGGCGGCCGCGCCTACCTCGCCAGCGGCGGGCGCGGGCTGCTGGTCTTCGACCTCGCCGACCCGGCCAGACCGCGCCTGACCGGGCGCCTCGCGTTGCGGGACCGGGTCACAGGCAATTTCGCGAAGGTGCGCGACGACCATGCGTACGTCTCAGGCTCGGACGGCGCGCTGTGGGTGGCCGACGTGAGCGACCCGGCCGCGCCGCGGTGGGCCGCGCGCCGCGACATGAGCGAGTGCTGCACGATGCAGCGCGTCGACGGGTTCAGCGGCCGGCACGCGTACGTCGTTGTCTGGGAGACGGCACGGGTCGAGATCCTCGACGTCGCCGACCCCGCCGACCCCCGGCCCGTGGGCGTGATCGAGGCGGCGGGCATCGTGCGAGGCCTCGACGTCGCCGACGGGCTGCTCTGGGTGGTGTCGGATGCGGGCACGCGCGCCTACGACCTGGCCGACGCGGCCGCCCCACGGCTGGTGTTCGGCGCGCCGCTGCCGGCCGCGCTCGTGCGTGCCGCCGGCGATCGTCTGTACACCATCGGCACCACCGATGGCCTGGGCATGTGGCGGGTGGAACGGGGCGGCGGCCCTGGCGGGCGCTTCATGCGGCCCGGTGGGCGCGGCGGGGCATCGCCGGTGCTCTATCTGCCCAGCATCAGCCTGGGCGACTGACGCGGTCGGTGTTCGAGCGGGCGGACGCCGGCCGTCCCCGGCGCTCGGCTGCCGGGGACCAGGCCGGCGGCCGCTCCGCGCCGGCAGCAACCGGGATGGTCTGACCGCGTAGACGCCCCTGAGTCGGAACGTCGTACACCAACGTCTCGCGCTGTCTCACCCACCCACCTCAGGAGGCTGCCGTGAAGTCGAGCGCATTGTCGAGCGCGATCCTGGTCATCTCGCTGGCCACGCTGTCCGGGTGCGGCGCCGCCGCCATCGACCAGCCCGAGTCATCCGCACCGGCGAGCGAGGCGGTGGACGGCGCCGGGGAAGATGCGGGCAGCGGGGCGGTGGACGGTGCCGGAGACGACTTGGGAAGCGGGACGTCGGACAGCGTGGGAGACGGTGTGGGGAATGGGGCGACGGGCGGCGCCGGGGACGCCGGTGAGCCCGGCACGACGAGCACCATGACCAGCAGCATGGCGGGCGGCGAAGGCGTGGCGGGCGGGAGCGCCGCGGTCGGCGCCAGCGGCACGCCGGGCGCCGACGCGTACGCCAGCCACGGTGGCTTTGGCATCGGCACATGCGAGGTGACGGTCACCGGCGATCTCGAGCGGACGTTTACCGAGGCCATCGAGTCGCTGGCGCCGGCGCCGATGGGGCTCAACGGCCCGTTCCGCACGCGGCACTGGATGACCAATGCCGAGGTCGCGGATCTGACCGAACGGACGCTGGCCACGAGCCGTGAGATCTTCGAGTCCATGGCCGGTCGGACCACCCCCGACCCGAACGCCAACCCGACCCAGGCCGCCGCGGTGCAGGCCGCCATGACGGCCGCCGCGGACGCGCTGGTGTCCGCAGCGGGCGGGCAGGGGTTCCTCGGCATGGTGGCGCCGATCTTCGAGCTGTCGTGCAGCACGCGCGACGCCGACGGCGTGTTCATCATCATGTTCCAGAACGCCGCCGCGGACGAAGCGCAGATCCCCTTCGCGGCGGGGACGTACGAGATCCCGGCCGAGGATTGGCTGAGCGCGGGATTGGCGGGCGGCAAGCCCTTTGCCCCCGTCGTCACCGCGTCCGAGCCCCTGACGGACGCGGCGCCGCGCGACATGATCATGTTCGAGGTGACGCGGCCCGGGCGGTTCGAGATCGCGCGGTTCGACGCCGATCGGGTTGAGGGCACGTTTGCATTCGACGCCGCCGAGCAGCCGCGGGGCGGCGACGCGACGCCGGCGGCGCCCGGGAGGCGCACGATCCACGTCGACGGGCGCTTCGCGTTCCGCTGCCCCAAGGCTGGCGGCTGCGGGCAGCCGTAGCGCATCCTCGCAGGGCGGGTCGGTCTGCCCGGTCCGCGAGCGGGGCGGATGGACCCGTTGGCCCGCCTTGATCCTTGCTGTTATCCTCCGGCCGGCATGAACGACGCGATTAGGGTGACCTCACCGCCGGTGGCTGCATCGGCGTGCCGGCGCCGGTCGCCCGTGCTGGCGATCGGCGGCGCGGTCGTGGCCGTCGTCGCGGCCGGCGGCTGCACGCTGCGATCGCCGACGACGCCCATGGCACCCGTCGCGGGGCCGGCCGCGGCGACCCCGGCACGTCTCGGAGCGCCGGCATCGGCGGCCGGTGCGACCGAGACGGCCGCACCGGCTCTCCCTCCCAGGGCAACGGCGGCGTTCGTCGGCGCATCAGCGGTCGCCCCCTCGCCGGCGTCTGCCAGGGACCTTGGGATGGGTGCTGGTCGAGATCCCGCGGCCACGACCACCACGGCCGCCAGCGGCCTGGTGCGGCCCACGCCGTCGGGGGCTCCCGCCGGCTCCAAGGCGGCACCCACGGGCGCCTCTCCCGCGCCTCCCACTGCGCCCTCGGCCGCCTTCGCCGGCGTCACGGCGCCCGCCCCGCCCACGCCATCGGCATCGCCGCCCGCTCCTGCCCCGCTCCTCGCCGACGCCCCGACCACCCTTGCCGGCGTCCACTTCGCGGGTGACCAGTACAGGGCGGTCGACGTCTTCGGCGGCGGGCCCGGCCAGACCGGGTGGGCGGTCGAGCTGGCCTATGCGTCCGACGGCGCGCCCGATGCCGTCGCGCGCCGCATGACGGCGCTGCACCGGCGGGGCTTCCGGGTGATCCTGCGGGTGGACTTCGCCCGCGGGCAGCACATCCCCCCGACGGCGGACGCCGCGGCGGTCGCGGGGTACGTGGACTTCGTCGTCAAGGCGGTCGGGGCGGCGGGCGGGACGGTGCGGCACGTGGTGGTGGGCAACGAGGGCAACATCGACGAGGCCGGCGACGACCCGGCGCGCAACACCGAGTGCCGGCTGGGCCGGGTGACGTGCGCGCCGGAAGCCTACGCCGCGGTGTACGCCGCCGTCCGCGACGCCCTGCGGCCGCGCGGCGACGTGGCGGTCCTGGTGGCGGGCGTGTCGCCCGGCGACGCGGACCACCCGGCGCGGTGGATGAGCGGGCCGGACCATCTGGCCGCCGTGCTGGCGATCCTTGGGCCCGGCGACGTCGACGGCGTGGCGCTGCACGCCTACGGGCTGGAGCAGGCGCCGGTGCCGGGCCTGCCGGCGGAGCCGCTGGCGTACTTCCAGGCGCTGGTCGAGCGCCAGCTCGACGTCATGGCGGCCGCCGGGCACGCGCGCACGCCGGTGTACATCACCGAGATGAACGAGTACACGCGCCCCGAGGCGACGTTCGTCCGCGCGGCCTATGCCTGGCTGGACAGCCTCAACCGCGCGGGCCGCGCCCGCATCCGGGCGGCGTGCTGGTTCGTGCTGGACGGCGGCGGCGCGTGGTCGGACGTGGCGCTGGCCGGGCGGCCGGACATCCTCGCGGTGTTCCGCGAGGTGGCGCAGCGGTATCCGCCGGGGCGGTGAGGTGTCGGATTCTGGGACGAATAGACCCCGACCACTGACCTATCGCCACGGTGCACTGGATTGACAACGATCGCGCGCCAGCGGCGGCGCCCCTTACCGCCTGCGATCGCTGTCTCCGCGCGCCACAGCGTCAAGATGCGCTCGCAAGTCCTCGATGCGCCACAAGTGGTAGATGTCGCCGAGCGCGTATGGCCCGACGTACTGCACGCCGGCCGCGGATCGCACCGTGAGGAGCTGCGCGCGCCGGCCCGCGCCGGTCAGGGCCGCGACGCGCGCCAGCGCCCGTCGCTGGTAATGGGTCGGTTCGCCGGGCGGCCATACCCGCTGGTCGAACGCCACGACGCCTCGCATTCCGGCCAGCAGCGGCGGCGGCTCCATGCCGCTCGTCGAGTGGAACGGATTGTCGGGGTTGCCGGGGACCAGCGTCACGATGTCCGTGAGCGTCTCGTCGCCGGCAAAGACGCGGTGGACTTTCATCTCGACGACGGCCCGGATGTCCCATTCCTCGCGGTCGACGTGGGGCTGCCCGGGTGCGTCGGGTGGGGCGGGCGGAGGTGCCCCGGTCGGCGTGTTGTACTCGAACGGGCCCTCGCGGATCACTTCGATCTCAGCGACGATGACGTCTTCCCAGTCCATCTCCATCATCTCAACCACATCCATGTAGAAGCCATCCACGAAGGTGTGAGACATGAACAACGGTGGTGGGTTCGGCGTCGGCGGCTCGCGCGAGCGGTCACCCCGCGCCAACGCGGCCTCGAGATCAGCCAGCGGCACGCGCGCCCCGGTCAGCGGGTCGAGGGCCTGATCGGCCTGGATCGGGTATGGCAGGACGAAGCCGCATGGCGCGTGGTGGGAGTCCTCTAAGGCATTGACCAGGGCGGCGCAGTCGTGATCGCCGGGGCCGCCGTATGGCCATAGGAAGGCGATGGCGTCGGAGCCTTCGGCAAAGAGGGCGGGCAGGCCAAGGTCGGGCATCAACCGAACGGGGTCGATTGCATCGGGCACGACGGCGACGAGCGTGGTCGGTGCCGACCCGGGGTACGGCGGCGTCGCCGGTTTGAGGACAGCCTCGACGCCCATCTCGACGAGCCGGCCGGGCTGGCCGGTCGGCTCGTCGGAGCCTCGGCGGTCGCGAGCCTGGAGGTCGGCGACGTGATGGACCGCACGGACGTGGACGCGAGCAACCGTCGCCGCTAGGCGAGCGTGCAGCTCCGGGGTGATGGGTATGCGGGCGGCGACGGTGCTCGCAGCCACCCAAGCCGTTGAAGTTGGAGCACTTGGGTGACCGACATTCGCCGAGGTGGTCGCCGATGTGGCACTCTTGGCATCTCGTGGTGGCACTTGGGGAGAGGTTGATTCGCGCCTGGAAGCCACGCTGCTGGCGGTGGGCGCTGCAACGGCGTCAATATCCGATTGCGGCAGATCGGGCTTCCGAGCCAGGCTGACAACAGCCGAATCAGGGGCCGAGCAGCTTCCTTGGGATGCGGTGAGAAGACACGCGAGCGTGATCGCTGGAATGCGCGAACGGACGGCTCCGCACGCGATGCCGACCTCAGTCCTCTTGTGTGTCATGAGGCGCTCGCTGACTACGAGGTCAGATTGACTCAGCTATCCGTCTGGCCCTGGACCACCCAGCCCCAGCATATGCATTCAGCCGCGCGCTGTCAATCCACTGGAATCTGGTCGCCATTGTCACTGAGCGGATGATGTGTGCGCGTGAGTGCACCGTCGCGATCATTGTCGTTCGGATCGTACATCGAGGTGTCTCCGCAGTGTCGGCGTCTCCTGAGGCAGAGAGACGAAATGCAACCCACCCATCCCTCACCTCCCATCACCATCCGCCGCGCGGTGGCCCGCGACGCGGCCGCCGTGCGCGACGTGCGCCTGCGGGCGCTGGCCGACGCGCCCGACGCCTTCGGCAGCACCCTGGCGCGCGAGGCCGGGCGGTCGGTGGCGGACTGGGAGCGCTGGCTCGGCGGCGCCGCGATCTTCCTGCTCGAGGTCGCGGGCGCGCCGCGAGGCATCGCCGCCGGCGTCCGGCATTGGACCGACCCCGCCGCGGTGTTTCTCGAGGCCGTGTGGGTCCATCCCGAGCTGCGCGGCACGGGCGCCGCCGACGCCCTGGTGGCGGCTGTGGTGGATTGGGCCAGGGCCGAGGGCTACACCGAGATGTGGCTCCACGTCGGCGCGCCCAACGCGCGGGCGTACCGCTGCTACGTGCGGCACGGCTTCGTGGCCACGGGCGGCACGTTCACCCGAGAGCGCGACCGGATGGTCGAGCTCGAGATGCGCCGGACACTCCGCGGGTGAGGCCCGGGCGGAGCACCCCGGCAAGCGGCGATGGTCGGCGCTGGAAGCGCGCGCGATTGCCGACGTTTCCGATCGGGTGATATCATGGCCATCGTACGGCGGCGGCCCGGGCGGCGGGATGCGCGGGCACGCCAGACCACCTCCATCGCGTGGCGACGAACGGTCGACAACCGCCTGAGAGGAGCGCTGTATGGACAAGACGGTGTGGCGCACGGGTATTCCCTCGAATGTCCGCGTCGTTCTTGCGGCCGCGGCGACGCTGGCCGCCCTTTCCACCGCCCTTCCCGGGTCGGGCTCCATCCCGGCCGCGGCCCGGCCGATGCACCCCGCCAGCGTGCCGATGTCGCTCGTCGTCGCGGCGGACGACCGGCCCGCCGGCGAGATGTCGTCCACCGGGCGCCTCTCGCTGTACAACGTGACGGCTTTCCCCCCGGCGTTCCAGGCGGTGGGGACGGTCCGCAAGGACCCCTCGGAGAGCGACAGCGCGACGACCTACACGGACGTCGACGCGGCGGACAACGTGATCGTGGCCGCGTCGCAGGACGGCGGCTGGCACCTGTTCGAGATCGTCGGGGATGGGACGCTCGCCTGGCGCTCGACGTCGCGGGCCGGGCCGCTGGTCGACGGGCGCGCCGCCGACGCGTTGAGCGTGGCGCTGGTGGGAGGCGGTGGCGACGACCTGTACGCCTACGTGGGGTGGGAGGGCGTGCCGCCGACCGGGGGCGCCGACATCGGGTCGTCCGGCGGGATCGACGTCTACCGCGTCGCCTCGCGCTCGGTGACCCGGGTCAACCGGATCGGCGACCTGGCGGCGGTCGGCGCCTTCGCGGTCCAGGATGACCGGCTGCTCGCCGCCACCGCCTCGTGCGGGGGGTTCACCGGCGGCTGCAGCCAGACGCTCCTGGTGTACGACATCGCATCGCCTACCCAGCCCCGGCTGATCGGCGAAGGGTTGATCACCGACGACTTTCTGTCGTTCGGCTCGCCCCGCAGCGTGGCCATCGGCGGCACCTTCGCGCTGGTGGCCGATGGCTTCGACGTGCACCTCGTCAGCATCGGCACGCTCAACGGCGACCCGTCGCCGTTCGTGACCCGCGAGACGCCGGGAGAGGCCATGGCGGTGGCGGTCGCGGAAGACCGGTTCTACATCGCCGACGGAACGAACGGGTTCATCTCCGGCGACATCCGCGGGCTCCTGGACGGCACGCTGCGATTGGGCGCCGGCCTCTCGCCTGGCCGCCCCGACGCGGCGGCCGCCGCGACCGGCGACGCGGTGGACGTGGCCGTCGACGCTTGGACCAACCGGGCCTACGTGGCCATGGCGGGCGGCGGGGTCGCGACCTACGACGTCGCCCAGCGCACGCCGCTGTGGGAGCATTCGTTCACCCTGCAGGGCTACGCCCATGCCGTGGCCGTGTTCCCGTACACCGTCAAGCCGCCGTGCACCGACGACGCGCGCCTGGTGACCGGCAACCGCGCCACGGTCGCGGCCGGCGCACGCTTCCAGGTGGCGCCGGTGCTGATCAACATCGGCACCTGCACGTGGACCGCGGCCGACGGGTACCACCTGGCGCACGTCGACGGCGACCGGTTGGGGGCCGCCCCGCGCGTCGACCTCGCGCCAGGCGTGTCGCACCCGCCGGGCCAGGGGCAGAACTTCGTGATGACCATGACGGCCCCGAGCTCCGGCGGCCGCGTGGCCAGCCGCTGGCAGATGCGGTCGGACACCGGGCCTTTCGGGCCGCTCGTCGACGTGATCGTCGACGTCGAGGCCCTGACGCCGACGGCGTCCCGCACGCCGACCCCCACGCCGACCCCGGCGCCGCGCGCCAACCCCCCGGAGCTCGGGCGCAAGGACGACCTCGTGGCCTACCTCGAACGCCCGGGCGTGCAGGTGCTCGGCATGACCGTCCCGCCGTCGTGGCGCCCCTACGTCCCGCAATTCGGCTACGATGAGGACGAGATGAAGGTCTGGCTGGCGCGCTTCCGGGCGGAGGGCTACAGCGAGCGCGACCTGCGCCTGCTCCGGCGCGCGATCGCCGCCGAGGATGCGATCCGGAGCTACTACGACCAGTCCGTCCAGCTCGGCGACACGTCGGCCGGCGCGGCGGCGCGGCTGGTGATGTCGTTGGACGGGACCCGGCGCGTCGTCTCGGCGCTCGAACGGGCGGCGCGCGCCTCGAGCCTCCCGTTCGCGGGCACGGTGGCCAAGGCGATGGAGGAAGCCCAGCGGATCCTCATCGACGCCATGGTGGACATCCTGGACGCCGCGGTCGACCTGACGGTGCCCGATACCGGGGCGTTCCCGATGGCGGGCGCCTTGAAGCTGGGCTACGCCGCGCTGCTCGACATCTTCGCCAACACGCCGGACTCGCAGGTGAAGGACCGCATCCTCGAAGCGGGCATCCATCTCGGCATCGACCTGTTCGCGATGAACACGTACGTGCTCGGCACGCGGGGGGCCGTGGACCAGACGACGGATCACGTCGCGGCCGGGACGCTGGAGGGCGACGACGCGACGGCGGTGCGGCGGGTGGCAGACACGGTCCAGGCGACGGAGCTGGCGACGGGCACGGCGATCGAGACGGCCAAGCAGGAAATGCGCTTCGCCGACATCGTCAGCATGACCAGCGGGGTGGCCAGCTTGGTGGCGCTGGCCACCGGAGCGGGCTCCAACCCGTTGTCGATGGTGGCGACCATCACGGCCCAGGTCACCAAGGTCGTGGAGCTCGTCACCCTCGGCCACGTGGCCTTCGCGCCTATGAAGATGGTGGTCGACCGCGGCCGGGCGATCCCGCAGACGGCGGGCCTGGCGTTCCAGCCGCGGCTGGCGGCCGGCGGCGCGGCGGGACCCGGCGCCGGCGTGGATGCGGCCGCCGCGGCGGGCCTCCGCGCCATGGGCGGCATGGGCGGGGCGCCGGCGCGCACCTCGGACGAGGATGCCGTGCTGCAGACGGACCTGGCGGTCTACGGCTCGACCGTTCGCTTGCTCGACGCGGCGCTGGCCCGCGGCGACCGAACCGCCCTCGACACGCTCGTCGACACGCTGGCGGATGCCGACGGCGCGCTGATGGCCACGCTGAGCGAGCAGCGCGGCCCGGCGATCGCGGCCGTCCGCGAGTCGGGCGCTGGCGCTGGGGCGCATGCCGAGATGGGCCGCGAGCTGGCCGAGATGGCGCTGGTGCACCACTCGGCGCGGCTGGACCTGCAGTGGGACCTCGTGCGGGTGCTGCTCGCCCCCGACGCCGCGGCGGTCCGCGACGCCCGGGCGGCGACCGGCGTCGCGCAATCCACGGCGGCGGCCTACGCCGACGCGGTGCGGCGCGCACGGGACGCGACGACGGGCATGCCGATCCCGGCCTACCTGATCGTGGCCGGCACCCGATACCCGACGGGACCCGCCGCGCCAGGCGAGGTGTTCACGCTCGAGGTGGTGCTGCGCAACGTCGGCGGCGGCACGGCGCTGGACACGCGCGCGGGGTTGAAGACGTCCGCGTCGCTGCGCCTGCTCTCGGCGCCGAACGTCTCGGTCGGCAGCGTGCCGGTCGGTGCGGAGGCCGTGTTGACGCTCCGCCTGCGGTCGAACGGCGACGACGGGGGATTCGTGGCGCTGACCGTGACCGACCGCAGCGGACGGGTGATGCTCGCCCGCGTTCCGGTGGCGTTGCGGGGGAGCGAGGCGATGACGACATACCTGCCGAGCGTAACCAGGGAGTAGCGAAAGAGCGGCGATGACACAGGTGAACGCATCTCCAGGCCCGACACGGATCTTCGTCGCCGGCGCGACCGGCGTCCTCGGCCGCCGCGTCGTCGACCGGCTGGTCGCGGGGGGCCATGCCGTCGTCGGCTTGAGCCGGTCCGACGCCAACGCCGCCTGGCTGGCCGACCACGGCGCCGAAGCCCGGCCCGGCGACTTGTTCGACGCGCCGCGCCTGCGCGACCTCACGGCCGACTGCGACGCCATCCTGCACCTCGCCACCGCCATCCCGACCAGGGCCCGGACCACGCGGGCGGACTGGGCGGCCAACGACCGCATCCGCCGCGAAGGCACGCGCGCGCTCGTCGACGCCGCCGTTGAGGGCGGCTGCAAGCGCTTCGTGGCGCAGAGCGTGACGTTCGTCTACGGCGACCGGGGCGGCGCGTGGGTCGACGAAGACACGCCGGCGGCGGCGGATCTCAGCCCGGTGGTGGCGTCGGCCGTCGATCTGGAGGGGATCGTCCGGTCAGCCGCCGACCGGGGCCTGCCGGCCGTCGTCCTGCGGTGCGGCATGTTCTACGCCCACGACTCGGCGCAGACGCGCGACATGTTGACAGCCGTCCGCAAGGGGTTCATGCCGATCGTCGGCCCGGGCACCGCCTACTGGAACGTCGTCCACGCCGACGACGCGGCCGACGCGGTCTGCCGCGCCGCGACCACCCCGGACGTCCCGCCGGGGCCGGTGCTCAACGTGTGCGACGACGAGCCGGTGACGTATCGCGACCTCGTGGGCTTCACCGCGCGCACCCTGGGCGCCCGCCCGCCGCGGCGCGTTCCGGTGTGGCTCGCGCGCTGGCTGCTCGGAAGCCACGCGGTCGGAGTGCTCGTGGCCTCGGCGCGCTGCCGCAATGCCCGCGCCAAGGCCGCCCTCGGCTGGCAGCCGCGCTTCGCGACGTATCGCGACGGCTACGCGGCCGTGATCGAGCGGTGGGCGGGCGGATAGGGCGTCACCCCATCGCAAACACCCCCCCTTCGACCCCCCGGCGCACCTCCGCGACCCGGTTGCGCGCGTCCACCAGGACGACGTGCGGCTCCCAGGCCCGCGCCTCGGCGTCGTCGAAGAGCCCGTAGGCCATGATGATGACGTGGTCGCCGACGTCGACCAGGCGCGCCGCGGCCCCGTTGAGCTGGATCGTCCCGCTGCCCGGGCGGTCCGGGATGGCGTACGTCTCGAGGCGCGCGCCGTTCTCGACGTCGACCACCTGCACGCGCTCGTGCGGCAGGATGCCCGCCGCCTCCATCAGGGCGGCGTCGATGGTGATGCTGCCGACGTAGTCGACGTCCGCGCCGGTGACGCGGGCGCGGTGGATCTTGCCGGTGAGCAGGGTGCGTTGCATGGTGCGTTCCTCCAGAGGTGCGTTCAACGATTCCGTTCGAACATGCGGGGCCGCGCGGACCGCGCCGCAGCGGCAGCCGGCCCGACCTGCCGGCTCCGGCGCAGCGGCCCCATCAGCCGCCCATCCCCACGACCACGTTGTCGATGAGCCGGACCGGCCCGACGACCGCGGCCACCGACAGGAGCGCCGGCCCGCGGACGGTGGCCAGCTCCTCGAGCGTCGTCGCGTCGGCGACGCTGGCGTACTCGACCGTGGCGCGCGGCTCCGCCGCGAAGACCGCGGCCATGCGCGCCCGCAGCACGCCGGCGTCCGTCTCGCCGCCTTCCCAGGCCGCGCGCGCCGCGCCGAGCGCCCGGTAGAGCACCGTTGCCGCCCGGCGGTCGTCCGGCCCCAGGCGGGCGTTGCGGCTGCTCATCGCCAGCCCGTCGGCCTCGCGGACCGTCGGGCAGCCGACGACGCGCACCGGGACGTCGAGGTCGCGGGCCAGCGCGCGGATGACCGCGAGCTGCTGGTAGTCCTTCTCCCCGAAATAGGCCCGCGTCGGCTCGAAGATCCCGAACAGCTTGAGCACGACCGTCGCCACCCCGCGGAAGTGGCCCGGCCGGTGCGCGCCCTCGAGCGGGGCGGCGATCGACCCGACCTCGACCCACGTCTGGAAGCCGGGGGGATAGATCTCGGCCGGGTCGGGCATCAGCACGATGTCGCACCCGGCTTCGCGCAACAGCGCCGCGTCGCGCTCGGGGTCGCGCGGGTAGCGCGCCAGGTCTTCGGCGGAGTTGAACTGCGCCGGGTTGACGAAGATGCTGGCCGCCACGCGGTCGTTCTCGGCGCGGGCGCGGGCGACGAGCGAGACGTGGCCGGCGTGCAGGTAGCCCATGGTCGGCACGAGGCCGACCGTGGCGCGGCCGCCGGTGGCGCGGTCGGCTTCCGCGCGCCAGGCACGGACCTCGGCGATGGTGGTGGCGATGCGCATGATCAACCGGTCCTCGAGGGGCGGATCGCCGGAGCAGCCGGCACCGGTCGCCGCGCATGCGGGCCGACGGTGGGCGAAGATGGGGCTGCCTCCGCCTTCGTCGGCCTCGGCGTGACGGCTCGCTCCGGCCTGGCAGCCGGTTGTCGCTCGACCGACCTTTCCTCGATCGCCGCCGTCGGCGCCCCGGTTGGGCCCGCGACATGCCCTGCCGCGCGCGCCGCGTCCAGCGCCCGCACCCGCCGCCACAGATCGGCGTTGACCGGCGTCGGCACGCCCAGGCGCCGGCCGTGGCGCACCACCGCCCCGGTGATGGCGTCGACCTCGGTCGGCGCGCCCCGCTCGACATCCTGGAGCATCGACGACCGGTTGGCCGCGGTGTTGCGGGCGACCTCGACCGCCAGCGCCGCGGGGTCGGCCCCGATGTCGATGCCGAGCGCGGCCGCCACCTGCCCGACCTCGCGGGCCGCCGCGGCCAGCGTGGCGCGCGCGCCGGGCCGCGCCAGGAGCTCGCCGTTGGGGACGCTGAGCAGCGCCGTCAGCGGGTTGATGGCGCAGTTGACCGCCAGCTTGCGCCAGAGCGGCGCCGCGACGTCGGCCTCGACCGTGGTGTCGAAGCCAGCGGCGCGCAGGCGGTCCGCCGCGCCCTCCACCGCCGCCCGCCGCGCCGCCCCAACGCCCAGCACCGTCCACCCCGGCCCCCCGGCGCGCACGCGGTCGGGCGCGTCCCCCGCGCTGGCGCCGGCCGCCGTCACGCCGACGACGACCTGGCTCTCCGGCACCCCGCCGGCGACCAGCGCCTCGAGGTGGCCGAGCCCGTTCTGCAGCGTGATCACGAGCCCGCCGGGCGCCACCGCCCGCGCCGCCACTGTGGTGACGGCGGGGGTCTGGTGGGCCTTGACGAGGACGAGGACCAGGTCGAACCCGTCGCCCGACCCGCCGGTCCCCGGCACGGCATCCAGCGTGACCGCCCGGATGCCGACGGCGACCGTCCACGTCCCGCCCACGCCTGGCTCCTCCACCGTGATCCCGCGCGCGGCGATCGCGTCGACGGCGGCACGCCACGTGCCGGCCAGCAGCACCGCGGCGCGGCCGGTGCGCGCCAGCCGGGCCCCGAGCAGCTTGGCCATGGCGCCGGTGCCGAGGATCAGCACGCGCGCCCGGCCCGCCGCGGGATCAAGCGTCCCGTGGTCCATGGGTGTGCCCGTGGTCCGCGTCAGGACCGCGGGGCGGGGCGGCCGGGGGCGCTGGTCCCGTCACCCCCTTCGGCGGTGGTCGTCGCGACGGCCGAGGCCGATCCCGCTGGCGGGGGACCGGCATGGCCGGCGGCGGTCGCGGCCGCCCCACGGTCTCGGTTCCACTCCGCCGCCCACGCCTCGAAGGCCGCCAGCTCGTCCGCCGGCATGGCGTAGGTGTGGGCCACTTCCGGGAAGCGGCGGCCTACCACGTCGTCGACGTAGGCGCGCAAGGCCGCGTCGACCGATCCGCGCAGCTCGGCGTAGCGCTTGACGAACTTCGGCTTGAAGTCGTCGAAGAGGCCCAGGAGGTCGTGCGTCACCAGCACCTGGCCGCTCGTCCCGGCCCCCGCCCCGATCCCGATGGTCGGGATGGACAGGCGCTCCGTCACGTGGGCGGCCACGGGGGCCGGCACGCTCTCGAGGACGATCGAGAAGCAGCCGGCGTCCTGGAGGGCCAGCGCGTCGTCGACCATCGTCCGCGCCGCCGCGGCCGTGCGGCCCTGGACCCGGTAGCCGCCGAGCACGTTGACGCTCTGCGGCGTCAGCCCGATGTGGCCCTGCACGGGGATGCCGGCGCGGACGACGGCGCGCACGGTATCGGCGAACGCCCGCCCGCCTTCGAGCTTGACGCCGTCAATGCCCGCTTCCTGGACGAACCGCCCGGCGTTGCGGACGGCCTCGCGGGCGTCGACCTGGTAGCTCATGAACGGCATGTCGCCGATGACGAGCGCGTGCTCGACCCCGCGGCGGACCGCGCGGGCGTGGTGCAGCATCTCGTCCATTGTGACGGACAGGGTGTTGGGGTGCCCGAGCATCACCATGGCCAGCGAGTCGCCGACCAGGATGGCGTCGACGCCGGCGGCATCGACCAGGCGGGCCGTGGGGTAGTCGTACGCGGTGAGCATCGTGATCGGCTCGCCGCGATCGCGCTTCGCCTGCAGTGTCACCACCGTCTGCTTGGGCCGAGAACCGGCCGCGGCGGCGGCGCCGGGAGTGGGGATGGGTAGCGTGCTCATGGCTGCGCTCCTCGAGGTGCAAGATCATTCGGTTGTCGGTCGTCCGTGCTCGTCGCCGCATGGGGTCGACGGCATCTGCCGAATTGGCATTCACAATAATTATACGCCAAGCGAGCTCATACGGTGCGCGGGCGGAGCTGCAGACGGCGGGGCGTGCGCCGAACGTGGCGACGACGGGCCTCGCGGTGCGGGTCCATGCCATCGTCGCGCCCGTCGCGGCTGGGCCGGGACCAGAGAATCACGGTTCCGACACGGCTGAGGAGATGCCGGCGGACTACCCGCATCACTGGAAGCGATCCCACCGGACGACAAGCCACGTGACGAGCGTGAAGCTGAAGAGCCCTTCGAGAAGGCTCAGACCATCCATCTCCATGCCGCCGCGCAACAGCGCAACCGCGGTCAGCGCCAGGCTCGCGAGATGGAAGACCACGACGGTGGTCCGTGCCCATGCCTTCATCTTGGCGAGGCCAACGGCCAGGACGACCGTCGAGAGGCTTAACACGCCGAAGATGGTCCCAAACACGATGCCCGTCGTTCCCGCCGACATCAACAGGGCGGCCACGGCGAGGCCGATGCACCCCCGAATAAAAGAGAAGTAGGCGAGGATGCGGATGACGGGATCGGGTCGCGGCGCGGTTCGGGCGAACGACGTGTGCCGATCGATGTGATGTGGACGACTGCGGATCGCTGCCGGTGTCATGGTTCCCACTGTCGGTCTCCTTCGGTTGGATCCGGATCGGTATGCTTGGTCACAGGTTATCGCGTACCACGCGCGTGTGCCTGAGGCCAACTTGAGCTTGGCCTGAGATGGCGGGGGCCGGCCTTGACGTCCTCTTCTACGGTACGACTGGCTTCCAGGGTTCGTATGACAGCGGTTGACTGGATCGGTGCTTGCGGCGGGCTGCCGTGTGGCTGTGTCTTGGCCAACCAAGTTCGTGGGGCCGGGGCGGCGCGGGGCCTGGGCGATCGGCGCGCAAGTAGCGCGCGGCGCTTGTGATATCATCGATGCGCACGCCAAGCCCGATCGGTAGCGGACCAGGTGGGTGGCCGGTGACTTGCCGTGCTTGGGGGCGCGTCGCGCCCGCCTCACGCGTCGCCGCCCACCTCGAATGGCGCATGGCGACTCCAAATCACGCGGAGGCATGTCCCCGAGAGCAAGAAGTCAGCCGAGACGCCCATGGAAGTCGACGCCCAAGCCCAGCTGCCCCCCGACGCCGACCGCGCCGTCCTGGCGACCCGGTTCGTCGACGACGCACGGGTGGCGATCGCCGGCGCGCTTTCCGGCGGCTTCAGCGGCGCCCGCGTACTGAAGATCACCCCCTACCGCGACGGCGGCACGCCCGAGCAGCCGGACGCCGGCGGGGCGGACGGTGACGGTGGTGCGGGGGTAGGGGAACGTGGCAACCGTTGAGGGATCCCATGGCGGCGATTGACGACGCCGGGAGCTTGGCTGGGGTGTCTGGCTCCGCCGGGGCGACATCCGTCGGGAGCCTTCCCACCGGCACGGTGACGTTCCTGTTCACGGACATCGAGGGCTCGACGGAGCGGTGGGAGCATCACCGCGATGCGATGCGAGCGGCGCTCGAGCGGCATGACGACATCGTGCGCGGCGCCATCGAGACGCACGGCGGGCACGTGTTCAAGACGGTGGGCGATGCGTTTTGCGCGGCGTTCCACACGCCGCTGGACGCGGCGACGGCGGCACTGAGCGCGCAGCGGGCGGTCGCGGCGGAGGACTGGGCGGCGTGCGGGGCGGACTTCGCGCCGCTACGTGTCCGGATCGGGATCCACACCGGCGTGGCGCAGGAGCGGGGCGGGGACTACTTCGGGCCGGCGGTGAACCGGACGGCACGGCTGGAGGCGGCGGGGCATGGCGGGCAGGTGCTGATGTCGCTGGCGACGCAGCAGCTGCTGCAGGGCGATCTGCCGGCGGACTGGACGGTGCGCGACTGGGGGACGCACCGGCTGAAGG
>CAYQBA010000105.1:0-16446 GCA_964415605.1 uncultured Anaerolineales bacterium | reverse complement strand
GGGCACTGTCGGCCCTGGGTTTCAATCCCCTCTCAATCGGGGCCGTTATTGTGACGCATGGAGGTGATCAAGCTTCCGGTCGAAACCCAAATGTTTCAATCCCCTCTCAATCGGGGCCGTTATTGTGACACCGGCCAGGAGCCGGTGCCGGGTCAGACCTGCATGTTTCAATCCCCTCTCAATCGGGGCCGTTATTGTGACCTGAAACACCCAACTAGTTCATTTCCCTGCGCCATTCGTTTCAATCCCCTCTCAATCGGGGCCGTTATTGTGACGCAGGGCCAGACCCTGAACTGGGCCGGCGACCACTTCGTTTCAATCCCCTCTCAATCGGGGCCGTTATTGTGACTGCTCTTTGGTCAACCCCACTCGCGCCTCCAAATGTGCCCCTCTTTCGAGGGAAACTGGATCGAAACACCACGACGGAGCCAATTCTCGGCCCTGTTGGGCCTGATTCGCGCCCCGTTCTGGGTTTCCGATAGGGTCATGCACGTGACTCGACTTCGCCATGAAAACGTGGCATTTACGCTAGCGGGCGGTAAAAATTACAGAGGCCGCCGGGATTTCGATGACAAAACCGCCGCAATGGGCACATGGCACGATTACTCTGTAACGCCCATTCTACCGCCGCTATGGCCACGAGGCAAGCAGGTGCCCAGCCGCGTTGAGATCCGGCGCCACGACCCGATCGCCGCCTGCGCAGGTCACGCACCGCCGCCCCCATCCGCCGCCCAGTCGCGTGACTGCCCGGCCCCGGCGGTACCCTCCATCGCCCGCGGTCGGCACGAGACCACGGGCCCGTTGCCCGCCACGCGCCCTCGCCCGCGATCGACCAGCCGCACAGCCAGCCCATGGCACGGAGGCGATCCGGAAATGGAAGGAGCACAAGCACCCGGTGACGCCACACCTTGTCCCGCCCAGGCTGGCCGCCGCGCCGACCAATGCGCCGCCAGCCCCATCAAATCATGCGGAACGCCTCGTTCCTCGACACCGAGCCGCGCCCGATCACCCGAATCTTGCGGACATCGCCCTGGCACAGGCTGTAGAACCGCACACCGTCCTCGTTCACGTCCACGACCGCGGCCAACCGTTCGACGAGGCCCTGGAGCACCACGGCGTCCAGTTCGCACTCGAACACGCTGTACTGCACACGGGCACCGAAGTCCTTCAGCGTGTCGTGGACCCGCTTGCGCCGGCGGTCATCGACGACGTCGTAGCTGATGACGACGAACATCGCGGGGCTCCCTGGCGTTGTCTGGAACGGCTGGAGGATCCGGCCTGACATCCGCGAGCGGAACCGCCCACGGCACGTCGGGCCACAGCGCTTCGCGCGCGAGCGCGTCGGCCAGGCCGTTCCGCTCGCGCGGCACGTAGATGAACCGAATCTCTGCAAACCCGCGCGATAGCGCGCAGGCGCGGCGGTGCAGCACCTTCAGCGCCGTGCTGTTGACCGAGAAGCGGCCCAGCATCTGGTAGACCACGATCTCGCTGTCCGAAACGACGTCCACGGTTGACGCCCGCGCGTCGCGGAGCATCTCCAAGGCCAAGATCATCGCGCTGTACTCGGCCTCGTTGTTGGTCATGGCGTCGGCCTTCCGGCTGGCGACGTGTCGCACGATCCCGGCACTGTCGCGGATGGCCACGCCAAGGCCGGTGGCCTGGCCCGACGCGCCGATGGCGCCGTCCACCTGTGCAATCCAACGACCTCCGCCGTCCGGCCACGCCGGCAGGGATCTCGGCACCAGGTCGCCTGGAGCACCGCGTCGGGCCCAGCGATCGACGGCCTCGCGGATCCGTCTTGCCGCGCCCGCTGGCATGCGTGGCGGCCTCATCGACCGCTCGCGTCACGTCGGATCATCGGCACGAACCCCTCCGCCTTCCCCATGACGACCCCGGCGATCTGCCGGGCCTGGAGCTCGACGCACCGCCGGTAGGGATGCGACTGCCCGCTCGCGGGGTGGAACGTCTTGCGGCCCATCTCGGTCTCGTAGGCCAACAGGAACGTCTCGGACGCGCCGGGCGTCAGCATGACCGGCCGCCTCGGCTGCCCCGTCCGCACGAAGTCCGTGGGCGATACGTGCCGGTCGCGGATCAACCGCAGCACGAGCCGATCCACCACCAGCGGGCGGAACTCCTCGAGCACATCCAGCGCCAGCGACGGGCGGCCGTAGTGGATGGCATGGAAGAACCCCAGGTAGGGATCCAAGCCCACAAGCTGCGTGGCCGCCACGGCATCCTTCAGGAGGAGCGTGTAGCCGAAGCTCAAGGCCGCGTTGACCGGGTCCGGCGGGGGGTAGTACTCCCGGCCGTTGAACCCCCAGCCGGGGTCGAGCAGGGCCTTCACGGCGCCGAAGTAGTGGGCCCCGGCCTTGCCCTCGTAGCCGCGCAGGCTGTCGAGGGTGCCCGCGCGGGCGGCGCCGGCCCGCATGGCCGCGATGCCGGCCACCGCGGCGTCGAGCACCGGGCCGGCGCCGTTGGCCTCAGCACGGCGGCGGTGCAGCAGCGCCTGTTGGTTCGCCAGCTTGCCGTCCACCACCCCCTTGGCCAAGGCGAGGTTGACCCGATCGTCCAGCATGGCCCGCAGCTGCGCGTGCCGCAGCTCGGCGAACTTCGAGCCGGTGGCCATGAGCCGGCCGCGGTAGCGGTAGGCGCTCGAAAAGAAGACGACGTCGACTTCGTGTTGCAGCAGCGCCGCCACCGCCTGGGTGGTGAGCTGGACGTTGCCGACGAGCGCCAGCTGCTCCACATGGATCAAGGGGAGATCCATCAGCGTCGTCTCATCCTTGGTCACGACGAGCCGCGCGCCTTGCCGGCGCACGACGGCCCCTTGTTCCCGCACGTATACGGTCGTCATGGCGATCTCCTGAACGTCGTGGCGCCAGGCCGATGCCGCCATCGGGCGGGGAGCCGACCTGGCCTGCGGATGGACGCAACGCGTGGACTTGGTTGCCCAGAAACCGGACCCCGAGGAACACGAAGCCGCTGTCGATGTGCACGACCTGGGTCTTGCCCGGGTGAAGGTCCAGCCCCAGGGCGTGCAAGGCGGCGGCGGCGCGCTGGCGCGCCGCTTCGGCGTCCCGCCGGCGCCGCGTGAGGCAGATCAGATCGTCCGCGTAGCGCACCAGGTGGTGATCGCCGCCGGTCATGGCCCTGTCGAAGCCGTGCAGGTACACGTTGCTCAGCAGTGGGGACAGGACCCCGCCTTGCGCCACGCCGACCGGCCGAACCCGGCCCGTCACATCGGGTGCCGGCACGGCCAGCCAGCGCCGCAGCGGCGTGATGACGGCCGCATCCGGCACCCGGGCCTCGACCAGGCCCAGCACCCGGTCGGGATCGATGCGCCCGAAGCAGTCCTGGATGTCGGCGTCGAGCGCCCAGCGCAACCCCCGATCGCGGCCCGCGACGACGGCGCGGACCGCCGTCGACACCGATCGGCCGGGCCGATAGCCATGGCTGCAGTCCAGGAACACCGCCTCGAAGCACGGCTCGAGGTAGTCGTGGACCGCGCGCTGCGCCACGCGGTCGCGCAGCGTCCACACCACGAGCGGGCGCACACCGCCGTCGGCCTTGGGGATGAACAGGCGGCGGATGGGGCCGGGCCGGTAGCGACCGGTCGACAGCTCGACGTGCAGCGCCAGCAGCTCGGCCTCGCGCCGCTGTTCGAAGACCGACGGCGCCACGCCGTCTGCGCCGGCCCCGCCGCCCGCGGCGCGCACCTTGCGCCACGCCCGCCTCAACGCGTCGAGCGTGAACGCCGGGTGGACCGACGCGGGGCGGAATGGTCCGTGGTCGTGGGCCGCCATCGGCGGTCGCCCGGTCATCCTCGGCGCCCCTACGCGGACCGCTCGGGACGGCGCGGGCGGCGCCCGGCTCCCCGGCGGCCGCGCAGCGCGCGCCAGCGGGAGATGATCCACCCCCGGCTTGTTCCATGTCGCTGCCACGGCCGCGGCACTCGCGGCCGCCGCGCCGGGCTGGCGTCCGCCCGCATCCCGCTCCGGCGCGGCATGCCCAGCCGGAGTGGCGCGAGCCGGCCGGCGCGGGGCAATGCCAGCCGTCCCGCGAAGTGCGCGGCGGCCACCTGCCCGAGCATCCACGTCGTCAGGCCGCCGATGAGACCGCTGGCGATCCAGCCGGCCACGGGCACCAGCTTGACGGCTTGCTGAAACGCGTAGCGCGCCACCAGCCCGCTCCCGAGCGACGTCATGACCCCGCGCCCGTCGTCGCCCCCGGCGCGCCCGTGCACGGCCGCCAACCTGGCCAGGAGCTTCATCTGCCCGGCGAGCTGCAGCGGGACGTCGACGAGCGGGATCGGCTCGAGCCCGGTGGCGAGCGCGACGAGGGCGGCGCGCCGGACGAGGCGATCGACGACGACCGGCCGCGCCACCACGGCCTCGCGCCCCAGCGCGACGGCCATGGCGGGGCAGGCGTCGACCATCAACGGGACGACGCACCGGGCGAGCTGCTCGGTGTTCCCGACGTCGGCCCACGCCACCGGCGCCAGCGGATGGTCAGGCGCCGTCGCGTGCTCGGGCTCGCCGGCGGCGATGCCGGCCACGTTCACGACGGCGATCAAGGGGCGCCCGGCCGCGCGGAGGCGGCTGTAGGCCCGACACGCCGCCGGTTCGCTGTGCCGCGCGCCGTCGACCACGAACACGACGAGATCGCTCGCGGCGGCGATGGCGCCCGCGGGCTGGCGACTGGGGACGACGGACTCGGGGCCGCGCACCCCTGGGCTCCATGTCGTGTGCCATTCGCCCGCCTCCGGCAGGCTGGTCCATGCCTGCGAGGCGGCCGGCATCGGAGGCTCCGGCGTCGTCGACCCCGACCCCGACTCGGCCATGCCGCTCCCGCCCCCGGCCAAGTCCAGGTCGACGATTTGGAACAGGCCCTGGTCGTCCCACGCGGCGCGGGGGCCGTCGGGCGCGACGGCATCGTCCACGGCGTCGGCCGGCCAGCCGCGCAGCGTGTCCACCAGCCGGCGCTTGCCGGCGCCGACCGGGCCGACGACGGCGATGCGCGCCTGGGCCTCGGCCGCGACGGTTCGCCGCAGATGGTCCCAGTCCCACGCGCCGAGCCATCCGGCCGGCGCCGCCGCCCCCCGCCCGCCGTACGCCCCATACCCTTCATATCCTCCGTATCCGCCATGGCCGCCATATCCGCCCTCGTCCATGCCTGCGCCGAGGTCGTCCGGCTCGAAACGATCGTACGGGCTCACGTGCCGCTCCTGGATGGGGCAAGGGGATCGACCGCGGCCAGCGTCAGCCCACGGACGACGGTGATCACGGCGATTCGGGATGGGTCGCCGGTCGCCACGACGACAAGGGCCGCCCCCGCGCCGCGCGGCGCCGCGGGATCCGACGCGAGGGCCGCCAGGGTGCGCGCCACGGTCGACGCCTCGCCGTCGGCAACCCCGATCGCCGTCGCGATCGCCGGCGGGCACCGGCAGGCCGCGGGATCCCAGGGCAGCAGGGGCTCGGCGGCCGCGGTCAGGACCTCGACCGCGAGCGGCACCCACGCGCCGGCCGCAGCGGTTCGGTCGGCCGCCAGCGCGCCCGGCCGGACGTGGAGGAGGTCGAGCGTCGCTTCGACGCCGAGGCCCGCGATCGGCGCGCACCACGCTTGGATGCGACGCGTCAGATCCTCCAGTACGTGTTCGTCGATGGGGTGATCGCCGCCCCCGGCTTCCAGCCACCAGCGAGCGAGCGCCCCGTTCGGGCCCGCGTCCGGATCGGCGCGGGCCGCGGCGGCCAGCACGTGCTCGACGAGATCGGCCACGCCATCCGCGGTGAGGATCGGCGCTTCGAGGAGGAGGATGGGATCGAGGGTCTGGCGATCGGCCGCGTCGCCTTGGGCGCCGGCGTCGGGCGCCTCACACCGCGCGCCGGCCAGGGCCCCGATCTGCTCGCGGGCATGCGCAAGGGCGCTTCGCAGGCCCGCCGCCTGCATCCGCAACGCCTCAACCCCGTCCAGCGCCTCGGATCGCGCCTGGAGCGCCTGCGCCAGGTCCATCGCTTCGGCGGCGGCGTGGCGCTGGCGCGGCTCGAGCGTGGTGGCGGCCATCGCCGCGGCCCGCCGCGCACGCGCGTTTTGCCACGTCGCGCGCCAGAACCGGAGGCTCCACCATGCCCGCGACGGCGCGCGTGCCGCTCGCCCATGGCCGTAGCGGGCGCGCGCGGCGTCGCCCCATGCCGTACCCAGGCGGTCCAGCCGCTTGTCGGCGCCGGCATGCGCCGCCCGAAGATCGTCGACGTGCACCCGAAGCCGGTCGGCCAGATCGGCGAGCCAGGCCTCGGCGTGGTTGACCGGGCCGTCGTCGCCGGCGGCGAGGATGCCGGCGACGTGCCGCCGTGCCGCCGCGACAAGGTCCGCCGCCGCCCAGTCGACGGTGGCGTGGTCGGCTCGGGCCTGGCCGGTGCCCGCGGCGAGCCACCGGTCGAGCAGCGCGCCGGCAACCGCGGCTTCGACGGCGGCGCGCGTCGCCGCGGGCGCGTGCACGAGCGCCGCCCATCCGATCGCCCGGAATGGGGCACCCGGATCGAGGTCCGGCTCGGCGTCGTCGAGCGCGGCCCCGATCCCCCCCATGACCAGCAGCGCGAGGGCCTCGGCCGCGCACGCGATGGTCTCGGCGACGCCTGGCAGCCGCCAGCCGGACCGGGCCGTGTCGCCGACGAGGTAGCACCCGCCGGGCACCGCGGCGCCCGCCGCCGGCGTGGCCCGCGCGCACGTCAGGTCCATGGCCCGCAGCGTGGCGCTTGCCCGGGCCCAGGCCTCGTCGCCGGCGGCGGCGCCGGGCAGGAGCAGCATGACCGTCGTGCGCAGATCGATGGTGGGCAGCCGCGCGGCCGCCGCCGCGAGGCGGGTCGCGATCTCGACGATCGCCTCCCCGGCGGCGCCGTCGGCGGCCGCGGCCACGAGCCATGCCGGCAGGGGCGTCGCCGCCGTGGTCTCGGAGGCCATGGACCGGGCCTCGGGCGCCGCGAGCGGCGATGCCATCGCTCGCGGGCGATCCGGTGACATGTGAGGCGGTCGCACCGCACGGGGGCGGAGGGGCTCGGCGGCGGCGGCCAGCGCGTCGACCAGCTCGGCGTCGGCGATCGCGGCGTCGCCGCCTGCGGCGGCGGTGACGCACGTCACCCCGCGTGCCCCCGCCCAGCGTTCGGACAGGCGCCGCCGGAGATCGGCGACCACGGTCTCGCCCATGTCGCCGAGCCCCACGACGAGGGCGCCCGGCACGCCCGGCCGTCCCGGCGGAGGGGTCCTGAAAGGGGCTGCGACCCAGTCCGCGACCAGCCCGTGCCGCCGATCCTCCGCGTGCATCTCAGGCTCCGCCCCGCAGGCGATCGCTCTGCCGTAGCAGGCTGGCGTAGTCCCGCACCTGGCGCTTGATGTCGCGCGCCAGGTCGTCGTCGCCCGCGGCGGGCGCGCACCAGGCGTCCAGCCCGGCGAGCGCCTGCTCGGTGCCGATGCGGTCGACGTGGGCTTCGACGCGCTGCAGGATCTCGCCCGTCAGGGCATCGGCCCGCTCGAGGGCCTGGCCGGCGTTCTCGACGCCTTGCCCGAGGCGGACGAGCTCGGCCAGCGGGTCGGCGGGGCGGTAGTAGAACCACGTGCCGCGGGTGTCGACGAACCCGAACGCGAGGCCGAGCGCGAGCGCCAGGCGATGCTCGGCCTGGCGGGCCTGGAAGGCGGGCAGGGTGTGGAGCGGCCGACTGCGGCGCGCCAGCCCGTAGGCCGCCGCGTAGGCGGGCCAGGCCTGCAGGGCGGTGTACGGGAGGCCGACGGTGACCGACAGCGCCAGGATGGCGTGCGGATCGTGAAGCGACACGACGTGCGGTGCCTCGGCGCGCAGCACGGACTCGGCCTGGTTGGGCACGCCGACGATGTCGATGCGCTGCAGGGCGGCGTCGCCGCCGGGCAGGCGCGTGACGTCGAGGTTGATGGCGGGCAGCGCGGCCTGCTTCAGGGCACCGAGCCGGGCGCGCGCCGAGTGCTCGGGCCGGGCGAGGATGGCGTCCTCGACGGTCATGGCGGCGATGGGCGTGAACGGCGCGGCGGCGGCGGCCCGCAGCCGGCGGATGGCCGCGTCCGCGTCGGCTTCGGTGGCCGCGAGGATGTCGCCGGGGCCGACCGAGCGGCGGAAGCGATCGAGGGTGGCGGCGGCATCGGGCGCGGCCGAGGCGTGCAAGCGGTCGAGATACGCGGCGTCGATGAGCGACAGGGCGGGGTGCCCGGCGTGCGTGGTCAGCCGGGACTGCGCGGCGGCCCAGGCCTGCGCGGCGCGCTGCCGCTCGGCGGCCCATGCGCAATCGACGCGGTGCAGCCGGCGCTGGAGGTCTGCGGCCGCCTCGGCCGCGCGGGCGAGGGCGGTCTGGGCCTGCTCGGCCACCCACACGTCCAGGCATGCCTGGAACGCTCCCGCGGCGGCCGAGAACGCCGCATCCAGCGCGTGTTGGACACGGGCGCCCCGGCCGAGCCACGGCCCGGCGGCGGCACGGTGGAGCGCGTCGACGTGGAGGTCGAGGTCCTGGCGGCGGGCCTGGCGTTCGGCCCGCGCCAGGCCAAAGTCCCGGGCGATCGTCGACGCGTGCGCGTCGATCTCGGCCTGGAGCACCGTCAGGGCGGCCTGCGCCACGGCCACGCCGCCGCTGGCATGGCCGACGGTCGCGGCGACGTGCGCTTCGATCGCGTGCCGCAGGCGATCGGCATGGGCGTCGCCGTTGCGGGCGATCCAGCCGCGGGCGTCGGTCTCGACCTGCACGCGTTCCCAGGCCGCCAGGTACTGCGCGGCGAGCGGCGGCGTGTCCGGGGGCGATGCTTGCCGGACGTGGGGCGGCACCTCGGGCGCGACGATCAGCGGGGCGCCGTTGTCGTCCTTGGCGAGCTCGGGCGCCAGGCGGTCGGGGTCGATGGCGAGCCGGTCGACCCATTGCCGGGCGGCGGCGAGGTCGGCGTCGCCGGGTGGGCGCAGGAGGGTCTGGCCGATGACGGCCTCGACGTGCCGCTCCCCGCAGGCGGCGGCCACGGCCGGGGCGGGGAACGCCAGGATCCCGAGGCCGAGGCTGCCGAAGAACCGCCCATGGCCGTCGGCGGTCCGGCCGGCGAGGGCTTCGTCGAGGTTGTCGAGCTCGACGTCGCCCTCGTCGCCGAGGGCGGTGCACGCCAGGAGCAGCAGCGCGCGGGCGACCATCTGGCACAGGTCGTCGCGGCTGTTCCACACGCGCCCGCCTTCGTCCACGGCGTCGACGAGGAGGTACATGTCGAAGGGGGGCTGGGCGGGGGCGAGGGTGGCGCCGTTGCGGTAGGTGACGGGGGCCTCGGGCCGCAGCATGACGGCCTCGATCTCCTGGAGGGCGGCGGCGGTGTTGGGCGCGAGGTTGGGGCTGGTGGCGCCGCGGAAGGCGCCGGGGAGGAGCCCGACGCCGATGCACACGCAGGCGTCGCCGAGGGTGCCGAGGTCCTCGATCTCGGCCCGCAGGAGCCGGCCGAGGTCGATGAAGAAGCCGGAGTTGGTGCCGCCGCACAGCGAGCCGACCTGGATGACCTTCAGGCCGCGGCCGGGGTCGACGGCCAGGGTGGCGTCGCCGTGGGCGTCGCGCCCGGCCTGGGCCCAGATGGCGCGCTGCACGATGGACCGAATGTGCGGGAACTGCCACTGGAAGGCGAGCGCGCCGAGGGGGCGCATGGCCTTGGCGGCGCGGGCGGTCGCGATGGGCGGCAGGTCGCGCAGGCACGGCAGGCGCTCGGCGATGGTGGGGAGGTTGTCGAGGTTGCGGCGGATCCGGGCGACCGGGATCGGCCCGAGGCAGAACCGCTCGCTGTCGGGCTCGAGGCGCACCATCTGGCCGCCGGCGGGCATGGCGAGGTGCTCGTCGTCGATGTCGAACACGAGGAGCCGGATGCCGGCGGGCACGCGGCCGTGGATCTCGATCAGCGCGGCCTTGAGGGCCAGCACGATGCGGTGGCCGATCCCGCCGGCGCCGACGATGACGGTGGGCTGGGCGACGAACCGGCTGTTGGGCCCGGCGACCGGCGGGAGCGGGGCGGCGACCGCCCCCGGGACCGCGGCGTCGGGGGCCGCACCGTCCGCGTCGGGCGCGTGGCCGTTGGGGACGGCGGGTCGCGGGGTGTTCGCGGTGTGTGGGTCGGCCGTGGGGAGTGCGGGCATGGCTGGCTCCTGGCGTCGAGCTGGTTGGCGTTTGGATGTCTAGGCGCTTGGTCGCGTGCGCTCGGATGGGGTGGGTTGACGGGGTTGACCGGGTTGACCGGACTGGGTGGCGGATGGCGCTTGGTTCAGGGCCGGCGCTGGCGGCGGGACGTGGCCGGGAGCCGGCGATGGGGATGGGGTCGGACGGGGTGAGCGGTGGGCCCGCGCGCGGCCAGGACGTTCTCATACCGCCAGCGGTACGGGCCGATGGTTACGTGGTCGCCGTGCGCGAGCGGGGTCGGGTGCGTGACGGGGTGCTCCTGCACCCTGACGGTAGTGTCGTGGCGGGCGGTGATCACGTCGGCCGGGCGGGTGTCGGGCTGGCGGCGGGCGTCGATGGCGGCTGCCACGGGGGGCAGGTCGGGATGGACGGGCAGCCGGAGATCGCAGCGGTGGTCGCTGCCGACGGTGACGCGGGTCTTGCCGGCGCCGGCGAGGCGCCAGGTTGGGGGGACGCTGGCGCCCGGCGGGGCGTGCACAAGCCGCAGGGCCCCGGCGGGGAGGTCGATGGCGGCGGGTGATCTCGCCCCGGCCAGGCGCCACGCGCCGGCGCCGATCGTCAGGATCACGAGGCCGGCGGCTCCGAGGGCGGCAATGGGACCGACGGGCGCTCGATCGGGTGATGGGACGGGCGGGGGCGCGCTGGCGGCGGTCGCGGTCGGTGTCGGCGATGCGGCGGTGCCCGCGGCCGTGGTCGGCGTCGGCGAGGCGGCGCTGGTGGCAGCCGTGGTTGGTGTCGACGATGCGGCGGTGATGGATGTCGTGGATGGCATGGGCGTGTGGGTGGCGGGCGGGGCCGGCGTGGGCACGCCCAGCGACAGGTCCGCCGCGATGGCGCGGTACAGCGGCACGAGGTCATCTTCGGAGCGCACGTCGTAGAACCGGACGCCAATGCCGGACTCGGCGAGGTCGATCCAGAACGGCCGGTAGACGTCTTGGAGCTTGCGGTCGGCGTCGGCGACGTCGTTGCGCAGCAGGACGGCGATCACGGCGGTGCCGCGCGCGCCGAGGGATCGGACGATCGCGGCGAGATCGGCGAGGTACGCCGCTTCACCGCCGGGCTTGCCGGTGGCATCGGTTTGCGGGCGCCCGTCGGTAAAGAGGACGACGGCGGTCTGCCGGTCGGGCTGGGATCGCGGGCCGACGTGGAGCTCGTGGAAGGCGAGCCGCAGGGCGGCGAGGGTGTCGGTCCAGCCCATGGGCTCGGCGGGGCGCAGGTTGGCGACGACGGCGGCGCGATCGGCCGGGGCGGCGAGCTCGGTGAGGGGGAGGCGCAGCTCGGCCTGGGTGCCGAAGTCGACGCGGCCGAGGCGGTATGACGGCAGGGGGCCTTCGGCGCCGAGCTGGCTGGCGACGATGCGCGCGGCGGCCATGCGGAGCTGGTTTGGATCGGACCCGACGCCGCCGAGATCGAACAGCGAGTCGCTTTGGTCGACGACGAGGACGACGTCGAGCCCGGCGGAGCCGCCGGCGGCGGTGACGCGGCCGACGGTCCAGCCGAGCGCGGCGCATGCGCCGGCGGCGGCGAGGATGATGGCGGCGGCGATGAGCAGGATGGTGGAGATCACGCACGCGCGGGCGGCGCGCCATGCGTGGCCGATGGCGATCGCGGCGGCCCCGATGCGGGCGGCGATGTGCCCGACGGCCGCGGCGATGGGAGCGAGAATCATGAGGCGGCGCACGGAAGTCTCCTGGCGAGATTGAGCAGGTGAGTGTGAGCCAATTGGGTTTTTCGTCTGGTGGAGATTGCTGGCATCCTTGATGGCGGATCGTCCGGCATTGGCTCGGGCGTATCGGTGGTGTTGTCACCCCTGCGGTTGTCGATCGCCATGGGGGGCAGCATACGGGTCGGTTGGTGACCGTGGAATGGCGCATGGCTGCAAACGAGGTGCAAGATGCCTGCAACGGGCGACCCTGTGCGTTTGGACGGAGCGCCTTCGGACCTGGCTGACGGGGTGCTTGAGGCGCTCTACGGGCTGAAGGGCCGGCGGCGGGGGCGGGGGGATGAATGGGTTCCGGAGTGTCTGGTCGCGGCCTATCGGGCGGATCATCCGGGTACGCTGCGCGCGGAGGCCGTACGGGCGGTGCTGACGGACGTCCTGGATCTGTTGGCGCTGGAGTCGACGGACCACGCGGACCTGCTCAAGGGGCGGTTCTGGGAGGGTCTGTCGGTGGAGCAGATGGTGGAGGCGGAGCGGCCGCGGCCTTGGCAGGACCGGAACTTCCAGAACCGGCAGCGCCGGGCAGTGGAGCGGCTGGCGGAGCTCTTGTGGGAGAAGGAGTCGTGGTGTCTGGCGGTGCGCCGCATGGCGGAGGAGGGCTCGGGCGGCGATCGTGGGGCCGTCGCGGCGCCGGGGGTGGTTCCCATTGCGCCGGAGGTGATTTCCACTGTGCCCGGTGTGGTTCCCGACGCGCCGGGTGTGGTTTCGGAGGTGCCGGGCGTGGCGCCCAACGTGCCGGGCATGCGCGTGGTGGACGCGCGGCCGCGATCGGATGGCTCGCTGCGGCGGGTGGGCGGGGTGGTGGCGATCGGGCTCGGTGTCTTGGCGGTGGTGCTGGTGGGGTGGCCGGCGGGCTGGATCGGCGGGTCGGTTGGGGTGCCGGTGACGTCGCCTTCGCCGTTGGCGTCGGTGTCGCCAGCCGCCACGTCGTCGGCTTCGGCGGCATCGATGTCGTCGGCGGTGTCGCCTGGGGCAGGGACGGCGTTGCCGTCGGTCGCGGCGGGTTGTGGCGAGGCGGCGCGGGTCGCGGCTCCGGCGGTGCCCAGGCTGCTGCGCAGCCAGGGGGTGAGCGCGTTCACGGCGGCCAACACGGAGGGGGCGGTCCTCAGCGACTGGGTGCGGCAGGTGGCGGTCGACGCACGCGGGGTGTGGCTGGGGTACTTTGCGGACGGCGATGGCCCAAACGGGGTGGGGCAGTACAACAAGGTGGATTGGGCGGACTGCAACGCGCCGGGCGGGACGGCGGGGATGAACGTCAACGACATCGCGATCGACCACCAGGGGCGGCTCTGGGTGGCGGCGGAGCGGGCGGGCGTGGCGCTGTTCGACGGGGCGGCGTGGCGGCGGTTCACGACGGCGGACGGGCTGCCGAGCGCGGACACGTTCGGGCTGACGGTGGATCGGTCGGGGGATGTCTGGGTGGGGACGTGGGAGGGGGTGGCGCGCTTCGACGGGCGGGAGTGGTCGGTGCCGTTTGCGATGCAAAACGGGACGCTGTTCGACAACCACGTCCACGCGGTGGCGTTTGACGGGGTGGGCAATGTCTGGGTGGGGCACATCAAGGCGGGGGTCAGCTTGCGTCGGGCGTCGGACGGCAAGTGGGTGCACCTGACGCGGTCGGGCGGCGAGATCGGCGGCGACGAGGTGCGGGCGATCCTGGTCCGGCCGGAGCGTGGCGGGCACGGGGAGCAGGTGTGGTTCGCAACGTCGGACGGCGGGGTCAGCGTGGTGGAACGTGGGCGGTGGCGGGTGTTCACGGCGGACGACGGGCTGCCGGGCAACGATGTGCGCGACCTGGCGCTGGACCGCTACGACCGGGTGTGGGTGGCGTCGTCGGCGGGGGTGGGGTTCTTCGACGACGACGAGGGCTGGCGGGTCTATCACACGCTGGATGCGTTCAGCGTGGCGCTGGGGGCGGATTGCGGGGAGTGTCCGTATGACTCGGACCATGTGCTGACGGGGACGCGGCGGCACGGGCTGACGCACTCGCGGATCCCGCTGGACACGGAGGCGGTAAAGGTGGTGAGCGTGACGCACCCGGAGGTGGTGGCGCCGGGGGAGCGGTTCGTGCCGGAGTTCGTGGTGGCGCCGATCACGCCGTTCTCGCTGCGTGAGGACCGGGGGGACATGCTGATCAACACGGACGCGGACGAGGCGCTGCTCTTCGGGGCGTACGAGCACATCGCGGTGAAGGGGGTGGTGGACGCGGGCAAGGCGTTCATCTTCAGCGCGCCGGACACGCCGATGGTGGCGCCGGAGCTGCCGGACGGAGTCAGCGAGCAGGTCTTCACGAGCACGTGGCGGGTGTGGATGCACACGCGGTATGTGGGGCCTCCGGTGTATGTGACGTTTCGGGTGCGGCGGTGAGTCCCCTGAACGTTGCAGCAAGGTTGCACATGATTTGCAGTGGATCACCGTTCTGAGGTGAAGGTTCCTGGGGTAGGCTGTTCGGGCTCCAGGCCTCCGCTGATGCCACGCGTCGCTGCTGAATCGACTGCAAGGTCAAGTGGTCGTGAGCCGTCGGCTGGGGAAGTCCGGGAGCATCGAGCCAACCGACGGGGGGCGCACCCTCCCATCCCACACGGAGGTGCTTCAATGCTTCGGGTGATGCGTGCTGCTGCTGTTGTTGCTGGCCTCGGCCTGAGCGTAGTTCGGGCTCAGGAAGGAGCGGTCGCCGTGCTGCCGAACGATGACATGCCGGTGATGACGATCGAGGAAGTGGATGCCACGCTGGACTCACAAGCGCTGTCGCTGGGACTTCAGGGCAGTGCTGACGAATCTGCGGTGACCCACCCCGACTCACTCAACGGGGGAAGTGGCATCGGGCTGCTCTGCAACTCCAGCTTGAGTGTGGCCTGGGTGACCTGGAATCGGCGAGGTTACGACGAGACGCTTGTCGGCACGTTGGACCCTGGATACTGCAACAACATCTGGCTCTCGGATGTCGACGGTGTCTGGGGTCGTACGTGCACGCTGGCCAATTGCTGGCATCAGGTCTTCAAGGTGGGCGACGGTATCGTCGGCTTGCGAGATGGCGGACGCAACCCGCTGCCTCCATATCGCTGGGTCAACGTGAACGCCGCGAGTTACTCCTCCAAGGATCCGGTCGGAATGTATGATTTGGCGTGGGCACAAGAACGGGGTTGGGCTGTCCCGTCGCTCTATGCCATCTCGTATCGGCTGTACCGCTGAGTCGACTGGGCGGGCGCCAGCTCCAATTCACTTGGGGCTGGCGCCTGCTGTGTTGTAATGGCAATTGGCGGCTTCGGTGGCGATGCTCCGCGGATGCCGGATCGGCGTGACATTGCCGGATGCTTACTTGGTTCGGCTGTTTGGAGAGGATGAGCCGACCCCCCTCAATCGACGACGTGTTGTGGTGGTTGCCGGGCTGCGACTCCACGGAACGAGGGCTGGGTGACTCACTTGCTCGCCGGCCTCGTCGTGCCGGGCGTCGCATGGTCGGTGTTGTCAGACAGTTCGGACAGCTCGCCGTAAGGGCGTACCCGGGTTCGTCTCTTCCCCCCGCTGATCTGGAGTCATGGAAGAATGGAAGAAACGTCTTGGCTTCTTATTGATGACCGGCTCTCATCGCCTCGACAAAATTCGCTACACCAGCCAGCAATGCTGACATTGCTCGGTGAAACACCGGTGAGAATTGCTCTGGGCGATCGAAGAACATCTCGATCGATGCACTAGTGTCCGTGAGATTGCCTAGAACATATACTTTCGCAACCTTGGTCTTCGCGTTTGCCGTATTCGCGGCAAGCAATACACGGGCTAATTCCTCACCATCCTCAATACGCCAGAACTGAGGATACACCAAGCGGAAGAACGACGCATCGCTTGTATCAATATCGACATAATACAACTTGCCTTCGCGCTTGAAGATCACGTCACCGTCAGAATCAATCGTTGGGCGATACCCTTCGCGCTCCAGGTAGTCCGAATACAGCTTTGCCGGGCCGCTCACTGTGTTGACCTCCTTGAGTCGTTGGTAGCTTGTGCGTTTGCCGTCCCTTGCTGGACGATTGGGTCACCGCAATGGACTCACTCGCCTGTGTAACTCCCCACGTGATTCGGTGAGCCCAACCCAACTGTCTCAATCCCCTCTCAATCGGGGCCGTTATTGTGACTCCGGCGACTACCAGGTCTACCGCCTCACCGCAGGCGAGTCTCAATCCCCTCTCAATCGGGGCCGTTATTGTGACGAAGCGGCGCTTGCGCGCGGGGAGCCATTCACGATCATGTCTCAATCCCCTCTCAATCGGGGCCGTTATTGTGACGGGGCGGACTACGACCAGTATGGGAAGTTCGAGTGCGTCTCAATCCCCTCTCAATCGGGGCCGTTATTGTGACGATCAGCTGGCCGCCCTGGAGACGGCCTTCGGGTCCGTGTCTCAATCCCCTCTCAATCGGGGCCGTTATTGTGACCCGAGCCTGGGCTGACTCAAGATGGCAATCGAGGAGCAAGTCTCAATCCCCTCTCAATCGGGGCCGTTATTGTGACTCAGGGCGGGGCTC
>CAYQBA010000104.1:0-16459 GCA_964415605.1 uncultured Anaerolineales bacterium | reverse complement strand
GGCGGCCGCGTGGCCGCCAGCGTCGGGCGCGCGGCCGTCGCGCGCGGCGTGACCGTCGGGACGGCGGCATCGATGCCGACGACGTCGACCGACAGCACGCCGAGGTCGGCCGCGCCGTCGGCGAGCGCCACCGCGCCGTACCATCGGGCGCCGGGGACGATCGCCGGCAGGCGCCACGCCAGGGTCGCGCCGAACGGCGCGCCCGGCTCGACGGTGCCCGGCACCATGGCCGTCAGGTTTCCGGCATCGCCCGTCGGCACCACCGCCGACGCGAGCTCGAGCATGTCCGAGGCGGCGCCCGAGCCCTGGAAGTTCTGCGCCACCACCCACCACCGGCCCGGCTCGGGGTTGCGCAAATCGCAGTACTCGCGCACGCCCGGGCCGCCGCTGGTGCAGCGCGCCTCTTCCGCGCGGGGCTTGCCGTCGCCGTCGTCGTCGCGGCCAACGAAGAGGTCGACGTCGCGTGACGGGGCGCCGAGCACCTCGGCGACCACCCGGCGGGCGCCAGCGGAAACGGTCAAGTCCACGACCAGCGTTCCGGCCGGCGTGTCGTACGGGTTGTTGGGCGTCGGGTCCTGCGCCGTGGCCATGGCGTCGACCTTGCCGGCCACCAGGCCCGCGACCGCGGCCGATTGGGCCGCCGCGCCACGCGTTTGAAGGCCCTCGACCAGCCGGTCGCCGACCGGCTGATCGGTCTCGATCACGATCGGCGACGGCAAGCGGCTCGGCACCGGCCGCACCGATATCGGCAGGTGCGCCGGCGCGACGCCATCGCGCGATGGCGTCAGGGTCACGCCGGCCCCCGCGAACTCGCCGACGGGCAAGCCCACGACGTCGGCCGTGACCCGCACCACCTGGCTCGCGCCGGGCGCCAGCGCGAACACGGCCGGCTCCACCGTGACCCGCACGCCGTCGGCGCTCTCGCCGGCCGCGGTCCACGTGACCGCGGCGCCCGACGTGCCCGTCAGCGTGCGCTCCCAGGTGCAGCGGCCGGGACAGCGGGTGTCGTGCAGGGTGGCCAGGTTGAGACGCCGCGGATCGCCCCCGCCGCTCGGGTCCGCCGCCCAGAAGTCCTCGGGCGACGCCTCGAGGACCAGGCCCGCGCGGGCCGCGGCATCGACCTGGAGGTGTCCGGCTCCGGCGGCCAGGGGACCGGCAGGCGTCGCGCCATCCTGCATTCGCACGCCGCCGCGCGCCGTCGTCACCAGCGCCGAGTGCAGCGCCGCGGGCGACCAATCGGGATGAACCGCGCGCAGCAGCGCCGCCGCGCCGGCGGCGTGCGGGCTGGCCATCGACGTGCCGCTGTAGAGGTCGAACTCCGGCGGCCGCGAGCCCTCGGTCGTCGCCACCGCGGCGAACACGTCGGTGCCCGGCGCCGTCAGGTCGGGCTTGAGCACGTCGAGCAGCATCGGCTCGAAGATCTGCAACCCCGGCCGGCGGCAGCACTGCGTCGATATCGTCGGGCCGCGCGAGCTGCCGGCGTTCATGATGTCGCCGTTGGCCGCCGCGGTGTCGATCGTCAACCCCGCGATCTCACCGACATGCTCGCTGCCGGTGGCCAGCCAGGCCTTGAGCCGTTCGCCGTCCGCGAAGCTGATGTGAACGGCCGGCAGGAAGTGCCCGTCGCCGACCAGCGAGCCGCCCTCGGCCGCCGTGTTGGCCAGGATGTAGCCCGCCGCGCCGCCGGCCTGGACGTTCTGGCCCTTGGCGACGCGGGCGTTCTGACCGCGATCACACAGCACGATCGCGCTGTCGAAGGTGCCGGGCGAGAAGGCCTTCAGGCACCGCCCGTCGTCGACCTCGCCGTCGACGTTCGTCACGCCCCTGGCGTAGACGATCGGGTGCGGGCCCGCCAGGCCGGTTGTCAGGCCCTTGCCGATGATGTCGGCCGGCGGAGGGCTGTCACCACCGTCCATGCGCACGAGCGCGTTGCGCATCCTGCGATTGTGGGTGCTGTTGCCGACCGTCAGCACCCACGGGGCGTTGGCGAAGTTGGTGGCCGGGCCAGGGCCGGCGTTGCCCGCTGCCACCGCCACGAACACGCCAGCCTCGCGCGCGGCCAGGAACGCCTGCGCGCGCGTGTTGAGCCACGGCGAGTCCTGGCCGACCTGGATCGAGTAGTTGATGACGTCGACGCCGTCGATCACGGCCTGCTCGATGGCCGCCACCGTCGACGACTCGGGGCAGCCTCCGCCACCGGTGCAGGCGTCGTAGGCGACGATGTTCGCGTGCGGCGCCACGCCCGAAATAGACCGCGTGATGCTGATGGTCGGGCCGACGAGGACGGCGGCCGGCAATCGATTGCCGCCGGCCGTGCTGGCGGTGTGGCTGCCGTGCCCGTTGTCGTCCTCGGGGTTGTTGCCGCTGCCGAAGTGACTCCACAGTCCGATGAGCTTGTCGTTGCAGCGAAGGTCCGGGCTGTACCGGCTGTGAGCAGGGTCGCACCAGCCGAGATAGTGCCCTGCGCCGCGGGGGTTGGCGTGCTCGTAGCCATAGGCGTCGACGGCTGCGAAGGAGGGATGGTCGACGTTGATGCCGGTGTCGACAATCCCGATGACGACGCCCTCGCCCCACACGCCGTCCGGCCTGCCGAGGTCGCTGCCATCCCACACCGCCTCGGCGCCGCTCCAGGCCGGGCCGGCGTCGGTCGCGACCCGGTCGACCGCCTCGGGATGGACATCGACGACGCCGGGCACGCCGGCGACGACCGCCGCCTCGGCGGGGGTCAGCCGAACCGCCAGCCCGTTGAAGACGACGCGATAGCGGTCCAGCGCGGCGACGGGCCGGCCGAGCGCATGCGACAGCGCGTCGACGGCCCGCGCTTGGACGCGGTCGATGTGATCGAGATAACGGCTGCTCGCCGAGCCGTCGACGTCGAGGCGCCCCGTCCCCGCCTCGATGGGGCTCGTGGGCGGGAGGCCGGGCAGGCCCCCGCGGTAGGTGGCCAGCGGATCGCCAGCGAGCTGGATGATGTGGATCTCGGCATCGGCGGGCGCGGGCATAGCGGCGGCTCCCGGCAAGGCGCCATCCGCCCCGCCGACGAGCATCGCGCCAAGCGTTGCAGCCGCGCCCCATGTCCACCTGCGTGCCGGCCTCATGCCGCCACCGTCGAGTCAGACCAACCCTTGGTCCCGATCACCGGCCCGCTTGATTCGCTCATACGCCCCATCGCCTCCTGCGTGCGCTTCGCATCCCGTTCCCGTCGTCGGTCGGGGAGCATAGGGCGGGCACGCAGGCGGGTCAAGCGCGGCCGGGCGTACCCGATGGCGGCGGCGCGGCGTCTAGACTGTCGATCAGAGGTCTCTAACGCGTGTTCGGCTGGCGGGGTTATACTTCGCGTACGGCTCGCGACCGCCGCACGCCCGAAGCCGCCGCGCCAGAATCCTTGAACCATCGAAGGGAAGCCGACACCATGCCACGTGCCCACCCGCTTGCCGCCGTCCCCGCCGCCGGCCTCGGCCTCGTGCTCGCGCTGCTCGGCGCCACCGTCGCCGCGCCCGCCGGACCCATCGGCGCCGCCGACCAGGCGCCGGCCTGCACGGCCAACGTCGACAAGACCGCCGCGCCGCGCGAGATCAAGCTCGGGCAGACCGTCACCGTCACCCTCAAGGTGGATGGCAGCTGCCCGTCGCAAGACCAGCCCGCCGACGTGATCCTCGCCATCGACCACTCCAGCTCGATGGGCACCGACAACAAGCTCCAGGCCGCCCAGAGCGCCGCCGTCGCGTTCGTCAACCAGATGGACCCCGCCCTCGTGCGCATCGGCCTGGTCTCGGTGACCGGCGTGGCCACCCGCATCCACGACCTCACGACCGACAAGCCCGCGCTCATCGCCGCCATCAACGCGCTCAGCCTCGAGCGTGGCACCAACATCGTCGACGGGCTCGACGTCGCGCGCCGCGCGCTCTCGGGGGCCAACGTCCGCCCCAACGCCAACAAGGTGATCATCTTCCTGACCGACGGCCGCCATCGCGTCAACAACCCGCCCATCACCGACCTCGACGCGGTGATCGCGGCCGTCCGGGCCGCCGGGATCGACGTCTACAGCATCGCCCTCGGCAACGACGCCGACACGGACACCCTGCGGCGGATGGCCTCCGACGCGTCGCACTTCTTCCACAGCCCGTCGACCGCCGAGCTCCAGGGCATCTACCTCCAGATCGCCGGTCGCATCCAGGCCCAGGTGCTCTTCAAGACCAGCGTCCTGACCGACGTCATCCCGGCCAACATGGACTACGTGGCGGGCTCGGCGGTGCCCGTCGCCCCGGCCGTCAGCCCGGACGGGCGGACCTTGACCTGGCGGATCGACAGCGCCAAGGCGCCGGGCTACACCCTGACCTACCAGCTCCGGCCGCGTCAGGCCGGCACGTGGCCCACCAACGTGCGGGCCGACGTCGCCTTCGAGGACGGCTACGGCAACCGGGGGCAGAAGACGTTCCCGATCCCGACCGTCAAGGTGACCGAGGAAGTGCCGGTCCCGCAGCCCGGGGGCTGTGTCTGCCGCGACGCCCTGCGCGGCGTCCCCGAGGCCGTCATCGCCGACGCGCTGGCGCGGCCCGACCGCTATCATGGCTGGCGCTACCTCCTGGACCCCAACAAGCCGCCCAGCCCCGCCAACCCCCCGCGCGAGTGCCTGTCGATCATGAACCGGAACATCCCGTACCACCCCCTGTGGAACACGGTGGAGTGGCACGTGGGCTGCCCGTGACGCCTGACGGCGCGGGCGGTGACGCCGACGTCGATCTCGAAGGCATGGCCCACGGCGGCGCGGCGTTCGGCCGCGCCGCCGACGGGCGCGTCGTGTTCGTCGGCGGCGGGCTCCCCGGCGAGCGCGCCGCGGTCCACCTGACGGACGTCCACGAGCGCTTCGCGCACGGCGTGCTGCGCGCGGTGCCCGACCCGCCCTCGCCGGACCGTCTCGTGGTCGCCGCGCCCTGTCCGCACTTTGGCGCCTGGCCTGCCCGCGGCCAGGTGCCTGAGCTGGCCTGCGGCGGCTGCCAGTGGCAGCACGTGCGCTACGCCGCCCAGCTCAGGTTCAAGGCCGACATCCTGCGCGATTGCCTGCGGCGGATCGGGGGCATCGCCGATCCGCCCGTCCGGCCGGCCATCGGCATGGCCGAGCCGTGGGGCTACCGCAACCAGATCCGCCTCCGCGCCGGGCCGGGCGGCCTGGGCTTCGTGGCCGCCGACGACCACGCCATCGTGCCGATCACCGGGTGCCCCATCGCCCACCCGGCCGTCGACGCCTTGCGCGACGCCCTCGACGCCGACCTCCCGCCCGGCACGGAGGTCACGCTGCGCGCCGGCCTGGCCACCGGCGACCGGATGATCGTCTTTCACACACCCGACGACGCCATCGAGTGGCTGGAGGTCGAGATCGACGCTTCGGTGATCCTGGCCAGGCCGGACGGCGGGTTCGACGTCGCGGCCGGGCGACCGTTCCTCACCGAGGCCATCGAGGATCACATCTTCGTGATCCCGCCCACCGGCTTCTTCCAGGTCAACACGGCCATGACCGCCGTGCTCGTCGAGGCGGTCCGGCGCGCCTGCCCCGAGCGGGGCGGGGTGCTCGTCGACCTTTACAGCGGGGTCGGCCTGTTCGGCGTGCTCCTGGCCGACCGGTTCCGCGACGTGTATTCGGTCGAGGAGAGCCCGCCCAGCGTGGCAGCCGCCGTCGACAACGCCGCCGGGCTGGACCACGTAACGCTGATCGAGGCCGACGCGGCCGAGGGCCTGGCCCACCTGGCCCTCGGCGCCGACGTGCTGGTGGCGGATCCGCCGCGCGCCGGCCTGTCGGCGGACGTCGTGCGGTTGCTGATGCAGCACCCGCCGGATACAATGGTTTATGTCAGCTGTGAGCCGTCGACGCTGGCCCGTGACATCCGCCAGCTGACGCACGGGGGCTGGACCCTCGTCGAGTGCCAGCCCGTGGACATGTTCCCGCAGACCTACCACGTCGAGAGCGTGAGCGTGCTGCGGCGAGCGTAGGATCGGCCCGGGAGGTGCCACGACCATGAACACCGAGTTGCCCAAGGTCGGCCGGAACCGGCCGGCGCGCCCGCGCCCGGCGGCGGGCGGCGGCGCGCGGCCACCCGCACCGCGCTCACGCATGGACCCTGACCTGGCCGGCGCGCTCGACGCCGACCCCGACCGCCGCATGCAGGCCATCGTGTTCGCCCAGGATGGGCTCGACGATCTCCTGGCGCACCTGCCGCCCGACGTTCGGGTGGAGCACACCTACAGCTTGATCGGCAGCGTGTGCGTCAGCGCCAGCGTGGCCGACCTGCGGCGCATGGCCGACATGCCCACGGTCAAGTCCATCGAGCCCGTTCGCACCGTCACGCACTGGTAGCCATGAACGCCGCCAAGCTGCACGGCGCGCTCGCCGCCACCGTCACCGCCAAGTCGATGGGCGTCGCCGGCGTGCTGCAGGTCATCGTCAAGACCCGGCCCGGCCCCGTGGCGCGCGGCGAGATGGCCATCCTCGCCACCGTGGATGCGCGCCAGGAGTACGGCCTGCTGAACGCGCGGGCCGTCTCGGCCACGCCCGAGGTCATCGCGCAGCTCACGCAGGATCCCACGGTGGACCTGATCTGGCCGGACCTCCCCGTCCATGCCTGGCTCGACGACGCGGTGCCGCTGGTGCACGTGCCCCGGGTCTGGGAGTCGGGGTTCACGGGGCGCGGCGTGCGCGTGGCCGTGCTGGACACCGGGATCGACCCCGGCCACCCCGACTTCGCCGGGCGCATCTCCGCCTACCGCGACTTCGTCGATCCGGCCGCCGGCGGGCCGGCGAGAGACCCCAACGGGCACGGGACGCACGTGGCGGGCATCATCGCCGGCTCTGGCGACGCCAGCGACGGTCGCTGGCGGGGCGTCGCGCCCGATGCCGACCTCATCATCGCCCGCGTGCTCGATGCCGCCGGCAACGGCCAGACCAGCATCGTGATGGCGGGGCTGGAGTGGGCGGTCCAGCAGGGGGCCCAGATCATCAACATCAGCCTCGGTGGACCGCCCTTCCCATCCGACGGCACCGATGCGCTCTCGACGCTGTGCAATGCCGCGGTCGACCATGGCGTGGTCGTGTGCGTCGCGGCCGGCAACACCGGCCCCAACGGGCACACCATCGGCGCGCCCAGTGCGGCCGAAAAGGTGATCACCGTGGGGGCGACCGAAGGCGACCCGGCGGCACGGACCGATCGCGTGGCCTTCTTCTCGTCGCGCGGCCCCACGGCCGACGGCCGAGCCAAGCCCGACCTGTGCTTCCCGGGCAGCGGCATCGTGGCGCCGCGCGCCGCCGGCACCGACCTCGGCGAAGCGGTCAACGCGCGCTACGCCAGCCTCAGCGGCACCAGCCAGGCCACACCGATGGCCACCGGAACGGCTGCCCTCCTGCTCCAGTCCAACCCGCGCCTGGCCCCCGGCGACATCAAGCTGCGCCTGACGCGCGGCGCTCACGCGCTGCCAGGGTTCGACGATCTCGCCCAGGGGGCGGGTCGCGGGGACGCGTACACGGCCTTCACGGGCTCACACGGGGGCCCCCTCACCGAGACGCCGGCGCCCATCGGCGAGCCGACGCCGTCGCCGCTGCCCGTGCCGCAGCCGGCGGGCTGCCTGGCCGCCCTGGTGACGGCGTTCTTCGTCCATTGATCCAACGGACGGATCCAGCAAGCCGCCACGACGGGCCCCGCTTGAGCCGGCCGGCCGTTGCCCAACCGTCGGGCTCGCGCGGGCGGCCCGTCATGCACGGGTCTTTACCCTTGGCGCACGAACGGATATAGTTGCGCTGCCGGATCATCCGGCACCCCGGCGCCGGCGGCCCGATCCCTGCCCAGATCGCCCCCGCGCCCGCTCGAACGCCCCTACCCCACTGAGAGGCCTGCCCATGTCGCCGTCTTCGCGCCGTTGGCGCTTGCGATCTCCATTCCCTTCGTTCGGCCCTGGCTGGCGCCTCGCCGTGGCCATGCTGGCCGTCACCGCGACTGGGCTGACCCTCGGGCGGCCCGCGTCCGCCGGTCTCGATGCCGCCGAGATCAACGCATTCGAGCTCGAGGCCGTCAGCCTGGTCAACGCCGAGCGGGGGAGTCTTGGCCGCGCACCCCTCAGCCCCGATGCCCGGCTGTGGCAGTCCACCGAAGGCCATGCGCTCTGGATGTCGACCACTGGCGTGTTCTCGCACACGGGCAACGGTGGATCGACGCCCGGCCAGCGAGCCCAGGCGGCCGGGTACCCGTTCATCGCGCTGGGCGAGACCCTCGCACAGGGCCAGCCAACGCCGGAAGAGGTGATTCGTGGCCGGTCGTGCGACCAGTTTTGCAGCACGGCCTGCGATGCCAACAACCGGTGCGACGGCTTCAAGCAGTCCGCGTCGCACTGGAACATCCTGATGAGCACGACGTACCGCGACATCGGCGTCGGCTATGTCAAGAATGATGGGGCGCGCATGCATTGGTGGGCCATCACGGTGGCGACGAGCTCCAGCCCGACGGTTCCGCTGGGCGCGACGCCGCCGCCCGCCGCTTCCGCCACACCCACCCGGACGCCCCTCCCCGCACCGTCGGCGACGCGCACGCCGACGGTGCGGCCCTCGGCCACGGCGCTGCGGTCGCCGACCCCGCTGCCGTCCGCCACGCCGTCGCGCACCATGACGCCGAGGCCCGCGGCCACGCCCTCGTCCACCGCCAGCCGCCCGCCGGCGTCATCGACCGCCACGCGGACGTCGCAGCCGAGCGCCACCGCCGTGGCGAAACCCACGGCCACGGCCGGGTCGGCACCCGCCAACAGCATCCTCATCGGCCGGGTCGAGGTGCAGGGCCGATCGGATTGGACGGGCACCTCGGTATTGGTCGACGGGGAGCCCCGCGCGACGACCGGGGACAACGGCCGGTTCATCGTGCTGGGCGTGCCCGCGGGCAAGCGCGTGGTCGAGACACGCCGGGCAGGCGCGCTGGTCAGCCGCGGTACGTTCGAGGTGGCGGCCGCCCAGGTCAAGGACGTCGGCGCCACGCGCCTCGTGGCCGGCGACGTCCTGTCAAACAACTCGGTCGACCTCTTCGACCTGCTGCTGGTCTACGCCGCCGCCGGGCGCTGCGTCGGGAACCCCAGCTACCAGGCGGTGGTCGACCTCGACGGCAACGGGTGCATCAACACCGCCGACGCCCAGCTCGTGTCCGGCAACGTCGGGCGGTTCGGACCGACGGTGTGGACGGTGAACCCGTAGTCGATCGGCGGGCGCGAGGGCAGTTGAATTGTCGGCCGTCGGCGTGGCGGCCTCAGGTCGCCTGGCGCGCGGCCGACGCCGTGCCGCCCGCCGCCGGCAACGCGGCGATCACGGCTTCGATGAGGCCGGCCAGGCGCACCGCGGTCGCCGCGCCGACCGCGGTGACCTCGGCGTGCAAGTCTTCGACGAGCCCGGCGTCGGCAGTCGTCGGGGGCTTGAGCACCACGACGTTGGTGATCAGCGAGAGCCCGAGGACCGTCATCCCGGCATGGCGGGCCACCACGACCTCCGGCGCCGTGCTCATCCCGACGGCATCGGCCCCCGCGGCGCGGAGGAATCGCAGCTCCGCCGGCGTCTCGAAGCTCGGGCCGGCGACCATCGCGTAGACCCCGGCATGGGCGCGTAAGCCATGCGCCGCGGCGAGCCGGCGCGCGGACGCGGCCAGGCCCGGGTGGTAGGCGCCGGCCATGCCCGGAAAGCGCGGGCCCACGCCGGGGTCGTTGGGGCCGGCCAGCGGGTGGAAGCCCGCCATGCCCGGGAGGAACAGGTGATCGAGGATCACCATGACGTCGCCCGCGCGGTAGTCCGCGTTGATGCCGCCCGCCGCGTTGGTCACGATGAGGGTCGAGGCCCCCAGACGGTGCAGCACACGCACGTTGAACGCGACGTCGGTCGGCGAATAGCCCTCGTAAAGGTGTGCCCGTCCGGCGGCCACCGCCACGGGTCGGCCGGCCAGCCGGCCGAGCACGAGCCGCCCCGCGTGCCCGGCCACCGTCGAGGCGGGCCAGCCCGGGATGTCGGCGTACGGGAGACCCACGGCGCCGGACACGCGCTCGGCCAGACCCGACAGCCCCGAGCCCGCGATGACCGCGATGTCCGGCCGAAAGGCGGTGCGGGCCGCGATGAACGCGGCGGCGGCGGCCGGGTCGGCAGCACCCACGGCAGACCGGCCGCGGTCAGAGGCGGCCCAGGAGCTCGGCCTTCTTGCGCTCGAACTCCTCGGGGCTGATCAGGCCACGCTCGCGCAAGCCGCCCAGGCGCTCGATGGCGGCCGGGATGTCGACCGGGGCCTGCCCGCCCGCGCCGGCGACCCGCGCGATGGCGTCGAAGTCTTCCTTGTTGTCGAGCATCACCCGCTTGAAGCCCAGCGGGTCCGCGATCCACTCGAAGCGGTTGAGGCCGATGTCGCTCCCGGTGATGATCTCGATCTCGCCGTAGTCGAGGATTCGACCGAGGGCGGTCTGCCGCAAGACGACGTCGTTGACCTTGTCGAGGTTGGAGTCGGTCACGGTCTTGGCCACGAGCCCGTTGACCTCCATCACGCGCCGCGTGGTGACGATGTACAACTTGTTCCACCACCGTGCCAGCGCCAACACGAGGCTCGAGAGCGCCCAGAGCGCCGCAACCGCCGCGAGCCAGAACACGACCGGGCTGGCCGTGCCGACCGTCGCCGCGCCGTCGCCGCCCGCCCAGGCAGCCACGGCAAGCGCCAGGAGCGCGCCGATGCCGTTGACCGCCACGGACTGCGCCACGACGATCCAGTGCTGCCGGGCCTTGCGCTGCACCGTCTCGCCGGTCGCCAACAACGCGTTCACGTAGCCGTCGCTCATGGATGCCTCGATCATGCGTCGGTCGCCGGCCGGGCCGCGGCGAGACCGGAGTACATCTGGGTCGTCGACAGGTTGGCATGGCCGAGCAGGCGCTGGACCTCGCGGAGGCCCGCCCCGTCGTGGAGCAGGTGGGCGGCGAAGCTGTGGCGCAGCGTGTGCGGCGTGACCGGCACGCGGATCCCGGCGCTGTCGACATACTCCTTGATGATGAGCCACAAGCCCTGGCGGGTGAGCCGGGCGCCGCGGGGGTTCAGGAAGAGCGCCCGCTCGTCGCGGTTCTTGAGGTACGCCACGCGGCCCTCATCGAGGTAATCGCGCAACGCCCGAACCGCGCGGATCGGCATCGGGATCACGCGCTCCTTCTGCGCCTTGCCGAAACAGCGCACCGTTCCGGATGCGAGGTTGACGTCGCCGGTGTTCAGCGCCACCAGCTCGCTCACCCGCATGCCGGTCGCGTAGAGGACTTCGATCATGGCGGCGTCACGCAAGGCCTTCGGGCCGGAGCCCCGCAGCGGTTCGGACAGGAGTCGATCGACGTCCTCGTCGCCGAGCGTGTGGGGCGCGCGCCGCTCGACGTGCGGCGCCTCGAGCGACGCCGTCGGGTCCGTGGCCACGGCACCGACGGTGACCAGATAGTGGAAGAAGCTCTTGGTGGCCGCGACCTTGCGGGCGATCGTGGCCTGGAGGTAGCCGCGCTCGCGCAGGTGGACGACGTACGCGGCGACGTCCGTGGCCGTGACGGCGGGCCAGATCAGGCCGTCGCGCCCGCGCCGGGCAAACGCGGCGAACTGGCCGAGGTCGTTGCGGTACGCGGTCAACGTGTGGGCGCTGTAGCCCCGCTGGACCTCGATGTGCTGAAGGAAGGCCTCGATATGTTCCTGCACGGCGGCTCCTTTCGGGGATGCGGTGCGCCTTGATCCCGCTCCCAGTCGCTCGCCTAGTCTATACGGCTTTGCATAATCGCGCAAGGCCACGGGAAACCCCCGGCGGTGTGACGGGGCCGCGCCGGCCGGCCTGTGATATGATCATCGCATCATGAGCACCGACCTCGCCGGCGGCCACGTGTTGGCGTGGCTCGCCGTGTCGATGATGCTCTATGCCGCGGCCACCAACCTCGCCTGGGCCGCGCGGAGCGGCACGACGCCCGGATGGTGGCCGGCCTGGGCGGCCTCGGCGCGCGCCGAGGCCGTGGCATTCGCCGGCTACATGCTCGGCGTCCCGGTGCTGGCCGTGTGGATGCGGGTGCCGGGGCTGCACGCGGCCAACCTCGGGCTGCCGATGCCCGACGCGCCGCCTGGCTCGGCCGGCGATGGCATCGCCTGGGCGTCCGTCGCCGCCGTGGCGGCGGGATCCGTGGCCGCCTGGGCGATGGTCGCCGGCGGGCGCTGGTGGTACCACGTCCACGCGGACGGCGCGCGGCGGCTGGCGTTCCGCATGCCCGAGCCCGCCCTCGCCGGGCACCTCGCGCTGGCGGCCTTGTGGCAGGAGGCCCATTGGGCGTTCTTCCGGGCGGGCGCGTTGTCGCTCGGCCTCGGCGGACACCGCACGGCGGGGGTCTTCCTGGCCCTTGGGCTCCTGGGCATCGAGGCCTGGATGAACCCGGCCACCCGGGCCGCCATCCACGACGTCGACGCGCTGGCCGAGCGGGCCCGGCACGCGAGCCTCGCCGTGTTGAGCGCGCTGCTGTTCGTGCTCACCGGGAACACGCTGGCCTGCCTCGCCGGACATCTCATCACCGGCCTGGCGCTCGCGGCGTGCGGCCTTGTGGCCCTCCCGGAGCCGGACTCGGCGCCCCCGCCCGAGATCGGGGTCATCGAGCCGACCGTGGTATGAGTCGCGGCGGCTAGAACAGGAACTGCGAGGCGTAGATCCCGGACAACAGCACCACCATCAGGACGATGATCCGGGTGAGGTCGCGGCGCACGTGGGCATAGGCCTCGTCGAGGTTCTCTGGCGCGGAGGCCATCGCCGCCGGTGCCGCGGCCGCCCGCGCGCCCGATGCCGCCAGCGGGCGGGCACGCGGGGTCGCGGCGGCCGGGTTGAAGGGCGACGGCGCCGAAGGCGGCCGGCGGCGGGGCTGGGAATGGCGGGCCATGGATGTTCCTCTCTCACGGTGGTGGCGCGGCGGGGGCGGCGTCGGCGCTGCGCGGGATGCGATGGCGCTCTTGGATCCGAGCGGTCGACGTCCGATTATACCCGGGCCAAGCCCGGCGTCGCAAGATCCGATCTGGCTCGAGGCAGGGCGCGGGCACCCGGCGGGTGAGGCGCGGCGCCTTCGACGTCAGCTACCCGCCAACCCCTCCAATGGCCGCGACACGATCGCGACCAGCAGTTGCACGGCCCCCTCGACGTCGGCCAGGTCCACCATCTGGCTGGCGGTGTGGACGTAGCGTGACGGGATCGAGAGCGCTCCAGTCGGGACGCCGGCGCGGCTGGTCTGGATGGCCATGGCATCCGTCGTCCCGCCGGTCAGGACCTCGAGCTGCACCGCGATCCCGGCCTCCGCGGCCCGCCGTTCCATCAAGGCGCGCACGCCCCGATGGGCGATCATCCCGCCGTCCTTGACCTTGACGGCCGGCCCAAGCCCGAGCCGAACGGCCATGGGCCTCGCCTCGGGGGTGTCGCCCGTTCCCGTGACGTCCAGGGCGATCGCGACGTCCGGGGCCACGCCGAAGGCGCTGGTGCCGGCGCCGCGCACGCCGATCTCCTCCTGCACCGTGAACACGCCGTACACCTCGTTCGGGCCGGGCGCCAGGCGCCGCAGCGTCTCGACCAGGACGGCGCATCCGATGCGGTCGTCGTGGTTGGGCGTGATGGGGCGGGCGTCGGACCAGTCGACCGCATGTCGGAAGGCCGCCGCGTCGCCAACCTTCTGGCGCACGTCGGGGCGCGCGCGCGCCCCGACGTCGACGAACAGCTCGTCCAGCTTCGGCGCCTTGCCGACGTCGTCGCGCTTCTCGCTGCCGATCACGCCGACGGTGCCGTCCTCGAACTCGACGCGCGTGCCGATGAGGTTGCCCGTCAGGATGCCGCCGACGGGGGCGAAGCGCAGGAAGCCCTCGGCGTCGACGTGCGTGACGATGATGCCGATCTCGTCCATGTGCGCCGCCAACATCACCTTGGGGGCGCCGGCGCTGCCTCCGGCGGCCGCCTTGCGGGTGATCAGGTTGCCCATGGCATCGACGCGGACCTCGTCGACGTGGCCTTCGAGGAGGCGCAGGACGGTCTCACGGACGGCTGCCTCGTGCCCGCTGGGCCCCCACGCCTCGGAAAGCGTTTGAATCACGTCCTTCATCGCGCGACGACCTCGGGCGTCAACCGGTGCAGCGCCGTGCGGACCAGCCGCACGGCGTTTTCGAAATCTGACTTGTCGATCAGGCTGGCCGGGCCGTGCAGGTACCGGCACGGGATGGACACGACCGCCGTGGGCACGCCCTCCCGCGCCAGGTGGATCCGCCCGCCGTCGGTTCCGCCGCCCTTGGGGGCACGGATCTGATGAGGAATCCCCTCGGCCTCGGCGGTGGCGACGAGGTGCCGGACCAGCCGCGGATCCGCGACCATCGTGCTGTCCATGACCGTGATGGCCGGGCCATGCCCCAGACGCATCACCGGCGTGTCGTCGCGCTGCTTGGGCGTGTCGTCGGTCATCCCGCATTCCAGAACGAACGCGGCGCTCGGGGCCAGGGCATGCGCCGCCACCCGCGCCCCCCGGAGGCCGACCTCTTCTTGCACGGTGAAGACGCCGCAGACGTCGAACGGGTAGCGGTCCGCCAGGAGGTCGACCAGCATCGCACATCCACCGCGGTCGTCGAAGGCCTTGCCGAGCAGTGTCGGGCCGAGGTCGAGCATCTCGGTGGCGAACACGGCGTAGTCGCCGCGCTTGACCAGGCGGGCGGCCGCGTCCTTGCCGTCCGCGCCGATATCGATCCGCAGGCTCTTGATGGATGCCGCCTGCCCGCGGTCTCCCGCGGCCGTCAGGTGTACCGGCTTGACCCCGATCACCCCGGGCACGCCGGCGCCGCCCACCCGCACGGGCTGGCTGACCAACACCCGGGCGTCGATGCCGCCGACGGCTTCGAACGACAGCGCACCATCGTCGCCGATATCGGTGACCATCAGGCCGACTTCGTCCATGTGCGCGGCCACCATCACGCGGAAGCCGTTGCCCGCGTCAGCCGGAGGCGCCCCCGCCGGGGCTGCCCGCCGCAGCGCGAAGACGTTGCCGATCGCGTCGGCCCACAACCGGTCGGCGCGGTCGCGGACGCTCTCGGCGACGATCCGCCGGACCGCCGCCTCGTTGCCCGATACGCCCGGCGCCTCGCTCAGGCGCCGCAGCAGGTCGACATCCACACGTGCCCCCTTCAGTCGCTCTCGTCCCACCACGCCACGTCGTCGACCCAGCCGTCGGCCGATTCGGCCGTGAGGCTGCAGACGTAGTGGGCCATCAGCCGCCCGGCGCGCTGGATATCCGGCAACGCCACCGTCTCGACGGTGGAGTGCATGTAGCGGATCGGGATCCCGATGAGCCCGGTGGGAATGCCCGCCCGCGCCACCTGGATCGCCCACGCGTCGGTGCCGCTGGCCCCGGCGATCGGCTCGACATGGTGCCCCATCTCGAGCTGTTCGGCCGCCGCGCGCAGCCCTTCGAACAGCCGCGGGTGGATGTTGGGCCCAAAGCCGAGCAGCGGGCCGCCGCCGAGCTTGTAGCTGACATCGCCAACGCCGGGCTGCCGGGCGAACGACACGTCGACGGCGATGGCCAGGGTTGGCGCGATGCCCCACGCCGCGGTCGCCGCGCCCTTGAGCCCGACCTCTTCTTGCACGGTGGCGACCGCCAGGACGTCCCATGCGTGGCTGCGCCCCACCAGCGCCTCGAGCGCGAGGGTGACGGCGAGCACCGAGGCGCGATTGTCCATCGCCTTGCCGGTCCACCGATCGCCCTGCAATCGGGTCGTGCGCCGGCGCATCGTGATGACATCGCCGACACGCACCCCCGCGCGCACCTCGGCCTCCGGCAGGCCGAGGTCCACGAACAGCTCGTCGATCGGCACGGCCTTGGCCCGCTGCTCCGAGCCCAGCACGTGCGGCGGCCGCGTGCCCACCACGCCAGGCAGCGGCGCGCGCCCGTGCACCGTCACGGGCTGCGCCACGATCACCCGTGCGTCCCACCCGCCGACGGTCGTGAAGCGGAGGAAGCCGCCCGCCTCGATGCCGGTGACCATGAGGCCGATCTCGTCCTGGTGGCTGGCCAGCAGGATCGACGGCACGGCCACCGTGCCGGCTTCCGTTGTCTGGCCGGCGCGATGGATCGCGCCATGGCGGACGGCGATGACGTTGCCCAACGCATCCTCACGGATCTCGTCGGCGAACGGCGCCCACGCGGCGCGGATGGCGTCGGCGACGTCGGACTCGTGTCCGCTGACGCCGGGCGCCTCTGTCAGGCGGGCCAGCCAGTGCTCAGCATCCAGGCTCATGCGCTCTCCGGCGTTTCGGTGACGAACGGCGGCGCGGTCGGTGGCGCCGGCGGCGGCTCGGTCGGCGGCGGCTCGGTCGGCGGTGCCGCAGTCGCGGTGGCGGGCATGGCGGTCGCCGGCGCCGGCGTCGCGCTGGCTGGCGGCGGTGTCGCCGT
>CAYQBA010000103.1:0-16493 GCA_964415605.1 uncultured Anaerolineales bacterium | reverse complement strand
AAGTCCGGGCCTGCCCTGCTCGTTCCGCCGGGCTCAGCCCGGCTGAGTAGTTACGGAAACTCTCACAAATCGCGACAAATTTCGATACCGTGTTATCTCAGGATTGCATGATCGACCCATCCATGTTCGGAGGGATGACGATGTTGTCATCGGGAGTATCGACAGCATTCGCGTTGGAATCAAGCATCTCGAGCACTGGATGAAGGGCGACGTCGTAGTCGTGATCGATGAAGCCCATCACACTCCTGCTCGAAGCTATCGCATGATGATCGAGCATGTGAAAAAGATGACCGATCACTGGCGATTGCTGGGGTTGACCGCAACCCCGACACGCACCGTGGAACAAGAGAAGCCCATCCTCGGTGCGATATACACGTCAGGAATCGTCTATAAGATGGACTTGCCGACGCTTGTCGCACAAGGACATCTCGCTCGGCCAAGATTCGAGCGGGTCGAGACCAACGTGCGCCCCGACGTGACCTTGGCGCAGATTGAACGCGCCAAGCGTATGGACCTAAGCGGACTCGGCGAGAAGACGATTCGGGATCTCGCCGAGCACAGCTCGCGCAATAATTTGGTGGTCAGCACCTACGCCGAGAATCGGGTCAAGTATGGCAAGACGCTGGTGTTCGCGATCAACATCGACAACGCACTGGCCTTGAACGCGCTCTTCCATGCGCGAGAGGTGAAGTCTGGGGTGGTGGTCTCGTCGCTGCGCAATGGATCCGGGGCCTCCATCTCGGACGAATCCAATCGAGACGTCATCGATGCATTCCGACGAGATGAGATCGATGTGTTGGTCAATGTTGCCATCCTGACGGAGGGCGTCGACGTCCCCGACATCAAGTCGGTATTCCTCACGCGCCCCACGGTCTCGACGATCTTGATGACCCAGATGATCGGTCGAGCGCTTCGACCGAAGCTACGCGAACGTGCAAACGAGGCACACATCGTGAGCTTTGTTGATGACTGGCAGGACAAGATCGCCTGGGTCAACCCCGAGCAGCTGTACCTCGAGAAGAACCTGTCCCCCCACGCCGATGGCCAAGATTCACGCGAACGTGCCGGCCAGCTCGTACGACTTGTGTCTATCTCCAAGATCTACGAGCTTGCACGGATGCTCGATCGTAGCTTTGACCGCCGCAACCGGGAACCGGGGAGGTTTATCGAGCTCATCCCGGTTGGGTTCTACTCGCTGAGATACCTTCGACGCGCGACCTCAGATGCCGAACCGGATGAGCGCAATCGAGAGATCCTGGTCTACGACAACGTACGCAAGCGCTACGCGGACTTCATCGAATTTATCCCACAGCTCATTCAGTCGTACGGGGTAGACCAGAATGGCGAGATGGATGATACGACCGCGCAGTTCCTCGCTCTGAAAGCTGAAGAGCACTTCTTCTATGACCATGAGGAGCTTCTCGCATACAGCCGGGAGGACATAGAAGACTTGATTCGGTTTGTGTTCGATACCCACGAGCACCCCGAGTTCATCGAGCTCAAGGAGCGCCTAGATCTCGATGTCGATCGCTTGGCTCAGAGGATCTTGACTGATCGGATGAAACCCTTCGAAGAGAGGGACTACTTGAACGCTGAATGGGAGCACGAGGGTGCGCACTGGCAGGCGCTCTTCGATCACGATCAGCGCCGTTTCCTCCGTGAGGTAGATCTGGCCAAGCAGAAACGCCTTCACCCAGGCCTTTTCAAGGCGGTGGTGCTGCCGAAGGTCATCTTGGATCCGCGGGCCTTGGAGGATCTTCCATTGTACGAGATCCGTAGGTTCGACCCGCATCGATGGAAGACCCTGACCGAAGCCGTGTTTGCCCGCGCTCGTGGCGACGATGGGAAGTATGAGTGCGCGGTGAGTGGCTTCAAGAGTTCCGATCGAAGGCGGTTCGAGATCGACCACATCGAGCCGATGGCCAACGGGGGCAAAACGGTGCTCGACAACCTTCGACTGCTCGAGAGGGGCGAGAACCGACGGAGGGGCGCGGCCTTAGTCGCCAGAGCCTCCTCCTCAAACGCCACATCAGGCTGATCCCCGCCGCCTGCGTTGCCTTGCCGTGCACTCTCCACGTCTAACCGCCACGTCCGCCGGCCGGGTCGGAAGCGAGCACCATCGTCACTGCCAGACCGTTTCGCCCCCTTACCACCCCCTCCCACCCGGCCCCATCAGCCGCTCCCACAGGCCGCACGGCGGCTCGCGCCAGTGGTCCACCCACCAGTCCTTGCCCGAGCGCGGGTCCATGAAGCTCCCGCTGTCGCGAACGCCAACCAGGATCTCGCCCCCGAGCGACCGCGCGACCGGCTGCGTGCTCGCCACCGCCGGCAGCTCTGATCGGCGCCCGAAGTCCCGGCGGGCCTGCGAGTAGCGCTCGACGAGCTCGGGCGCGGGGCAGACGTTCTCGAGGTGCACGGCGTAGCCGGGGTTGGTGGCGAGCACCACGTCCTCGCGGGTGTACTTCAACGTCAGGCTGTCGTGGTCGGCGAACAGCACGATGGCGTGGACGGTGCCCGAGTCGATGTCGGGCGCCCGCCGCGGCAGCCGCAGCACTTCGCCGGAGTCTGTGGCCATCCCGACCAGGTGGACGGGCCACGCCGTCCGCTCGGTCTGGCCGCCCGCCCGGCCCGCCAGCGTGTAGACGGCGTGCGTCGACGTGAACGCCGGCACCCGCCGGTCGCCGAACAAGCCGTCGAGCTGGGGGGCGTTGGGGTCGACGGCGCCGCAGATGCGGACCAGCCGCCGGGCCTGGTCGACCGCCTTCCACCCGCGCAGGTCGAGGTTGACCTCGGGGTCGTCCTGCGGTGCCAGCCGGGCCGCGCGCGTGACCGAAAGCAGCCGGTACTGCTCGCCGATCGGCTGGTCGCACGCCGGCGGGCGGGCCGGGACCGTGGGTGCGGCCGGCGACGGGACGGCGGTGGGCGGCGGCGGGATGGTCGCGGTGGGTGGGCGCTGTGTCGCGGTCGGAACCGGCGTGTTCCAAACCGCGGCGCGCTGCGCGACCGGCAGCGCCGCGCGATGGGCGAGCCACGCCCGGGCGCAGCGGAACCCGCCGTCGTTGGAGGTGTAGCGCGGGTCAAGGTTCGTCGCCCGGCGGGCTGCCCGCAAGCCGTCCGCGTTGTCGCCAAACCCGCCGCCGCGCAGAACGTGCGGCACGGCTGCCGGTTGCGACCCCGCCGGCGCGACAGCCGGATCGCGCGTGCCGGCCGGGCGGTCGTAGGCGCGCGGGTCGTAGCGGTCCCACACCCATTCCCACACGTTGCCGGCCAGGTCCAGGGCTCCGTACGGGCCGGCGCCGGCCGGGAACCGCCCCACCGGGGCCGTCGTCATGTGCCCGTCGTCGATCTCGGGATGGGCCCAGCCGATCCGCGACGCGCGGTCGGCGAGGTTGGCACGGGTGCCGTCCACGGCGGCGCCGCCCCACGGGAAGCGGCGGCCGTCGGTGCCCCGCGCGGCCTTCTCCCATTCGGCCTCGGTCGGCAGCCGACGGCCGGCCCACCGGCAGTACGCGTCCGCGTCGGTCCAGGCCACGGCCACCACCGGATGGTCCGAGCCGGGTTGCGTCGGCTGCGTGGCCCCCCCGGGGTTGCGCCAATGGCCGCCCGGAATCGCGGCATGGTGCCGCCCGTCGATGAAGCCGCTCGTGCGCCCGTCGGACTCGGCCACCGTGGCATGCCCGGTGGCCGCCACGAACGCCGCGAACCTGCCGTGCGTGACCTCGGTCTGATCGATCCAGAAGCCGCTGACCACGACGCGGTGGGCTGGGGTCTCTTCGACGCCGGCGGCCGGATCGCCCGCCGACCCCATCGTGAACGCGCCCCCGGGGACGAACACCATGCGCATGCCATCGACGGGCGCGATGCTGACGGCCCCGGCCGCGGGTGGGCCCAGGAGGGCGGCGGGGTCGTCCGGTTCGGCAGCCCTGACGGGCTCGCGGGCGGACTCGCCGTACATCGAGGCGGCGAGAAGGCTCACCGCCGCGGCCAGGCGCTGCCACGCAGATGGGGGGACACGCATGCTACCGTCTCCTTTCGATCCAAGGGTGCCGGCTCGGATCCCACCCGGGCGCCGCGCTCGGGTCGGGCGCGCTCAGCCGCCCGACAGCAGGCGGGCCACCAGCACCGCCGCGACGACCACGCCGTACGTCACCACCACGCGGCGCAGCCACAACCGGCCCATCCGGCGCGCGGCGCTCGCGCCGAGGTAGCCGCCCGCGATGGCGCCGATCGCCATCGCCAGCGCCGGCAGCCACGCGACGGGGCCCAGGAGCGCGTAGTACAGCACCGCGACGGCGTTGATCACCAGCGACAGCACGCCTTTCAGCGCGTTGCTGCGCTGGATGTCGTCGGGCAAGAGCACGCCGAGGGCCGCCAGCAGCATGATGCCGAGCGCGGCGCCGAAGTAGGCGCCGTAGACACCGAGGGCGAACGTCGCCGCCCACAAGAGCGGCGGGACGCGGGCGTCCTCGCCGGCCGGGGGCGGGTGATGCCGCGCCACGACGGCGGCGAGGCGGTCCTGGACGGCCATCAGGGCGCACGCGCCGAGGATGAGGAACGGCACGATGGCGTCGAACGCCTGCTGCGGCGTGGCCAGGAGGATCCACGACCCGGCCAGGGCGCCCATGACGGCCGGCGGCCACAGCGCGCGGAGCCAGCGCCGCTGCCCGGCCATCTCGCGCCGGTAGCTCACCGAGCCGCCGATGTAGCCCGGCCACAGGGCCACGGTGTTGGTCACGCTGGCGGGGATCGACGGCAGGCCGAACGCCAGGAGCGCGGGGAAGCTGAGCAGCGAGCCGCCGCCGGCCACCGAGTTGATGGCGCCGGCGGCGAACGCGGCGGCGAAGAGCAGGAGGTAGGGCAGGGGGCCGTGGAGGGATGCCATCGGGATGGCTCAAGTGTAGGGCCTTGTCGGCGGCGGTCCCAACCGGTGCGGCGGCGGGCGGCGTGACGCCGGCCGCCGCCCGCTGTGTCATTGGCGCCCCGTCGACGGCGTCGAACACGCTATCATCACCCGCGATGACCCCGCCGCCATCCGCCGCCCCCCTGGCCGTCGTCCTCCTCTCCGGCGGGCTGGACTCCGCGACCGCGGCGGCCCAGGCGGCCGCCGACGGGTTCGCGCTCATCGCCTTGACGATCGCCTATGGCCAGCGGCACGCCCGCGAGCTGACGGCCGCGCGCGCGGTCGCGGCGCGGCTGGAGGTCGCCGAGCACGTCGTGGTCGACGTCCCGCTCGACCGCTGGGGTGGCAGCGCGTTGACCGACCCTGCCATCGCGGTGCCGACGGACGGCGTCGAGGCGGGCGCGATCCCCGCCACGTACGTCCCGGGACGCAACACGGTCTTCATCGCCATCGCCCTGTCGCTGGCCGAGGCGCGCGGCGCGCCGGCCGTCTACCTCGGCATCAACGCGGTGGACTACTCGGGCTATCCGGACTGCCGGCCGGACTACCTCGAGGCCTTCCAGCGCCTCGCGGCGCTGTCCAGCAAGGCTGGCCGCGAGGGGCGCGCCCCGGCGCTGCGCGCTCCGCTGGTGCACGACACCAAGGCCGACATCGTGCGCCGGGCGCTGCGGCTCGGGGTGCCGATCGCGCTGACGTGGTCGTGCTACCAGGGCGGCGACGCGCCGTGCGGGGTCTGCGACAGCTGCCGCATCCGCGACGCGGCGCTCGTGGAGGCCGGGCGGTCGGATCTGGCGACGGCGGCCGGGCTTACGTGAGTCAGGGCGCACCGCCAGCCGTCACGGCATCGCCGATCTCCACCAGTGGCTCGCCGGCCTGAAGGAGCGCCAATCCTGTCTCGAAGGCTGCCGTCAGGACTGCGCGCATCCGTGCGTTGGATGTGTTGCCCGCCGAAATCAAGAGCACCTGCGGCGGCGGACCAAGTCGATCGAGCCGCTCGACCAAGCCGCGGTCCTTGGTCATCACGATCGCCTAAGCCCGGCGTGCTGCCTCGAAGATCTCGCGATCTTCGGCATTCCTCGGCCCGAGGTCACGGACGTGCGCCGACTCGACACGGAATGTCGATGCCGACCATGGGGCAAGGCTTGGGGAAAGCTGGGCATCGAGCCAGATGATCACGCGGCCAGCACTGGATGATCGAGCCTGCGGCTCGCGTACTGCAAGCATGCCCGGATGTCGTCAGGTTCGAGATCCGGCAACTCGTCGAGCACATCGGCCGAACTCAGTCCAGCTGCCAGCAGGTCAAGCACATCCGTGACGCGGATACGCATGCCGCGGATGCACGGACGACCACCGCATTGGCGTGGGTTGACGGTGATTCGCTGGGTGAGATTGGCCACGGTCGAGTGCCTGTCCGCTGCTTTGGCACACATCCAGGATACAGCTGACGCGACACGACGGGCAATGCCCGCCACGCGAACCGATCCATCGTGGCGATCTCACCCACCCGCCACCTCCACCCGCACCGCCGTCCCCTGGCCCGGCGCGCTCTCGACGGCCAGCGACCCGTCGAGGGCCGCCGCGCGCTCGCGCATCGACTCCAGGCCGAGGTGGCCCGGGAACGGGCCCGCCGGGTCGAAGCCCCGGCCGTCGTCGCGGACCGTCAGCCGCAGCCGGCCGTTGGCGCGCGCCAGGCGCAGCGTCACGCGCGTGGCGCGCGCGTGCTTGGCCACGTTGTGCAGGGCCTCCTGCGCGATCCGGTACAGCGCCTCCTTGACGTCCAGCGACACGTCCGGCTCGTCGATCAGCGCCGTCGTCACCGCCAGCCCGTGCCGCGCGCGCAGCGCCGCCGCCTGCTTCTCGAGCGCCGCCACGAGGCCCTCGTTGGCCAGCGATTCCGGCCGCAGCTCGAAGATCAGCGCCCGCATCTCGGCCAGGCCCGCCTCGGCCAGGCTGAGCACGTAGTCCAGCGGCGGAGCCAGCGCCGCCCGCAGCGCCGCCGCGTCGGACTGGCCGCGGTCCAGCAGCGTGCGTGCCGTCCGCGTGCCGAGCGCCATGCCGTAGAGCGCCTGCGACACCGAGTCGTGCAGCTCGCGCGCCAGCCGCTGGCGCTCCTCGAGCGCCGCCGCGTGCTGTGCCCGCTCGTACAGCCGGGCGTTCTCGATCGCCACCGCCACCTGGCTGGCCAGGGCCTGCAGCACCGCCACGTCGGTGTCGTCGAACGCGTTCACCCGCTCGCTGTCGACGTCGAGCACCCCGATCACCTGGCCCTTGACCTTGATCGGCACCACCAGCTCCGACCCGTTCTGATCGGGGATCATGGCCAGGAAGCGCGGGTCGCGGCTGACGTCCTCGGCCAGGTACGGCTCGCCGGTCGCCGCCACCCAGCCGGAGATCCCATCCTGCCCCAGCCGCAGCCGCTGCTCGTCGCACCACCGGCACGGCTCGTCGCCCATGATCCCCGCCGACGCGCGGTACACCAGCTCGTCGCCCTCGCGCAGCCCGATGTGGACGTGGTGGTAGCCGAAGGCCTGGCGGATCGACCGCACGGTCTCGGAGATGATGTCGTCGACCGACAGGAGCGACGTCACCCGCCGGCCGACGTTGCTCAGCACCCGGAACTGCTCCGCCCGGCGCTGCTCGGCCGTGAACAGCCGGGCGTTCTCGATGGCCGCCGCCGCCTGGGCCGCGAACGCCATGGCCAGCTCGGCGTGTGCCGCCTTGAAGTGGTCGGGCTGGTCGTGCAGGAACACCAGGATCCCCACCGCCTGGTCCTTGACGACCAGCGGCACGCCGAGGAACGCCCGCAGGTAGGGCACGGCGTCGCGCAGCCGCCGCCGCGTCGTGGCCGAGAGGTCGCCGTCGTCGATGTCGGCCCGCACGTCGGCCACGATCAGCGGCGCGCGGCTGTCGACGATGCGCTGGCCGACGCCGCCCTTGACGGGGAACCGCGCCGCCAGCGCGTCTTCCGCCAGCTCGGGCCCGCGGTAGGCCCGGAAGCGCAGGACGTCGTCGTCGAGCGTCAGCGCCGCCGCGCCGGCCGAGTCGATGACGCCGCGCGACTGGTCGAGGATGAGCGTGAGGAGCGGGTCGAGGTCGAGCGTCGACGTCAGTTCGTGCGAGATCTGCAGGAGCGTCGAGAGCTCGCGCGTGCGCGCCTTCTCGCGCGCCTCGAGCGCGGCGTACGACGCCTGGAGCTGGGCTGCCATGCGGTTGAACTGGTCGGCCAGCACCTCGAGCTCGTCGCCGGTGGGCACCTCGACCTGCTGGCTGAAGTCGCCGGCGGCCATCCGGCGCGAGGCCGCCTCCACCGCCGCCAGCGGGCCGGTGATGCGCCGGATGCCGGCGGTGACGACCAGCATCGGCACGACGGCGCCCAGGCCGAGGAGCGTGAGGAGCGCGACGACCGGGGCCGGCACCGGCGCGCCGTCGGCGCGGCCCACGAGCGCGACCGCGACGCCCGCCCCGAAGATGACGAGCCCCGGGAGCGTCGACCACGCGATGAGGCGGGTGCGCAGCGACACGCGCGAGCGCGAGGGGCGGATGCGGCCGGCGGGACCGCCGCGCGCGGCCTCCCGGCCCGCAGCGCCCGCGACCGCCGCCCCCGGCTCGCCGTCGCGGGCTTGAGCTGCGGCGCTGGGCCCCGATCTTCCGGCCGCGCCGGTCGCGGGCGCCAACGGCCGCCTCAAACCGCCGGGGCGCCCGTGGCGCCGGACGAGACCAGGCCGGTGCGAACGGCGTACAGGGCGGCCTGGGTGCGGCTGGGCACGCCGAGCTTGGCCAGGATGCTGCTGACGTGGGTCTTGACGGTCTTCTCGCCGATGACAAGGGCCTGGGCGATCTCCCGGTTCGAATGGCCCTCGGCGACGAGGCGCAGCACCTCGGTCTCGCGCTCGGTCAGGGTCTCGACGCCCTGCGGCGCCTTGACCTCGCGCAGGAGCCGCGCCGCCGCCTGGGGCGAGAGCTGCACCTGGCCGGCGGCGGCGGCCTTGATGGCCCGGCACAGGTCATCCGCGTGGGTGTCCTTGAGCAGATACCCGATGGCGCCGGCGCGCACGGCGCCGACGACCTTGTCGTCCTCGAGCACGCTTGTCAGCGCGATGACCTCGGTTTCGGGCAGCTCGCGCCGCAGCCGCCCGATGGCCGTGATGCCGTCCATGACCGGCATGAGCAGGTCCATGAGCACGACGTCCGGCGCCAGGGCGTGCGCCAGGGCCAGCGCCTCCTCGCCGTTGGCCGCCTCGCCCACGACCTCGATCTCGCCGTCCAGGGCCAGGAACATCTTGAGGCCCTGGCGCACCACGCTGTGGTCGTCGACGAGCAACACCCGGATCGCCATCTCGCTCCTCCCAGGCGGCGCACCGCCCGCGGCCGATTCCCGCGGCCGACCGGTGACCGATTTGCGGGTGGATTATAGGGCCTCCGCCAAAAGTCGCAGCCCGGTCCCGCCCGTCGGCCGATGCGGCCGCGGGCGCGGCGCGGTATCCTGGGGCCATCGATACCGTTGAAAGGAGGCCGGTGATGCACATGAGCCCATACATGCTCGAACGCCTGGGCGCGGCCCATCAGCAGATGCTGCGCCACGAGGCCGAAGAGACGCGGCGCGCCAATCTCGGGCGCCTGGCCCGCCGGCCGGCCGGCCGGTGGGCCCTGCCCGGGGTGGCGTCCGCGGGCGCCGTGGTCCTGGCGGGGGTGGCGGCGGTATGCACGCGCGCCGCGGCCGGGTGCGCCGGCCGGGGATCCGGCCGCCCGCGCTCCCTCAGGACCGTTGAACGACCGACCTACCGTTGAAAGCGCGTTGAACTCGAGGTTGAAGCCCGATGGCCATCCGCATCCTGCTCGTCGATGATCGCCCCGCCGTTCGCCGCGGGCTGCGGATGATGTTGGCCCTCGAGCCCGACCTGGCCGTCGTCGGCGAAGCCGGCGACGGCCAGGCGGCCCGGGATCTGGCCGCCGCGCTGCGCCCCGACGTCGTCGTCGCCGACGTGCCGTTGGCCCGCGGCGACGGGCTCGACCTCGTCGCCGACCTGTGCCACGGCGGCTGCGGCTCGACGGTGGTGCTCAGCATGGACGACAGCCGGGCCGACCGCGCCCGCGCCCTCGCCGCGGGCGCCGCCGCGTTCGTCACCAAGTGCGCCGGCGCGGGCGCCGTGGTCGACGCGATCCGCGCGGCGGTCGCGGGCGCCCGCCCGTGACCCTTTAGACCGTGTGACCCTGTCAGCAGCCTGAGCCGCGCTCTCCGTTCCCTGCTCCGCCCGGGCTTTTGGGCGGACAGTCCAGGGCGATGGGGGAGGCGCGCAGCGCCGGGAGTGGGGGTGCCCCGCGGCGTCGCGCAGATCCCTGCTACGCCACGTCCGCCCGCCGCGGCAGGCCCAGGAGCGGCCGCATGAGCGGGAGGCGCAGGATCTCCGGGAACATCCGCTCGATGTCCAGCACCGACCGGCTGGCGCGCAGCACGACGAGCGAGGCCACCGCCCCGAACGCCATCGCGACGGCCGCGGGGGCATCGGTCAGGAGCTCGATGGCCAACAGCCCCGCCGCGCCACCGGCGATGGGCACGTAGGCGCGGGCGAAGCGCGGGTCGAACAGCCGGATGCCCGTCCCGAGCCGCAGCCCGGCTTGCTTGAGCACGTTGAAGACGACGAGCGTGGCGCACGTCCCCACGGCCGCCCCGATCGCGCCGAAGCGCGGGATGAGGAGCAGCCCGACCACGACGTTGAACAGCGCGGTCGCGATGTTCACGGCCACGACATAACGGACCTGGCCGAAGACCTTGAGCGTCAACCCGTTCTGGCCGAGCGCGGCGTTGAAGTAGTAGCCGAGCGACAGGAGCGCGAGGAAGACCCACGAGTCGGCGTAGCGCGCTCCGTACAGGAGCTCGGTGACGGGCCGGGCCAGGGCGAAGGTGGCGGCGAAGACCGGGAACGACATCACGGCGATCCACGTGGCGTTGCGCCAGTACAGGTCGTTGATGCCGGCGCGGTCCTCGCGGGCGAACATCCGCGCCGCCGCCGGCGTGAAGAGCAGCCCGAAGCTCGACAGCACCACCTGGTTGAGGCGCGCGGCGGGGTAGACGACGCGGTAGGCCGCCACGACCTCGGTGCCGTGAAAGTGGCCGAGGATGAGGGTGTCCATCGACGCCATCGAGGTGTACACCAGCTCGGAGCTGAGGAGCGGCACGGTAAACGCCAGCACCTCGCGCACGGGGTAGCGCACGGCGTGGGCGTCGAAGCGCGCCCCGAGCCCGGCCGCGCGCAGCTCGCGCGCCAGGATCACGCTGTAGAGGCCGATGCCGAACACCCCGGCCAGCACGTAGCCGCTGGCCAGGAACGCGGCGTCGGCGCCCCACGCGACGAGGACGAGCACCACGCCGAGCTTGAGCAGCGGGCCGACGACGTGCTTGCGCAAGAAGATCGCGCGGGGGTTGGCGAACACGGCGAAGAGACCGACGAGGAGCTCGTCGAAGGCTTGCAGCGGCGCCAGGAACACCAGGATGGTCAGGAGCTGCAGCGCCAGCGGGTCGTCGATGAGCGTGCCGCCGATGAACCCGCGCAGACCGAGGACGGCGACGACGACCGCCACGCCGAGGCCGACGACCGCGGCGATGACCATGATGAGGGTCCCGAACAGCCGGGGGTAGTCCTCGCGCTCGTGGTAGATCGGGATGAACCGCGTGACGGCGCGGTCCAACCCGAACGTGGCCAGGCTCTCGCCCATCGCCACGAAGGTCAGGGCATAGCTGAAGGCGCCGAACTCGCCCTGCGTGAGGTGCCGCACGATGAGCACCTGCACGACGAAGTTGACCCCCATCGACAGGAAGCGCCCGACCAGCAGCAGGCTGGAGCCGCGGATCTGCTTCTTGGACGCGTGGGGTTTGTCGATGTCGATGTCGGTGGTCATGTCTGGGCCGGGTGGGCAGGTCCGGGTCGGTGATCCGCGGCCCGTGTGCGGGTGCGTGCGGTGTTAGGACGCCCCCGGGCGGCGGTTGGATACGGTCGGGCGGCATCCGCCGCCGACGGCCCGCCCGCCACCGCGCCCCGGTTGGCGGTGATCCGGGCTACCGGTTGTGGCACAGGGGCATGAACAAGTCCTGGTACACCGGCCCGGTGCGGGTCGGCGTGCGAGTCGGCGTGCGGGTCGCGGTCGCCCCGCCGGGCGTCGGGCCGGGGGTTCCCGGGGTGGCCGTCGGCGACCCCGGCCCGGCGGTGGCGCCGGGCGTCGGCGTCGGCAGCGGGCCGCCGCGCGGGGTCCACGTGAAGGCGAGCCGGGCCGGGCCGGACGGGTCGACGTACTCCAGGCGCAGGCGGTGGCGGCCGGCCGGCAGGCTCACCGTCGTCCTGGCGTCCACCGTGGCGGCGGCCCACTGGTCGACGACGAGCTTGCCTCCGATCCACAGCCGGGCGCCGCCGTCGGCCGTCAGCTCGACGCCGTGGTCGCCGGCCTCGGCGGCCGACACGTAGCCGACGGCGCGCAGGCTGAAGCCGTCGGCGGGCAGCGCCGCGGACGGGCGCCCGTCGCCCCAGTTGTAGCGGATGACCGCGGGCTCGTCGATGAGCTTGGGCAGGCCGGCCAGCGTGGGATTGTCGAAGAGCTCGGCGCGGAAGGCGCCGCCGGGGCCGATGCCATAGATATGCGCGCGCCCGGTGGCCTCGTCGGTCACGACGACGCGGCCGTCGGGCGCCACGGCGATGGCGACGGGCCGGCCCAAGGCGCCGTCGCTCGTCCCCGGCATGCCCCACGCGCCGCGGGCGCGGCCGTCGGCGTCATACTCCACGACGCGGGCGTTGCCGGTGTCGGCGACGAAGACAGTGCCGTCGGGGGCGACGGCGATGCCTTGCGGCTCGTTCATCTGCCCGTCGCCGGCGCCGCGGGACCCCCACGCGCCGATCGGCTGGCCGTCCGGGCCGAAGCGCTGGACGCGGTGGTTGCCGGTGTCGGCGACGTACACGCTCCCGTCGGGGCCGACCGCGATGCCGGCGGGGCGGTCGAGCTGCCCCGGGCCCGCCCCGCGTGTCCCCCACTGGACCTGGAAGGCGCCGGTCCGGCCGAGGCGCTGGACGCGGTGGTTGTAGGTGTCGGCGACGTACAGGACCGGCTCGCCGCCGACCGTGCCGATGGCGGCGGCCATCGGGCGCTCGAGCTGCCCGGGGCCGGACCCGCGCTGCCCGAAGCCGGATGGCGTGGTGCCGGCGGCGCTGAGGCGCTGGATCCGGTGGTTGCCGCTGTCGGCGACGTAGATCGTGGTGTCGGGGGCGGCGACGATGCCGCGGGGGCGCGAGAAGTCGCCCAGCGCCTGGCCGGTGGCGCCGAACCCGTCGAGGAAGGCGCCCCTGGCATCGAAGCGCTGGATGCGGTCGTGGTTGGTGTCGGCGATGTAGACGGTCCCGTTGGCGGCGACGGCGACGCCGCCGGGGGCGTCGAACTTGCCGTCGACGACCTTGACGCCGCCCCACTCGTTCTCGAACGAGCCCTCGGGGCTGTAGCGGATGACCTTGTTGATGCGGGCGTCGGCGACGTAGACGACGTTGCCGTAGGTGGCGGTGACGCTGACGAGGTCCTCGAGGCCGTCGAAGTGCCCCCAGTCGGTGAGGTGGTTCTTGTCGGCGTCGAGGCGCTGGACGCGGCGGTTGCCGCGCTCGGCCACGAAGTAGGTCTCGTCGGGCGCGGCGACGACGTCGATCGGGGTGTCGAACTGGCCCGGGCCCGCGCCGCGGCTGCCCCACTGGCCGAGGAACGTGCCGCGGTTGCTGAAGCGCTGGAGGCGGTGGTTGCCGGTGTCGGCCACGTACAGCGTGCCGTCGGGGTGCAGGGTGATGCCCATCGGGCGATCCATCTGGCCCTCGCCGGCGCCGACGCCGCCCCAGGCGTCGGCCAGCGCGCCGTCGCGGCTGAAGCGCTGGATGCGGGCGCGCGCGGCGTCCAGCACGTAGACGGTGCCGGTCTCGGAGACGGCGAGGTCGACGGGCTCGAGGAGCTGGCCGTCGGCGGCGCCGCGGCCGGCGATCTGGGCGCGGAAGGCGCCGTCGGGCCCGAAGACCTGGACGCGGGCGTTGCCGGCGTCCAGGACGTAGACGTTGCCGTCGCCGTCGAGGCCGATGGCACGCGGCTGGTTGAGCTGGCCGTCGCCGGTGCCGTAGGTCCCGATCTGCGCCAGCAGGTCGCCGCGGGTGCTGTAGCGCTGGACGCGGTGGTTCTGGCGGTCGGCGACCCACACGCTGTCGTCGGTGCGCGAGCCGGCCAGGCCGGCCAGGGCGCCGAACTGGCCGGGGCCGTCCTCGGCGCCGATGGTGTAGCGGAAGGTGTCGCTGAGCGGGCGCTGCGCGCGCGCGGGGGCGCCGGGCGTGCCGGCGGCGATGAGGCCGAGGCCGGCGGCGACGGTCGCGGCGATGACGCGGCGGAGGCGCGGGCGTGGCGCGGCGGTGGCCATGGCCAGGCGGAGACGCGCGCGCGGCGCGGCGGCGGCGGCCGCGCGGCGATCGCGCGGCGCGATGGGGGATGGGAGGGGCGATGGCATCGTGGCTCGTCCTACAGCGGCGACGCCGGGTCGAACGCCGGGTCGCGCTTCTCGCGCAGGCTGGCCAGCCCCTCGCGGACTTCGGGGCCGGTGAAGCCGAGGAACTCGAGGGCCAGCGAGGCGTCGAAGGTCGGGCCGGCCATGCGCAGCCAGTTGTTGAGGGCGTACTTGGTCCACCGGATGGCGCTCGGCGCGCCGGCGGCGAGGCGCTCGGCGACGGCGAGCGCGCGGTCGAGCAGCTCGTCGTCGGGCACGCACAGCGACACCAGGCCGATGCGCTCGGCTTCGCGGCCGGTCAACGGCTCGCACAGCAGCAGGTGGTACTTGGCCTTGGCCATCCCGCACAAGAGCGGCCACACGATGGCGGCGTGGTCGCCGGCGGCGACGCCGAGGCGGGTGTGGCCGTCGATGATCCGGGCGGACTCGCCGGCGATGCTGACGTCGGCCAGGAGGCCGGCGACGAGCCCGGCGCCGACCGCCGGGCCGTGCATGGCACTGACGATGGGCTTGGAGCAGTCGATGACGTTGTAGACGAGGTCGCGGGCCTCCTTCCAGAGGCGGGCGCGGACCTGGAAGTCGTCGGCCATGTCCTCGACGAGGTCGAGGTCGCCGCCGGACGAGAAGCCGCGGCCGGCGCCGCGCAGGATGGCCACGCTGACGTCGGGGTCCTCGTCGACGGTGCGCCACACGCGCGCCAGCTCGGTGTGCATGCCGTGGTCGGCGGCGTTGAGGCGGCCGGGCCGGTCCATGGTGATGCGCAGGACGCGCGGGGCGGGGCGGTCGAACTGGAGGTGGCGGTAGGCGGCGTAAGGATCGGTCATCGGCGGTCATCCTGAGGTGGGATCGGTTGCTATCATAAGGTCAACCCAATCGAGGAGCAAGCGCGTGACGGTGGAAAAGGTGGTCATCATCGGCAGCGGGCCGGCGGCGCACACGGCGGCGATCTACGCGGCGCGGGCCGAGCTGCAGCCGGTCATGTTAGAGGGCATGTTTGCGGGCGGCGTGGCGGCGGGCGGGCAGCTGACCACGACGACGGACGTCGAGAACTACCCGGGCTTCCCGGAGGGCATCCTGGGGTCGGACCTGATGGACCGGATGCGGGCGCAGTCGGTGCGCTTTGGGACGCGGATCTTCACCGAAACGGTGGAGGCGGTGAACGTCCGCCGGCGGCCGTTCACGGTGACGACCGACAGCCGGGAGCTCCTGGCGCAGACGGTGATCGTGGCCACGGGCGCGACGGCGCGGCGGCTGTCCATTCCGGGGGCGGGGGACGGGGAGCTCTGGCAGCGCGGCATCTCGGCGTGCGCGGTGTGCGACGGGGCGCTGCCGCTGTTCCGCAACCGGCCGCTGGTGGTGGTGGGCGGGGGCGACTCGGCGATGGAGGAGGCGTCGTTCCTGACGAAGTTCGGCTCGCGGGTCTTCGTGGTCTACCGCGGCGACGCGCTGCGGGCGAGCAAGATCATGCAGCGCCGGGCGATGGAGAACGCGAAGATCGAGCTGGTGGCGAACACGGTCGTGGAAGCGGCGCTGGGCAACGGGGTCCTCGAGGCGGTCCGGCTGCGCGACCTGCGGTCGGGCGAGGTGCGCGAGCTGCCGGCGGCGGGCTTGTTCTTCGCCATCGGGCACGTGCCGAACACGGACTTCCTGGGCGGCCAGCTCGAGCTCGACGACACGGGCTACATCGTCACGCGGCCGGGCACGACGCGCACGAGCGTGCCGGGGGTGTTCGCGGCGGGCGATGTCCAGGACAAGCAGTGGCGGCAGGCGATCACGGCGGCGGGCACGGGCTGCATGGCGGGGCTGGAGGCGGAGCGGTTCCTGGCGGAGGAAGGCGGGGCGTAGGCGCCGCCGGATGAGCGCCATCCCCGCCCCGCTGCTCGACGGCGCCGCCGTCCGCCAGGCGCTGGCGGCCGTCCGTTACGACCGCCCGCAGCCGGCGGGCCCGCTCCTCGACACGGCGTGGGTGACGGCCGAGCTGCGAGCGCAAGGGCTGGCCGACACGCGGCGCGGGCGCGAGTGGGCGCTCGGGCGCTGCCTGGCGGCGCTGGCGGGCGAGCGGCTCGCCGCGCTGCGCGGCGCGGG
>CAYQBA010000102.1:0-16516 GCA_964415605.1 uncultured Anaerolineales bacterium | reverse complement strand
GTGGCGCCGCCGCCGCCGCCGCGCAGCCTGGTCGACGGGCGGGCGCGCTTCCTCGACGTGGCGGCGCGTTCGCGGGCGCATCATGCCGCCGTGGCGCGCGCGCGCCGGCAGGCGGCCGACACGGTCGGTCGGCCGGCGGCCGGCGCAGACGACCCGGCCGCGCAGCGCTGGCTGGGCGGCATCGCGGCCTTGGTCTCGCGCGTGGCGGTCGCGTCCGTGCTGGCGTGCGCCGTGTTCGTGGTCGGTGTCATGGCGATGGGCAACTCGGCGGCCGTGGCCAACGCCCTGCCGGGCGAGCCGGCGTACTACTTCAAGCGCTTGAACGAGCGCATCGACTTGTTGACGACCTTCGACCCGCAGGCGCATGCTCGCCTGGTCAACGATCTGGACCGACGCCGCGTGGATGAGGCCGATCGCCTCATCGCGCTCGGGCGGGCGGCGGAAGTGAGCTTCCGCGCCGTGTGGCTGGCGTTCGACGCCCAGCCCGGCGGCGGCGTGCTGGTGCGCGTGCCACCCGAGGGCGGCGCGGCCGACGAGCGCTGGCTCTCACTTGGCCCCAACGTGGCCCTGAGCCTCGGCGACTACGCGTCGTTGGCGGAGGTTCCTCCCGGCGCGCTGGTCACCATCACGATTCGGACCGATCCTGGCGCGGCGCGCCAGGCGGTGATCACAAGCTTGAACGTCACCGGCGCACCGGCATCCGCCGCGCCGGCGGTGGCGGAGTCCGCGCGCGATCACGGCGCGACGGCGGCGACGGCCGTGCCGCGCGCCGCGGGTGGCGCGGCAATCGCCGGCGCCGATCAACCCGAGACGCCCACCGCCACCGAGCCTCCGGCGACGGAGACGCCGACGGTCCCGCCGACCACCCCGCCGCCGGCGACGACGGAGGTGCCCACGGGTACGCCGAACGCCACGCCCGGATCGAGCGTCGTCGACAGCGGCGAGGGTCGCAAGGCCGGCGACAAGCTGCAGGGCGTCGTGGTCGACCAGCCGGAGGCGGGGATCTGGATCGTGGGCGTCGGCCAGTGCCCGCAGCGGCTCGTGCGCGCCGATGTGCGGTCGGTCGACGGCGTCGCGGGGCTGGACGTCCGCAACCATGCGGTGGTGCTGCGCGGTGAGTACCGCGACGGTGCGCGGACGGAGTTCGCCGCCACCAAGCTCAACGGCCGGCCGAGCCCGGTCGGCGACCAGACGGCTGAAGCAGCCGGTACCGTGGCGGACCTTCCCGGCGACGGGCGGTTGGTGTTGACCGACGGGCGCGCCTTCCTGATCGGGGGCGCGCGGGTCAACGGCACGTTGGCCGCGGGCGCCATGGTCACCGTCCGGTACCGCGGGTGCGCCGACGGCACGCCGGAGGCCCTCGAGATCACGGTCCAGGCGGCCGAGCAGTCGTTCACGGCCGAGGGCCGGGTCAGCGGGCTCGTCCCCGGCGCGCGGTTCACGCTGGAGATCGGCGACGATGGCGACCCGTCGACCCCCGAGGCCGTGACGGTGCTGATCGACGCGACGACCCAGGTCCGAGGAGCGGGCGGCCCCGCGAGTCTGGCGGAAGGCCAGACCGTCAGCGTCAACGGCATCGTCGCCGGTGCCGGCACGGTCCGGGCGACGTCGATCTTCGTGCTGGCCGAGCTGCCGCTCGATGAGCCGGAGGGTGGCGCGCCCCCAGCCACGCCCGCGCCCACGCCCGCGGCGGGATCTGCCGAGCCGCCGCCGGCCCTCCAGCCGGCGCTCGAGCCGCTCGAGCCGTAGCCCGGGGCCCCCGCGCAGCGCGGCCGCTGCCATGCACGCTGGTGCCGCGCCGGGCGCGCCCCCCCCCGGGGTGGGCGCGCCGGGCGCGGCTGCCGTGACGGCGACCGGCGCCAGCCGGGCGAAGGATGGTTGATTCGCTTGCGATGCCAAGGTCCGGTATAATATCCGATATATCGCGCCCGTTTTGGGACACTGAAGGTCCGAGCCGTCCTGCCCTGGTCGGGCGCCGTTGGCGCCAGGACGGTCCAAACAAGATCCGGCGGACGACATGATCCCAATCCGTTTGAACGGTCCCGCCGTCTCGGGTATCTGGTTGACGGCCGTGGCGGTGGGAGGCGTTGCCGGGATGCTCCGTCCCGCCCCTGAGGTGGTTGGCGGAGGCTCCCCCCCGCCGTGGATGGCCGCCCCCGGCATCCAGCAAGCCACCCCGGGCCCGGCCATGGTGGCCGATGCGGCATGCCGGGTGGTTGGCGGGCCGTTGCGGCGCGGTCCGGATGCCGGCAACTCGGTCGTCGTGACCGCCACCCTCGAAAACCCCGGGGTCACGCCTGCCACCATCGACGCGGTCGAGCTCGGTTGGGAGGGCTCGGCGGCGTTGGTCGAGGTCCAGGTAGGCGATGTCCAGGCGCCGGTCAAGGCTGGCGCCAGCCCGGTCTTGGTCCCGCTCGGTGGGGGCGAGCCCATCATCGTGGAGGGCGGCCAGCGCACCGAGCTGCGCCTGGTGTTCTATCAACCAAGGCCCGATGCCGCGTGGCGCCCCGGCCCGGTGGTCGTGGTGCTGCGCGAGGGATGCGAGGTCGCGCTGCGGTGGCCCGAGGCGCCGACCTGCCCGGTCGCGCTTGCCGGCCCGAGCCTCATGGCCGAGCAGCCGACGCGCGTCGGCTTCGAGGTGTCCAACCCCGGGCCGGAGCCGGCGGATCTCGCGATGATCGAGCTGACCTGGCCGGCCGCCAACGGCGCCCTCACCGGGGTGCAAGTCGGCACGGGCCCCGTGCAGCGCCTGGATCCGCCGCTGCAGCGCAGCCCGGCGGCCCTCGACCTGGCGCGGGTGATCGGGCCGGCCGTGGTGCCGGCCGGCGGCTCGCTCGCCCTTGCCTTCGATTTCGAGCAGGCCGTGGCGAGCACCGGCTACGCGCTGCGCGCCACGAATCGGGCGGGCTGCGTGGCCGCGGCGGGCACGTGGGTGGCGCTGCCGAGCTGTGGGACCGAGGTCCAGAGCTTCGAGTCGCAGGGCGCCATGGCGCTGGTGCGCCTGGGCAACCGCAGCGGGATCTCGCAGACGCTGACGGCCCTCGACGTCTTCTGGGTGCCGAGCCTCAACGGCGCGCTCGCCGCGGTGACCATCGACGGCCACGTGGTGTGGGACAAGGGCAGCGATGTGTCACCCACCACGATCACCGACTTCGGGCGGGCCACGACCCTCCGGCCGGGGCAGGTCGTCGAGATCCGCTTCGAGTTCAAGGCGCCCGACGCCACCCCGGCGCTCGACCGCACCGCCGACGACGACCCGGTCCCGGTCGCCAGCGACGGCATCGCGGGGGACTTCACGTTCGCCGCGGGGTTCCAGGGAGGGTGCACGGCCACCTACTCGACGCTGCGCGGAGGGGCTTTCGGTTGCCGACCGTGGCCGGTCGAGCAGTTGACCCACGCGAAGGGAGCGCCCGCCAACGAGGTCGGTGCGGCGATCACGAACACCGGCGGCAGCGCCGCGCTCAGGTCGTTGACCTTGACCTGGCCTCAGCGCAACGGCGCGCTGACGGGCGTGTTCCTCGGCTCGACGCCGCTGCTCGCGCAGCCGCGGCTGCCGACGACCGAGCCGGTGGTCCTGACCTTCGACCCCGCCACGGCCGCCGTGCTGCCGCGGGCCGCGTCGCAGCGCCTGCGCCTGGTCTTTGCCCAGCCGGCCGCGCCCGGCGGCTACACGGCGGTGCTGGCCTTCGACGACCTCTCGGGGTCTCCGTGCGCCGAAGTCCGTGTCACGTCGCCGGCCATCGAGCCGGAGTGCGACAAGGTCGGCTTCGGGGCCGCCCTGGTGTTCAAGGGCCGCCACGTCGAGCTCGAGATCTACAACGACAGCCCGGATCCGTTGCGCATCAGCGACCTGCGCCTGGACTGGCCGGAGCAGAATGGGAACGCGCTCGTCAGGCTGACGAGCATCGCGTTGGCGGACGCGTTCAGCGACTGGCTGATCTGGACCGCGCCGGATGCCGCCCCCCTGCGGCCGCCGGTCACGCTGCGGCCGGACCCCAGCCTGCGCGCCGCGGTCGTCGAGGCCGGCGCGCACGTGGTGTTGCGGCTGACGTTCGACCCGCAACCGCGTGACACCCCGGAGTTCAGGGAGTCGTTCAAGCTTACGGTCGGCTTCGCCGAGGGCTGTCGGGCCGCGTACCCGCTGGATGGCGCGCGCATCGCCTCGCGGACCATCGACTTCGTCGGCGTGGTCAGGGACCTGCCGCGCCGGGCCGGCGGGGACACGCTGTTCGGGTGCTGCTGGCAGGTCCTCGACCGCCAGAACCGGACCCGGCTCGTGGAGGTGGACGCCTACACGCGTCTGCTGCCGGGGTCGATCAAGCCCAAGCGTGGCGACATCGTCGAGATCAGCGCCCTCGAGCTCCTCGATCGCAAGACCTATTACGCCAAGCAGGTCACGATCCGGACTCGGCTGCCCGAGGAGACCATCGTCGGGCAGGTGAGCGCGATGCAGCCGTCGGAGCCATCGCCGACGGGACCGTTGCGGTCGCTGGTCGTCGGCGGCGAGCCGGTGGCGATCACCGACCAGACGGCGATCGACGACGTCCGCCGGGTAAAGGTGGGTGCGCGCGTCATGGTCCGCGGCACGCGCGACGCCAACCAGCAGCTGGTCGCCGCGGAGGTCGAGGTGCTCGACCCGGTGACCAGCGAGGCGGTGTCGATCCGCGGCGCGGTCCGCGACGTGGCCGACGGGGCCGCGCCGGGTGTGCAGGCGGTGTGGGTGGTCGACCACTACGCGGTCGAGATCCCCGTCGGCACGGTCATCGAAGGGTTGCCTCCGTCGGGCCGCCCCGCCCTCGGCTGGGAGGCCCGGGTCGACGGCGAACAGATCGACGCCGACGTCATCCGGGCGGCGACGGTCAAGCTGGTCCCGGCGCCCCGGCTGATCGAGGTCGACGGCGTGCTCGTCGCGCTGCCCGCCGGCGGCGGCGTCCGGGGCGACTGGACGGTGCGGCCGTTGGACGGCCCCGTCGACGGCAGCACGGACGTGGTGTTCACCGTCGAATCGTCGGCCGTCGTGGATACGCGCGCCGCTCCGGTGGCGCTGGGCATGCGCGTGCGCGCCGTGGCGCGCGACAAGGGTGAGGATACACCGACGGCCGTCAGTGTGCGCCTGGACTGGCCATGACGCCAGGGGTGCCCGTCCCGCGCCGGCGCCTGACGCCGGTGTGGCTGGTCGCCGCGGCCATGGTCAGTGCGACGCTCGTCATGGCCACCCCACGCTACGGCGCGACCCATGCCCAGGTGGTGCTTACCAGCACGGCCCGGATCTCTGACGGGGCCGGTTCGGAGGCGCGCAGCCCCCGCCTGGCCCTGACCGGCGACGGGACGATCTTCGTCGCATGGGAGCAGGTCGGCGCCACGGCACCCGGGCTCAGCGACATCTACTATCGCTACCTGCCGACCGCCGGGGGGTGGCAGCCCGGCGAGCCTGGCCTGCTCAATCGGTTTGCCGAGAGCCCGTCGCTGGCGACGTACGGCGCCGGAGAGGTGACGGTCGGGTTCAGCCAGCACTCCGGCATCGAGAGTGAGCCGCGCCGCGTTCAGTACGCGGCGTGGAACGGCGAGGCCCGGAAGTGGCTGCGCCCCAAGACCATCCCCGGGATCGGGGACGACGGGATCGAGCCCGACATCGCGCACGAGCCCGACGGGACACTGTGGGTCACGTGGATCAGCACCCGCGGCGGTGGGCGCAGCCCGTACTATGCCAAGCTGCGCAACGGCGTCGTCGAGTCGGGTGGGACCATCGACGACTGCGTCCTCGTCAACCCGAGCTGGCCGCGCATCGCGGTGGCCGCCGATCAAGACGCGGCCGAACGGGTGCACGTCGTGTGGTACGACGACCAGTACGCCGACGGCGCGTTCATCCAGCACGCGTCGCGCGAGGTCGCCGGTACCCACTGGGCCTGTGACGGGAACGACTTGCAGGCCTTCGATGCCGGCCAGGCGCGGTCGCCGGTCATCGAGGCGGCCGGCCCCGAAACCGTCTGCATGATGTGGCAGGAAGGAGACGGCCCGTTGGGCGTGGGGCAGCGGCAGGAGATCATCCGGTACTGCGAGACGCCGGGCGAGATCCTCGAGCAGAGCGACCTGTCGGCCCGATCCACCATGCCGAGCCTGGCGCTGGCGCCGGCGGATCTGGGCTTCGGGCCGTTGGTCGTGTGGGCCGAGCAGAAGGCCAAGACCCTCTGGTTCGGGTACTCGACCCCGCCGATCCAGACGCCGCTGCGGCCGAACAGCCGCATGCCCGACATCGTGTTCGATCCGCGGACGGGCGACGTGCACGCCGTGTGGGTCGAAGACAACGTTCAAGGAGGCGCGGACGTCTTCTACGGGCGTTGGAGCGTGCTCCCGCCGACGGCGACGGCCACGGTCAGCCCGCCGCCGTCCTCGACGGCCGGCGCCTCGGCCACCACCAGCCCGACCGTCACCGCGACGGCGGACCCATCGGCGTCGGCCACGCCGGAAGCAAGCACCACGTCGCCGACGCCCGGCGAACCCACGCCGACCGCTGGCACGCCGACCGCGACCATGGATTGGCCGACGTCGACCGCGACCGGCACCGCCACGCCGACGGCGACGGCCACCGACGTCGTCAGGCGGATCTACCTCTCGATCGCCTACCGCCAGCCCTCGTGGTAGGGCGGCGGCTCACGGCGGCGTGGCCGTCACGATGAGCGGCAGCGGCCGGGTAGGGGTGGCGGGTGGCGGCGTTGGCGTGTCGGTGGCGATTGCCGCCGTCGGGGGCGTGATGATGAGCGGGGCACGGCTCGGGGCGCGGCGGGCGATGTCGGGGATCGTCGGCGCCACCACCCGCGCCACCATGAAGATCCCGACCCCGATGGTGCCGAGCAGCAGCATCGTCACGGCGGAACGGATCAACCGGCCGGTGGCCGCCTCGTGCTCGAGCCCGAACAACGCCGTGGCCCGCGCGTGACCGGCGCGGCGGAAGGCCGCCAGCTCGCGCAGCAGCAGGAGGGCAAGCAGGGCGTATAGCCAGCCCGCGTGTGTCTGAATCGCGAGGACGACGTCGACCATGGCGGCGGGCGGCGCGCGGGCGGCCGGGGGCCGCGTGCTGGCCGACTACTCGTCGAAGATCTCGCCCACGGACCGGCCGGAGTGGATGCGCTGGATCACGTCGCCCAACAGCGGGCCCACGCTGAGCACGGTGATGTTGGGCAACATCTTCTCCGGGGGGATCGGCACCGTGTTGGTGACGATGATCTCCTCGAACGGCGCCTCGCGCAGCCGATCGACGGCGGGCGGCGAGAAGATCGGGTGCGTGGCCAGGGCATACACCCGGCGGGCACCGTGAGCCTTGACGAAATGGGCGGCGTTGCAGATGGTGCCGGCGGTGTCGATCTCCTCGTCGATGATCAGCACGTCCTTGCCGTCGACGTCGCCGATGAGGTTGAAGACCTGGGTCATGCTGCCGTCGGCGCTGCGGCGCTTCTCGATCATCGCCAGGGGCAGGTTGATCTCGACGGCGAAGTTGCGGGCGTCCTTGACCCCGCCGAGATCGGGGGAGACGACGACGGCGTCGGTGATCCCCTTGGCGAGGATGTGCTTGGCGAACATGTGGTGGGCGGTGATGTCGTCGACCGGGATCGAGAAGAACCCCTGGATCTGGTCGGCGTGCAGGTCCATCGTCAGCACACGGTCGGCCCCGGCGACGGTGAGCATGTCCGCCACGAGCCGCGCCGTGATCGGCACCCGCGGCTGGTCCTTCTTGTCGGTGCGCCCATAGCCGTAGTACGGCACCACCGCGGTGATCCGGCCCGCCGAGTCGCGCCGCAAGCAGTCGATGGCGATGAGGAGCTCCATCAGGTTGTCGTTGGTGGGGGTGCACGTCGGCTGGACCCAGAAGACATCCGAGCCGCGCACCGATCGATCGAGGCGCACGAACGTGTTGCCGTTGGCGAACTGACGGATCCGCACCGGCAACAGGTCACAGCCGATGGCCGTCGCGATCTCGGCGGCCAACGCCGGATTGGCCGTGCCCGAGCACAGAACCAGCCGGCCGTACAGGGCGTAGCCGGCCGAGGCGTTGTCGCGATGGGCAAGCGTGGCGGACGGCTGGATCATTGCGGAGACCTCGCGCGGGATTGTAGCATCATTCCGTGCGCAGCGCCCGCAGCGGCTTCATGCCGGCCGCACGGAGCGCGGGATAGATGCCGCTCACGACGCCGACAAGCGTCGCGAACACCAGCGTGAACGCCATGAGCCACGCCGGCGTCACGACCACGCTCGGCATGGGCTCCCCCGGCGGCCGGTCGGCGCTGCTGAGCAACATGTTGACGACGACGAGCTGGATCACCTGGCCGATGCCCCAGCCGACGCCGACGCCGAACAGGCCGCCGACGAAGCCGATGGCGCCTGCCTCCGACAGGAAGATCCGCAGCACGTCGTTGTTGGTGGCGCCGATGGCCTTCATGATGCCGATCTCCTTGGTCCGCTCGTAGATCGCCATGGTCATGGTGTTGGCGATGCCGAACGCGGCCACCAGCAGGGCGATGGCCCCGACGCCGCCGAGCACGCCCTGCACGATGAGGAACTGGCGGTTGACCTCCTTGAGGAACTGCTGCTGCGATGACGTGTTGAAGCCCATCGCGTCGATCGCGGCCTGGACGTCGAGGACGTTCGCCGGGTCGTCGACCTTGACGATGACGTTGGCGTAGCCGTCGCGCGACGTACGGCGCTTGCCCGAGAACCAGCGGTTGAACTCCTCGAGCTGCGAGAGCGGCACGTAGGCCTCGTAGTTGTGGTTGCCCTCCGCGAACACCCCGGCCACGCGCAGGCGCTCGACGCGCGTGATCTCTTGCTGCTCCTCGTCGTACTTGGTCAGCGTGAGCGTCAACGTGCGCCCCTGCAGGTCCGGCGTGGGCTGGGCCGCCGCCGCGTCGCCCGATGACGGACCGCCGCGCATCACCATGCCGCCGCCGCTGACGGCCATCATGAACATCCCGCCCTGATCGAATGCCTTGGGGCCGATGACGATCTGGCCGCGCGCCAGCCGCGCGGCACCGCTCTGCATCTCCCACCCCAGGGCATCCACCGCTGCCGGATCGATGCCCTGGATGTAGCCGCCCCCGGTGGTCCGGCCGAGCTTGAGCTCGCCGAAGCCCTGCAGGCCTTCCTGCGGCGTGACCACCGCCACGTTCGGCAGCGCGCGGATGGCGCGCAACGCGTCGTCGTTGAGGATGCGCTCCGTCGCGTCGCGGCCGGCGGGCCGCTCGCCCGCCATCGGGCCGAACATCGGGCTGCCGGCCGACCGCACCTCGACGATCGTCAGGTCGCCGAGGTTGAACATGTCGTTGGTGCTGGCCTGCAGGCCAGCACCGAGCGACATCAGCACGATCACGGCCGCGGTGCCGATGATGACGCCCACGGCGGTCAGGGCCACCCGCGCCCGCATGCGGTTGAGGTTGGCCAGGACCAGCTTGAGCAGGTCGCGCAGGGTCATGGGTCGATCACGGCGGCGGCGCGTCGATGGCCCCGGCCGGCGCGCCGTCCACGGGCAGCGGGACGGCCGTCGCCGCCGGGCGCGGCGTGCCAAGGCCCAGGAAGCCCTTGACGATGCGCCACGGCAGGCTGTCCGGCGGTGCGGCCGGCTCGACCTCGACCTCGGGCAGCTCGGGCGCGTCGGCCACGTTGAAATCGATGCGCTGCTCAAAGGTCTGGAGCTGGTTGAAGCTGTCGAAGTACTCCACGATGACGCTGGCCCACGCGATGCCCGGCGTGTCCGGCAGCACCTCGGCGTCGAGCGTGAAGAAGCCGCTGGCATCCAGCGGCCCCACGAACTGCTTCGCGCCGCGCGTGATCGTAAGGCCGCGCCCCTCGATGCGCGCGTTGCCGACGCTGACGGTGCTGTTGCCGAGGTTGACGAGGTCGAGCACGAGCGGGACCGGCCGGCCGACGAGCGTGTCGGTCACGACGCTGACGGGGTTGAGATCGAGCGTGACCTTGCGGTCGACGAGCAGGCTGACGACCTCGCTGGAGCTCAGCGCCTGGCCGTTGGCGTCGAGGTAGTTGAACGCCAGCTCGAGCACGTACACGCCAGGCTTGGCCGTGCCGTCGATGACGAGGCGCTGCTCGACGGTGCGCGACTCGCCGGCCGCCAGCCGGTCGAGGAAGCGCAGGTTGCTGGTGCCGACCGGCGCGAAGACGCCGAGGCTGGTGCCCGACGCCGACCCGGCCGCGGCCGGCGCACCGCCCCCGCCGAGGGCCAGGCGCGTCCCGACGGCGTCGGTTGGGCCGGCGTTCAGCACGTCGATCTCGAGCGTGAACACCTCGCCCGGCTGCAGCGTGAGCAGACCGTCGGGCGCGCCGCGCGTCGCCGCCGTGCGCACGCGGTAGCCGGTGACCATCGGCAGCGGGTCGTAGGCCGCCTCGCCGGTGACGACGACCCCCAGCACGTGCCCCTCGGTGTAGCGCGTGCCGTCGGGATCGTCGTAGCGCAGCTCGAGCGCCTGCGAGGCCGCGCCCGGCGTGTCGGAGCCGGCGGCCGTGGCGCGCAGGCTGACGGTGGCCTGGCCGCCGGGGGGGATGACCAGGGGCCCGCCGCCGGCGGCCTGGACGGTGAGCGGCCCGCCCGTGGGCGCCACCGTGACGTTGCGGGCTTCCTTGCCGCCGGTATTCACGACGTCGAGCGCGATGGTGAACGGAACGTCGGGGGCCACGCGGCCCGGCAGGCGCGACGCCACGACGGCGAGGAGGGGTCGCGTGGCGCTGGCGCCGCCGACCTCGATGCCGATCGACGCCTCGTCGGAGTACTTGCCGCCGTACGAGTCGTCCCAACGCAGCGCGATGGCGATCGGGTACACGCCGGCCTTGGCGTCCGACGTCACGCGCAGGTCCACGCTCAGCGAGCGGGTGTCGCCCTCGTCGATGGTGTTGGCGTACAGCACGGCGCCGCGGTCGACCGGCAGGAACGTGGCGCTGCTCAGCGTGAGCTGGACGTTTTCGGCGAAGTGCTCGCCCTCGTTCTTGACGTGCAGCGTCAGGCGGAAGCGGTCGCCGGGGCTCGGCCGGCCCGGCGCGGCGTCGAAGCCGTCGACGACGATGAGCGGGCGCTCCTCGTTGGGCAGGTCGTACGGCGCCGGCGTGTCGGTGGGCTCGGCCGACGGCGTGGTGGATGGCCGCGGCGTCCACGTCGGCGGAAACGACGGGAAGCGCGTGGCAGTGGCCGATGCCGCCGGCGTGACGGTCGGCGCCGGCCACGTCGGGGTCGCGCTGGGAGGCGGCGGCTGCTGCGGTGCCGCCGTCGCGGCGCGGACGACCAGCGTGGGCCCCGCGGCCGGTTCGGTCGGCGGCTCGGGCTGGGCGCCGGCGCCGGCGGCCCACCACGGCGCCAGGCCAAGGCCGAGTCCCAGGCCGAGGCCCAGCGCCACGTGGCGCAGACCCCGCGCGGCCAGCGCCGGCCGGGCGTCGGCTTCGGTCGTCCGGACCGCCTGGATTGCGGTGGCCGGCGCGCCGCTGGGCTCAGCGGCGGTCGGGGCGACCCGGGAAGATGCCGGGCATTCGGGCAGGTCGTTCACGCGGGGGCCTCCGTGGGGGTGAGCGGCTGCTCGGGGCGAGCCGGCAAGCCGCCTGCGGCGAGATCCTGTCCTTCGCGTGCGCCGGCGGACCGGGGCGGTTCGGCCCATGGGCGGGCGCCAACCTCCTCGGACTGCATGCACCCATCCTGCATGTGCACGATGCGGTGCGCGTACTCGGCCAGCCGCGCGTCGTGGGTCACCACGAGGAGCGTGTGGCCCGCGGCGTTGAGGTCGGAGAGGATGCGCAAGATCTCCTGGCCGGTGCGGGTGTCGAGGTTGCCGGTGGGCTCGTCGCCGAGCAGGATGTGGGGGTCGTTGGCCAGCGCCCGCGCGATGGCCACCCGCTGCTGCTCGCCCCCCGACAGCTCGATGGGCCGGTGGTCGATGCGGTGGCCGAGGCCGACGGCGCGCAACAGGGCTTCGGCCCGGGCGCGGCGCGCGCCGGGCGGCCGGCCGGCGAACATCATCGGGAACTCGACGTTCTGGCGCGCCGTCATCGTCGGCACGAGGTTGAACGACTGAAACACGAACCCGACGCTCGAGCGCCGGTACGTGGCCAGGGCGTTCTCGTCGAGGGTCGCGATGTCGCGCCCTTCCACCATGATCTCGCCCTCGGTGGGGCGGTCGAGGCCGCCGATCAGGTTGAGCAGCGTGCTCTTGCCGGAGCCCGAGGGGCCCATGACGACGACGAACTCGCCGGCGCGCACGTCGAGGTCGACGCCGGCCATGGCGCGGACGGTCTGCTCGCCGAGCGCAAACTCCTTGACCACGCCGCGGGCGCGGATGATCGGCGGCGATGCGGCGGGGCTCATGGCGCGGCGTCAGGCGGCGAAGAAGCGGCCGACCAGCACGCCCAGCTCGCCGGCGGCGACCCACAGCGCGACGAGCGCGCCGACGGCCAACGCGGCCTTCAGCCGCGGGATGCGCGAGACCACCCGCATGCCGATGTACAGCAGCGCCACCAGCCAGAGCGTCCAGAGCTCGACCTGCGCCAGGACGGGCCCGAGCAGGCTCCGGTCTTCGACGAGGCCGCTCAACCCGGGCGTGCCGGCGCCGAAGCCCGTGCCCAGGCCGTACGCCAGGCGGACGAGGCTCCCGGCGATCACCGGCAGGTGGGCCCAGGCCACGACGGCCAGCATCTGGGCGAAGCCCTGCTGCCCGCCGAAGATCGTGCCCAGGAAGTGCAGCACGGCCGCGGCCAGAATGACGCCGGCGACGACCCCGACCACGGCGCCCACGGCGCCGAAGACGGCGCCGATCATGGAGGCCGTGCCCATGGCCGCCGCCGGCGCATCGACGGCGGCCGGGGTGCCGCCCTCGCGCGTGACGGCGACGGCCGAGACCGCGCCGCCGGCGCTCAGCGCCTCGAAGCTGTCGCGAATGGCCTGCCGCGCCTGCAGGAACCCGTTGGTCGCCGCCACGAGCGCCAGGATCACCACGGGCCAGATCCAGCGGCGGCCGGGGCGCTCGGCGAGGCGGGGCAAGGCCGTGCGCGGCCGGAGCACGATGCCGGCGGCCAGCGCCGCGAGGCCGTCGGGCTCCTCGCCGGCAACCACCGGGAGCGGCGTGGCGCCGGAGGTGGGCATGGGGCCTGCTTGCATGGTCGGGTGCTCCTCTGAGGACGGCGGGCGTCGGTGCGAGTATACCCGACCGCCGAAGGGAGGGGCAACCCGCCGCCCGGTTCCGGCGCGCCCCGATGGCGCGCGGGGCGCGCCGCGTGTTACCATTGCCCTCGGCATGTACGTGTTGATCGCCAACGAGGATCCCCTGGGCCGCAGCCTGGCGGCGGCGCTGGTCGCGCGCGGGCACGAGGTCGCCTACCTCGACGAGGACCCCGAGTACTGCAACATGGTCGCGGCGGAGCTCGGCTGTCTGGTGATCCAGGGCGAGACGACCAACGTCCGGGTGCTGCAGGAGGCGGGCATCCAGCACGCCGACGTGCTGGTGGCCATGACCAAGAAGGACATCAAGAACATCCTGATCGGGCTCTTCGGGCGGCAGTTCCAGGTGCCGCACTCGCTGGCGCTCTTGCGGCAGGAGCACTATCGGGCGGCCTACGAGCTGGCCGGCATCACCGAGATCTTCAGCGCGTTCGACTACCTCTTGAACAAGCTCCTCATCGCCATCGAGGATCCGGACGTCCGACACGTCATGGCGCTGGGCGACGGCAAGGTCGAGATCGCCACCGTCGCCGTCCCGCCGGCCTCGCCGCTCCTCGGCCAGCCGCTGGCGGCGCTGGCGGCCGAGGCGCGCTTCCCGGCCGAGGCCGTGCTGCTCGGGGTGCTCGCTGCGCCGGGCCCGCGCTTCCACCTGCCACACACGGGGCCGGTGCTGTCGGCCGGCGACGAGGTGCTGGCGCTGGCGCGGACCGACGAGGTCCACCGCATCGCCGACATCCTCCACGGCCGGCGCCGCCGGCGGAACGGCTGACGCCCCGGCGATGACGCTCGCCGCCGCGCCGGGGCCCGTGGCCCGTCGGCCGGCCTGGCGGCGCCGCGCCGTGGCCGTGGCGGCCTACCAGGCGCCCGTGTTGATGGCGGTCGGCGTGGCGCTTCTCGTCCCGACCGGCCTGGCGCTGGCCGGCGCACGCGACGCGGCATCGTGGCGCGCGGTCCACGGCTTTGCCGGCCCGGCCGCCGTCGCGCTGGGGCTGGGGGCGTTGGCCCGCCGGCGGCGGCAGGCCGGGCCCGCCACGCTGACCCAGACCGATGCGCTGCTCGTGACCACCGCGGCCTGGATCGTCACCACCGCGCTCGGCGCGCTGCCGTACGGCTTCGTCCTCGGCGTGCCGTGGCTCGACGCCGTGTTCGAGAGCGCCAGCGGGTTCGCGACGGCGGGCACCACCATGCTGGTGGGGCTCGACGGGCTGCCGCCGAGCGTCCTCTTGTGGCGCGGCCTGACGCAATGGCTGGGCGGGCTCGGCATCCTCCTCCTCGTGCTGCTCATCGGGCGCTCGCGGGGCAGCGAGGCGTTCTCGCTCCTGAACGCGGAGGGGGTCGCCCAGGTCGGCCCCGGGCGCCTGGCGCTCAACTTCCGCGTCGCGGTCGAGCGGTTCACGCTGATCTACGTCGCGCTGACGGTCGCGCAGATCGTGCTCTACCGATTCCTCGGCCTGTCGGGGCTGGACAGCGTCGTGCATGCCATGACCACCACCGCCACCGGGGGGTTCAGCACGCACGACGCCAGCGTGGCGTTCTTCCGCCAGGATCCGGCGGCCTTTCCGCGCTTTGCGGCCATCGAGCGCGTGATCGCCGTGTTCATGCTGGCCGGCAGCATCAACTTCTACGCTCACTTCCGGCTGGTGCGGGGCGACGTGCGGGCGCTGTGGGACGGGCTCGAGATGCGGCTGTTCTGGGCGGTCCTTGGGCTGGCCACGGCGGTGACGGCGGCCAGCGTGTGGCTGGCGCAGGCCGACGCGGCGCGGGACTGGGTTTGGGTGTCGTTCTTCACGGTGGCCTCGCTGATGTCGACGACCGGCTTCGAGATCGTGCCGGCCGGCGAGTTCCCGCGACTGGCGCGCGAGGTCTTCCTGTTCCTCATGGTCGTCGGCGGCGCGGCCGGCTCGACGGCGGGCGGGATCAAGCTGATCCGCCTGGGCCTGCTCGGCAAGCTCATCGCGCACGAGCTGGCGGTGTTGCGCCTGCCGCCGCACGCGGTGCGGGCGGTCCAGGTCGACGGCCGGCCGGTCTCCGACCGCGTGTTCCGCCAGGTGGCCTTCCTCTTTCTGGCGTGGATGGCGTACGTCGCGGCGAGCGGGCTGGTGATCAGCGTGCAGGCGCCTGACCTCGAGATCGGGGATGCCTACGCGGTGGCGTGCTCGGCGCTCGGGGGGTTCGGGCCGAGCTTCGTGCCCGTGGCGCGCGTCATCGCGCTGCCGGCGGCGTCCAAGCTGGTGCTGATCGTGGGGATGCTGGCGGGCCGGCTGGAGATCCTGCCGCTGGTGGTGTTCTTCGACCCGCGAGCCTGGCGGCGGTGATGGGGGGGCCGGGCCGGCTTCGATGACCGCGGGGGGCATGTCCAGACGGGGGCAATGCCAGAATCGCCTACAACTGGGCTTGTAGGCCAAATCGAGCTTCGGCGGCCAGAGCCCGCTTGATCTCGCCCCCCGTGATCATACTCGTCGTCTGCCCCGCGCCACACTCAATCAAGCAGCGGAGGCACCTCGGCAGACCGGGCCCCGGCGTCGATCAACACCGCGCGGGCCGGAGCGCCCTCCGCGCCCGCGACCTTGAGCGGCAGGCACGCCAGCGTGTAGGCGCCCGGCGCGACGGCGTGGAGGTCGAGCCCCTCGACCACGACCACCCCCGCGCCGAGCAGCGCCAGGTGCGGGGCGTCGACGTCGTCGAACGGCGCGATCGACGGCCCGTCGATCCCGACCAGCCGGACGCCGTGCGCCACCAGCCACGCCGCGCCGTCGGGCGTGACGCCGACGAAGCCCGGGTCGAACGCGCGCTGCCCGCGCGCCCAGCGGTCGGAGTTGCGGGTGCGCAGGAGCAGCCGCCGCGTGCCGGACGGCACGCCCGCGGCGTCGAGGTCGTCCGCGCCGATGGCCGCGACGTGCCGGAGGTCGACGACGACGGCCGGCCCGATCAGCGTGCCGAGGTCGAGGCCGTCCACCGTCGCACCGCCCGCGACGAAATGAGCCGGGGCGTCGACGTGGGTGCCGAGGTGCGCGCTCAGCGACAGGCGGGTCAGCGTGCAGCCGTCGCCGGACGCGACGTCGCACACGCGCTCGATCACCGTCGGCGGGTCGCCCGGCCAGACCCCGAGGTCGGGGCCGACGGCCACCGAGATGTCGAGGATGCGTCCGCCTTCAGCGAGCATGCGCCGGCCTTATCCGGTGCACGGCCCGCGCCGTGTGGCGTGGCGCCGCCCGTGCCGCCCGTGCGGCCGGCGTCGCCGTCTCCGCCGTCGCGGCCGGCGTCGGCCCCGGGGGCTCCAGGGTCGGCGCCTCCGGCGTCGCGGTCGGCGTCGGCGCG
>CAYQBA010000101.1:0-16626 GCA_964415605.1 uncultured Anaerolineales bacterium | reverse complement strand
TGAACATAGTAGGCGTACCAGGCGCCGGCAGGCACGCACGCCGAGCGCGGGGGCGCCGCTGGCCAGGGCGCGGCCGGCGCGCCGCTCGCCTGCAACCCGGGCGGCACGATGGCCGGCAGCGTCGGCGGCGCCGGGCGCGGGGTCGGCTCGGCCGCGATGCGCCAGGCCACGCTGCTGGGCTCGGTGGTCGTGCCCAGATCGACGGTGGTGAGGTAGGCGTCCACGGGCCACGCCGACCGGCCATGGGCCATCGGGACGTCGTCGTGGCCGCTGCCCGAGACCGTCCGGGTGGACTCGAACACGACCTCGCCCTTGCGGTTGGTGGTCCGGATCCGGAGCGGCGTGTCGGACAACCCGCCGTAGTCCAGCGACAGGTAGACCACGGCCGTGCCCGTCGCGAAGACCTCCTGCGGCGCCGCCTGCGCGCCGGAGCTGGTGTTCAGCCGGGTGATGGCGGGCCCGGCGTCGGTCGCCGACAGGAACGTCCCGAAGGGCGGCGCGGCGACGAGGAACGTCCCCAGCGCGTTGACGCTGCCGGTCGCCGTGCGGCCGCCCGCATCGACGACGAGCGATGCCGTCGGCACCCAGATCAGGCGGTGGAGGTCGAGGCGGAGCAAGTCGAGGGTAACCCCCGCGGCGTAGCGCGGTTGGGACGGCAGGTCGACGGTCAGGCGCCCGGGGCTGGCCAGAGCCGTGCCGGCCGGCGCCGTGTCGACCGCGGCGAGCGGCAGCCGCCCCGCCGGCGGCGGCGCCGGGAACGCCCCGGCGTGCGTGATGCACGTGACCTGGATCGGCGTGGGCTCGCCCACGGCCGCGGTCGGCAGCAGCAGCTGCGTGTCCCCGCAGGCCGGCACCTTGCCGCCAAACTCCGGCACGATCAAGGTGGGGGGGGTGGCCGGGACCACCGGGATGAGCGACGCGTTCAGCCCGTCGGGCAACACCGACACGTCGAGACTCCGCGGCAGGAAACCGTCGGCGGGGCCGACGACAAGGGTGAAGCGCCCCGTGGGGACGCCGTCGAACCGAAAGTGCCCGCCAGGCGCCGTCACCGTCCGGCGCCCGATCTCGAGGATCGCCACCCCGGCGTCAGGGACGGCCAGGCCGGTCACGCCATCGATCAGCCGCCCGACGACGACGCCCGCCCCCGGCCCGGCGCCCCGGCTGGCGGCCAACCCGCCGGCGCCGCTCCGGTCCGCGCCCGCGATCGGCGCGACGGCCGCCGCCGGCGTCGGCGGCGAACCAGCCGCCGGCGCGCCGACCATCGCCCTGCATCCCGTCGCCAGCCACGTCGCGAGCACGGCCGTCAGGAGACCGCGACCGCGGCGATCGGGCGATCGCTGCCGATAGGAGGAAGATCGGGCGAAGGACATGGGGGCGGCTCACGGGTGGCGGTGACGATAGACGATAACGGCCACGGCGGGACGGCTTAATGCGCGACTAACGCCTGGGTTGAATTGTAACGACGTGACCTCGAATCCGCAAAGACTCATCCAGCTCTCACCAATGTGGCGTATCCCGGGCATGGGCAATCGCGTTATAGTTGCAGGCTTGCTTACAGCATGTAAGACTTAGCGTCTCCGAGGTGATATCGACCATGGCCGAAATCGACAGCGCCGCGCCCCACGGGCGCGTTCATGCCTTCAAGCTCGACCAACGCGGGTTGGCCCGCGTGTTTGGTGAGCTCGAGGCCACGGTCATGGAGGCCGTGTGGGCGCTCGGCGAGGCCAGCGTGTCCGACGTCTGCCAGCGGCTTGGGGACGGCGCGAACTACAAGACCGTGATGACCGTCATGAACCGATTGGTCGAAAAGCGGCTCCTGGCGCGCCGGCGCGAGTCACGCGCGTTCGTCTACGCGCCGGTCGAGAGCCGCGAGGGGTTCGAGCGGCGGCTCTCCCGCGAGGTGGTGGAGGGCCTCGTGCAGGACTTCGGCGACCTCGCGGTGGCGCAGTTCATCGACACGCTGAGCAGCGTCGACCCGCGGCTCCTGGAGCGGCTGACCCGCCTCGTGCAGGCGCGGCCGGCCGGCGAGGAACGGGCATGACGCGCGTGCGCTGGGCGGCCGAGGGACCGCTGTTGCTCCTGGCGGGCATTGGGTTGGGGCTCACCGCCGGCCTCGCTGCCTTGGTCTTCCGGCACCTTCCCGTGGCCCAGGCGTACGCCGCGTGCCAGCAGATCGCGCACGCCGTGGTGGCGTGGCGCGTCGCCGAGGCGGCGGCGATCCCGCTCGGCGTCTTGTCGGCGGGGCTGATGTCGGGCGCGCTCGCCTTGGTGCATCAAGGATGGGCCACCCGCCGCATGCTGCGCCGGACGCTGCGCCGGTCCACCCAGTCGGGCGGCCGCTTGACGCGGCTCGGGCGGCTCGCCGGGCTGGATGGGCGCATCGACCGGGTCGACGATCGGGCGGCCTTCACGTTTTGTTACGGCCTATGGCGCCCGCGGGTATGCGTGAGCGCCGGGCTCGCCGACATGCTCGACGACGACGAGCTGGTGGCCGTGCTGCGCCACGAGGCCCATCACCTGCGCCACCGGGATCCCCTCAAGATTCTGATCGGCCGCACCCTCGCCAGCGGGCTGTTCTTCCTGCCGCTGGCCGGCGCGCTGCGCAACGGCTACCTCGGGGCCAAGGAGCTCTACGCCGATGCCGACGCGTCGGTCGACGGCGGCGGCCTGCCGTTGGCCCGCGCCTTGTACAAGCTGCTCCGATCCGATCGCCCGCTGTGGCCAGCGGGAATCCTGGCCGTCGGCGCGATCTCGGCCACCGAGGCCCGCCTGCTCCAGTTGATCGAGCCGCAGGCAATCCGCGTGGCACGCCCGACGCTGGCCCAGTGGCTCGGCAGCGCCGCCGTCGTGGCCGTCATCTTCGGGCTCGGCGGCCGCGTGGCCGGCGCCGCGCCGCCCGCGCCCATCGAGCCGGTCTGTGCCCCACCGGCGGCGATGGCGCGGGGTGAGCAGGACGTGGCGCCCCCGTTGGTGGACTCCCTCCCCGCAGAGTGCGATCCGCGGTGCGCCCCTCTCTTCGTGCTGGTCGAGTAACCGAATCCTGGCGGTAGTCCCCCGAGCGGACACGTCCGTGACGCGGGGTCTTACATGCTGTAAGATCATGGACATGGATGAGATGAGATGAACATGCGATACCTGCTTCGAACCTGGACGCGATCCCGACGCCGGTACGGCCTGGGGCTGAGCGCGACGTTGGCCGTGGCCATGCTGGCGGCGTGCGGCCAAGGCGGCCAAGGCCAGACCGCCACCGACCTCCAGCCGGAGCTCGCCAAGCTGACCGAGTCGGCGGGCGGCGCGGCCGGCGCCGCGTCGACCCCGCAGGCACCCGCGACGGCCCCCGCCGGCGCCCCGGCCACGCCGGCCGTGCTCGGCGTGGGCGGGGAGCCCACGATGGAGGCCCTCCTCGACCAGATCAAGGCCGGCGGCGCGCCGATCCCCGGCCTGGAGACGCCGGTCTCGGACTCCGCGGCGGCCTACCGGGAACAGCAGGCGGCGGCCAACGCCACGGCCGGCATCTCCGACGTCACCGAGCTGCTCGACCGGATGCCGCGGCTGGCGACGTTCACGCCGCCGGCGGAGCGCCCGGCGCTGGCCGGCGAGCTGGTCTACCTTCGCAACGGCACGTTCTACCAGGTGTCGGCAGCGGGCGGCGACGCGCGCCCGATGGCCCTGACCGACGCGGCGATGCCGCCGGTGTGGTCGCCGCCCGACGACCCCGGCCGCGGGTGGTTGTCGCCAGACGGGACGCACGTGGCGTTCTTCGCAGGCTCGGACGCGGCCATGTGGGTGATGGCGCTCGACGGCGGGGTCAATCGGGCGGTGTCGGGCGACAACCTGCCCAGCGAGCTCCACGCGGCCACGGTCGGCGGCAAGTCGCAGTCGCTGCGGCTGCGGCCCGGGAAGGAGTACACGGTGGTCAACCTCCCGGGCGGGGCCGAGCCGTTGTCGGTTCTGGTCGACGACAACACCCGGCACGTCCGAGGAGAAGGTCGGTTGCGGGTGGTCCACGCCGCGGCCAGCCAGCGCGACCGCCAGCTCGTCGCCTACGTCGGCGGCGTGCCGTTTGGCGCCCCGATGGCGTACGGGCGCGCCGGCGGGGCGCTCGGCACGCCAGTGGGCACGATTCAGCTCGAGATCCGCGACGCCCAGGGCAACCCCGTGGCCACGCTGGCGCCGTTCCAGCTGACTGACCACGAGCTCAAGACGATCTTCTTGATCAGCCGGGGCGATCAGCTCCAGGGCGTCCCAGTAGCCTACGAGCCAAGCGAGGCGCCGGGTCTCAACGCCAGCGTCCGGGTGTTCAACGCCGATGCCGCGGCCGCCACCATCGAGCTCGACGGCAACCTGGACCTGGCCAGCGGTCTCGCCCCGGGCGAGATCGGGGCCTACACCCGCGTCCCGGCCACGCTCGGCGTGTCGCAGCGCAAGGACGTCGAGATCGCGCTGTATGGTCTGAACGCCGGCGACCACCCGGTGGCCTGGTCGCCGGATGGCCAGCGCGTGGCCTATCTCGGCGCCGGCGACGGCAAGATCGAGGTCTACGTCTCGGATATCGATGGTCCGGCGGTGCGCGTGACCGACGACGCGCTGCGCGACATCAACCCGGTGTGGTCGCCGGATGGCCAGCGGCTGAGCTGGCTGGCGGAGGACGAGGTGGCGCTGGCCTACGGGGTCCGGCACTGGCGTGTCGGCGCGGCAAGCCCGACGGACCTCGACCTCACGCCGGTCCGCCAGGCCCTCGGCCTGCAGCCCACCGAGAAGGTGTTCCTGCCCGACGACCAGACGTGGATCGACAACGACCGGTTCGCGATCTACCCCAGCGTCGACAACCAGTCGCGCGGGATCTGGGTGGCCGACGCCCGCGATGGCAGCCTGCGCCCGCTGTACCGCGACGCGGCCGACGGGGCGCGCTGGTCCGCGGCGGCCCGGGCCTGGGTGTTCAACACCGAGGAGGACGGCGGGCGGATCGTGAAGGTCACCGCCGACGGCGCGGTCAGCACCCTGGTGGCCGCCAACGGCATCCGCCCGCAGTGGTCGCCGGATGGCCGGACCGTCGCATACGTTCAGGGGCCGGCATTGTCGAACGATGGGTGGGCCTTGCGGGCGATCGACGCCGACGGCTCCGACGACCGCGCGCTGACCGAGCGCTGGCCGCTCCTGCAGGGTTCGCCACCGGTTCCGGGCCCCAGCGTCAAGCTGTACTGGCCACCGGACGGCAAGCAGCTGGTGTTCTCGAGGGTCGGGCGCGACTACGGCGCCGCGGAGCGTGCCGGCATCGGCGCCCGCATGGAGGCCGGGCCGGACATCGAGAACCTGTACGTCGTGCCGCTGGATGGCGGCTCCCCGCCCCGGCAGCTCACCGACCTCACGCAAGTCTTCTACCTCGACGACTTCGCCGAGACCGCCGACGGCCGCGTGCTGGCTTTCGTCGGCCTGTGGTATGCCTCGCGCGCCCAGCAGGTCTGGACGGTGCCCGCCAGCGGCGGCAAGCCGATTCAGATCGACGGCCCGGTGCGCTGGTTCGCCTGGCTCCGGTAGCCGATTCGCCTGGCTCCGTCAGCCACCACGGTCCAGCGCACCGGCGCGGTGCCGAGGACTCAGCGACGCATCGGCGTCGCCCGCGCGCCGAGCGGCGGGCGGAATGATACGCAACCCGCTTCAACGTCAAGACTCAGGAGGATGAGACCATGAGCAACAAGGGCAGCAACGACGTGACGATCAAGCTGGACTCGCGCCTGCTGTACGGCTTGATCGCCCTGTTGGCCGTCGCCGGCATCTTCGCGATCGGCCTGTGGATCGGCAACTACATGCAGGGCGGCACCACCGCGCCGGTGGCCGCGCCGCCGGTGGCTCCCGCCGGCGGTGGCGCGGCGCTGTCCGGGGAGTCCGGGCTCGTGATCGCCACGGCACCGCCCGCCGCGGACGCGGGCGCCGCCGGCGCCCCGGCCGGCGCGGCGTCGAGCAGCCCCGTGCACACCGACCAGGTCAAGGTCGGCGCCGCCGAGCCGCGCCTCTGGGTTCCCGAGGCCGGCGCCGCGAACTGGCGGGTGGATCTCGGCCAGATCCCGGCCGACAAGGCGACCGAGAAGGACTTCACGATCGAGAACATCGGCACGGCCGAGCTCGTCGTCGAGGACACGAGCGCGTCGTGCGGTTGCACCGCCGCCCACATCGGCGAGTCCAACCTCGCGCCGGGCGCCAAGACGACGCTGCGCGTCAGCTACGACCCGCGCGTGAACCAGGAGTTCGGCCGCTTCGTGCAGAAGCAGATCCGAATCAAGTCCAACGATCCACTCGTGCCGCTGGCCGAGTTCACGATCACCGCGGACGTCGCCGCGCAGTAGCCGCGCTGGCGCAGGCGATCGGCGGCGGCCGCCCGTCTCGAGGGCGCCGCCGCCGCCCCGCCGCATGGGCCGCCGTTCGACCTTCGGCCGGGGCGCAGTGGCCACGACGATGCAACGGAAAGGATGACAGGACATGTCCAGGAATCGCGGGGCGGCCTATGGGGCGCCGCCCGAGGAGAAGGAGATCGTCGTCAGCGTCGACCGGCGTTTGATCTTGGGCATCGGGGCGACGGTGCTGGTGGTCGGCACCCTCGCGGCCGGGATCTGGTTCTCGCGCTACCGTTCGGCCGGGCCCGCCACCGTGGCCGCGCCGGCGGCCGACCCGGCGGTGGAGGCCGCGCGGGCCACGCAGCAGGTCGCCGACGCGATGCGCGCCGCCGGCCTGCCGACCGGCGCGGTGGTCGTTCCGCCGAGCTTCCAGACGGTCGAGCCGGTGGCCACCATGGCGCCGGGCGGCGACACCGGCAACCCCTACATCGTCGTCGGCGGCACGCCGACCTTCCAGAGCCCGGCGCAGGCGACCATGGCCGCCGGGCTCGGCGGTGGGACGGGCATCCAGTTCAACGAAGGCCGTCCGGATGCATCCAGCTGGTCGCATGACGTCCTGGCCAACTTCGAGGACCCGAACGTCACGAAGAAGGAGTACGAGCCGGCCCATCCCGACGCCATCACGGCGCCGGTGGCGGGCCCGCGCCTCGGGATCCGCGGGCTGAACCTGATCAACACGTTCGACTACGGCAAGGTGCCGATGGACATGCCGGCGAGCCACGACTTCACGATGGTCAACGTCGGCGACCAGGACCTCGTCGTGTCGCGCGTCTACACGGGCTGCGGGTGCACGGCCACGCGCCTCGGCGACGTCTACCTCGACAACGCCGGCTTTCTGCCGGAGCCGATGGTGCTCAAGCCCGGCGAGGAGCGCGAGTTCACGATCGAGTTCGACCCGCGCGCCGAGGGCAAGCCCGGCGCCCAGGCCAAGTTCATCCAGATCTTCTCGAACGACCCGACCAAGACCCGGTTCACGCCCGACGACCCCAACACCCACGAGACCCGCTTCAGGATCGTCGTCGAGCCGGCCTATGACGTGAAGGCGTCCGAAGGCGCGAAGGTGTTCAAGGTGGCCAAGTCGGGCGGCGACGCGACGGAGTGACCCATGCCGAGCTGGATCAAGATCGAGACGACGCCGCGCGAAGATGCGCCTGGTCGCAAGGGCCGGCGTGAGCGGCCGCCGGAAGCGGTCGCCGACGCCCCCGCCGCCGGGGCCGCGCGCCTCCCGCTCCGCTGGGTGCTGGTTGGCATGCTCGCCGTCGTCGGGATCGGTGCGGGCGGGCTGTGGCTCGGCCGCCAGCGCTTGCCGCTCGCTCCGGCGCCGGGTGGTGGCGCACCGGTCGCGTCCGGTGCGCTGGCGCTCGTCGACGGGCGCGCGGTGACCGAGCGCGACATCGACGTCGAGGCGGCCGTTCAGAAGGTGCTGCAGGCCCAGACCGGGCGCGTCATGGCCGACGACCCCGTCTCGACCGCGGCGTTCCGGCGGGAGCTGCTCAGCCAGGTGATCGACCAGTGGCTGTTGTTCCAGGCGTCGGAGCGCGCGGGCATCGCCGTGACCGACGCGGACACGGCCGCCGACCTGCCGCGCATGCTCGGGCAGTATGGCCTGGACCCGGCGACGCTGCAGCAGCGCGTGCTGGCTACCGGGATCACGGTGGCCGAGTTCCAGGCGTGGTCGCGGCGCCAGGTGGCCAACGGGCGGTACTTGCAGTCCCCGGCGGCCCAGGCGGCGACGGGCGGTCTGGCAGCCGACCCGGATCGCGTCGCGGCCGCCCTTCAGCAGGCCGCCGACGTCGTGCTGTACCTTGACGGCGAAGCCGTCCGGCCCGCGCGCCAGGGCGCGCCGGCCCCGGCGCTGGCGCTGCCCACGCTGGACGGCGGGACGCTCACGCTGGCCGACCTCAAGGGCAAGCCGGTCGTCCTCAACTTCTGGGCCACGTGGTGCGGGCCGTGCAAGATCGAGATGCCGCTGTTCATCAACGCCTACGACACCTACAAGGACCGGCTGGCGATGATCGGGGTCAACGTGCAGGAGCAGGCCGGCCCGGTGCAGGCGTTCGTCGGGCAGTACGGGATCTCGTTCCCGGTCGTCCTCGACACCGACGGTCAGGTGTCGACCATCTACCAGGTCCGCGCGCTGCCGACGACGATCTTCATCGACGCGAACGGCACGGTGATGGCCATGCACCGCGGCGCCATCCTGTCGCGGCCCGACCTCCAGCCGTATCTGGATCGGATCATGGGCACCACGACGTCGTGGCTGCCACCGCTCGACGGCTGGCGCCGGCAAGCCGGCCTCTGACGGCCCGTCCGGCGGTCGCGCCGGGCGTTGACGGTCGGCGGGGCCCGGCGTACACTTCCACGACGGCCAGCCCGGTCGTCGCCCCGCCCGAGTGAGGCGGTCGAGCTCGGCTCGCCGCCTCGAGTGGAACGCAGCGGAGTCAAGCATGCAGACGCGGATCATCGTTGGCGGCGCCGTCATCTTCGCCGCCATGCTGGTGATGTCGATCGCGACCTACTTCTCGAGCCAGGAGGCCTACTACACGGTCGACGAGCTGGTCGCGAACGCGGCGATCTACCCGGCCGCCGGCGCCGTCCAGGCGGCCGAGCTCGAGGCCGAGCCCGCGGCGATCGGCGCGCCAGTCGGCCGCCGGATGCAGATCCGCGGCGGGGTGGACAAGGCGTCGGTCCGCCGGCCAGCGGACGGGCTCGAGCTCCGGTTCGTCATGACCGGCAAGCAGGGCCGGGTGCCGGTGGTCTATCATGGCGTCGTCCCCGATACCTTTGACCTCGCCGAGTCGGTCACGGTGGGCGGGCGGGTCACCGCCGAGGGCGGATTCGAGGCCGACCAGCTCCTGGTCCAGTGCCCGTCCAAGTACGAGGCCGTGCCCCCCGGCCAGGCCAAGCCGTCCGGCGCCGCCGCCGATGGCTGACGCCCAGGCCTGGCCCACCGCCGAGCTCGGCCTCCTCGCCACCGCGACGGCGCTCGGCCTGACGGTCGTGGCGGCGGTGGCGTCGGTCCACGGCGCCCGGACGGGGAAGGATGACTTGGTCGTGGCGGGGCGGCGCGCGATGCTCGCCGCGACCGCGTTGACCAGCGGGGCGGTCGGCGTCCTGGTGTTCGCGTTCGTGGCGCACGACTTCACGCTCGCCTACGTCTGGCAGACCTCCAACACGACCACCCCGTTGTTTTATCTCCTGACCGGGTTGTGGGGCGGCCAGGCGGGGTCGCTGCTCTTCTGGAGCTGGCTGATGGCCGTGTTCGCGTCGGCGGCGCTCGTGCGGCCCTGGCGGGCCGACGCGACGCTCATGCCGTGGTTCACGGCGGTGTGCGCCGGCGTCACCGGGTTCTTCCTGTTCCTGGTCGTGTTCGTCGCCAGCCCGTTCGAGCGCCTGACGGTGGCGCCGAGCGAGGGCAACGGCCTCAACCCGCTCCTGCAGCATCCGGGCATGGCCTTTCATCCGCCCGCGCTGTACCTCGGCTTCACCGGCCTCACCATCCCCTATGCGTTCGCCATGGCGGCGCTGGCGGCGCGCCGCACCGACGCCGGCTGGATCCTGGCGTCGCGGCGGTGGATGCTCATCGCCTGGGCGTTCCTCTCGATCGGCCTGTCGCTCGGCGGGCGATGGGCCTACGACGTCCTCGGCTGGGGCGGCTACTGGGGTTGGGACCCGGTGGAGAACGCCGCCTTCATGCCGTGGCTGGCCGCGACGGCGTTTCTCCACTCGGTGATGGTCCAGGAGCGGCGGGGAACGTTCAAGGTGTGGAACATGGCGCTGATCATCCTCACGTTCAGCCTGGTGATCGTCGGCACGTTCCTCACCCGCGCCGGGCTCGTGTCGAGCGTCCACGCGTTCGCGCAGTCGGACATCGGGCCGTACTTCCTGGCGTTCACGGCCTTGGTCGTCCTCGGCAGCCTCGGGCTCTTGTGGCGGCGCCTGCCGGATCTGGCATCCGAGGAGCAGGTCGAGCACGCCATCAGCCGCGAGGGCGTGTTCATGGCCAACAACCTGCTGCTGATGGGCGCGCTCTTCGCGGTGTTCTGGGGGACGCTGTTCCCGCTGTTCAGCGAGATCGCGACCGATCAGCGCGTCACCGTCGGCGCGCCGTACTTCAACCGAGTGGTGCTGCCCATCTTCGCGCTGATGCTGCTCCTGATGGCCGTCGGGCCGCTGGTGGGCTGGCGCAAGGGCGACGTCGGGCGGCTGGCGCGGGTCCTGGCGTTCCCGTTCGTCGGCACGCTGGGGATCACGGCCGTCCTTTACGCCGCCGGCGTCCGGCAGTGGATCGCGGTCGTCGGATTCGCGATCAGCGGCTTCGCGCTGTGGGTCACGCTCCTCGAGATCGCCCGCGGCATCGCGGCCCGCATGCGCCGCGGCGAGGGCGCGGCCCGGGCCACGCTCGGCGTGTTCCAGCGGCAGCGCCGCCGCTACGGCGGCTACCTGGTGCACGTCGGCGTCATCGTCCTGGCCATCGGCGTCATCGGCTCGAACGTCTACCAGCTCGAAGCCGATCGGACGCTTGCCGTCGGCGAGTCGATGACCATCGGCGCCTACACGCTGACGCACCGCGGGCTGGCCGAGTCGCGAACGCCCGACAAGCAGATGATCCACGCCAACCTCGATGTCGCGCACGCGGGCCGGACGGTGCGGGTGATCGCGCCGCGCAAGGATGTCTTCCGGCTGCGGGAGGACCAGCCGATGACGATCCCGGCGGTGTGGCATCGGCCGCTGGAGGACCTCTACGTCCTCCTCGGGACCTACGAGCCGACCAGCCAGCGGGTCACGCTGAAGGTGTACGTCAACCCGCTCATCAACTGTGTCTGGCTGGGCATGATCGTCCTGGTGCTCGGGACGTTGACCGCCGCCTGGCCGGATGCCGCCGAAGCACGCGTGATGAACGCCGAGCTGCGGCGGCTGTTGGGTGGGGCCGCCCTCGGCGCGGCGCGCTGATCGCCATGGCAGGCCACGCCTCGGGGTGCAATCTTCGTGTAGCGATTGGGCTATGGCGGGTTGGCTTGCCACGCCACCACGGCCGCCCAGGCCACCGCGATCGCCTCGCGCTCGTGCTGGCCCTGTTCGGGGCGATGCTGCTGGCGCCGGCGACCACCCAAGCCCAGATGGCCGGCTCGGACCCAGGCCAGGGGGATCCGGCGACCGCGATCGGCGGACCGACCGCGCCCGCACCGGGCGTGGCCGGCGCCGCGGCGGGTGCGGCGACCGCCGCCGCGCCGCCCGATGCCGTGGCGGCGGTGGCGCGCACCCTCAACTGCCCGATCTGCCAGGGCTACACGCTGCAGGACTGCCCGCTCGAAGTCTGCGCCCAGATGCGCGTCGAGATCGCGTCGCAGCTGGCCCGCGGTCGATCCGCCGACGAGATCCGGGCGGCGTTCGTCGCCGACTACGGGCCGCAGGTGCTCAACGCGCCCCCGACCCGAGGCTTCTTCTTGGCCGCCTGGCTGACGCCCGTCATCGCGCTCGTGCTCGGCGCGTTTGCCGTGGCCTGGATCATGCAGCGCACGTCGCGCCCCGGCGGCCTGGCCACGTCCCCGCCTGGCACCGCCGCGGGCGATCGAGGCGCCGGGGAGGACGGGCCCGGACCATCGGACCTTTCAGACTACGCGGCGCGCCTGGACGCGCTGGCGGCTCGAGATGACGCGTCGTGAGCCACGCCGATGCCAGGTCGCCGAGCGGCGAAACGGCGGCGCGGACGCGTGTCGGGCGAACCGCGCTCGGCGCCGGGTTTGTGGTCGCCGGCGTGCTCCTCGCCGTGTTCGCCTGGTCGCTCGTCCGGACGTCCGTGGCGCTGCAGCCGGGCCGGCCGGCCCCCGAGATCGCGATCGAGACCTTCGACGGCGACCCGGTCACGCTGCGCGACCTCCAGGGGCGCGTCGTGGTCGTCAACTTTTGGGCGTCGTGGTGCCTGCCGTGCGCCGAGGAGGCGGCCGACCTCGAGTCGGTCTGGCGCGCGTACCGCGACCGGGGCGTGTCGGTTGTCGGCATCGCCTATACCGACACGCGTCCCGCCGCCCTGGCCTACATCGAACGGCACGGCGTGACGTACCCCAACGGCATGGACCGCGGTGGCGCCGCTGCACGCCGCTACGGCGTGCGCGGCGTGCCCGAGACGGTTGTGGTGGACCCGTCGGGCCGCCTGGCGGCGCTGTGGACCGCGGCGGGCGGGCCCGCGGCCGTGCCGGGCGGCGTCAAGCTCGTCGGCCCGATCACGCCGTCGGCGGCCTTCACCCCCGCGGATCTGCGCGCGACCGTCGATCGGCTGCTTGCCAGGGCCGTCCCATGAGCGCCGGTCACTCGCCCGCCGCCCGCGGAGGCGCGGGCCGCGCCGCGCCGCGCACCACCCCGCGGCGCCGCCCGCGCTGCCGCCTCCGGCCCCGCGCCCGATGACCGAGACGCTGCATCTGGCGCTGCTCGGCGCCGGCGTGATCGCCTGCCTGGCCGCGGTGGCCTGGGTGGTCTTGCCGGTGGCGCGGGGCACGGTGCCGTTGGCGCCGCCTGACCCGCGCGTCGTGGCGCTCCTCGCCCGGCGCGAGGCGATCCTGGCGAACCTGCGCGACCTCGACGCCGATCGCGCCGACGGCCGATTGGGCGAGGCCGAGCACGCCCGGCTGCGGGCAGATGTGGTTCAGCAGGGCGCCGACGTGCTGGCGGCGCTCGACCGGATCTCCGCCGTGGCGGCGCGCCGCGCCGAGACCCTCCTCGCGGCGCTCGAAGCCGACGTCTCGGCGCGGCTCGGGACGTCCGCTGCCACGATCCGGCCGGCGACGGACGACACCGGCCCCTTGGCCCCGATCCGGCCGGCAGATCTCCCGGTCCCGCCGGTCGCTGCCCCGGCCGTCTGCGCCGAGTGCGGCGCGGTCGCCCGCGCCGGCGATCGCTACTGCGCCGCGTGCGGGCACCCGTTGGGCCCGGTCGTCGCGTGATCGCGCAGATCGCCGCCCGGGGGCGCGCCCTGAGACGCCGTACCCGCGGCAAGCGAGCCCTGGCGGCGCTCGCGGCGGCGGCGATCGCCGCAGTGGCCGCGCCGGCGGCACGGGCCGATGCCGTGCCGGCCATCCAGGCCGTCGAGACCCCCGCCAGCGCCCGGCCCGTCCAAACCCTGACGCCAATCGGCGCCGCGCCCACGCCCGTCGCTATGCCGGACACGCCGCCCGACGCCGCGGCGGGCCACGCGATCTACCGCGACCGCTGCGCCAGCTGCCACGGCCCCTATGGCCGCGGCGACGGCGAGATGGCCGACCGCCTTCCGGCGCCGCTGCCCCGGCTGGACGACCCCGAGCGCATGCGCCAGGCGTCGCCCGCCGAGCTGTACGACATCATCACCAACGGTCGGCTCGAGAACGGCATGCCGCCGTGGAGCCAGGCGCTCGACGCGCAAGAACGGTGGCAGGCGCTGTATGCCGCGTGGTCGTTCTACCTGACGCCGCGCCGACTGGCCCGCGGGCGGGCCGTGTGGGGCGAGCGCTGCGCCGCGTGCCACACCTTGGCGAGCCCGTCGAGCCCCGGCCAGGCCGACGGCGCCGCGCCCCGCGCGCCGGGGGCTCGCTCGTTCGATGCCACCTGGCTGGCGAGCCGAAGCCACGCCGATCTCTTCGCCGGGTACGCCGGCGCCGCCGGCGGCGCCCATGCCGCGCTCGACGCCGTCGAGGACGCCGACCTGCGGGCGGCGCTCGACTTCGTCCGTACCGCTGCCTTCCGCCCGCTCGGTCCCGCCGACGGCACGCTCGAGGGCGTGATCACCGGCCAGGTGATCAACGGCACCGCCGGCGCCGCGCGCGCGGCCGGCGCGCGGGTCGTGGCGGTGCCGTTCAGCCACGCGCTGGGCGACATCCTGCCCGGCGATCCCGTCACGGCCACCGTCGGGGCCGCCGGCACGTTCACGTTGACGCAGCTCCTGGCCGGGTCGGACGTGGCGTACCGCGTGGTCGCCACCTACGGCGGCGCCGACTACGTCCCGCCCGACCCCGTGCCGTTGACGGCGGCCGCCGCGCGCGCCGACGCCGTCGACGTCACCGTGTACGAGCCGAGCGCCGACGTCTCGCTCGACGTCGGCGCGGCGCGGCTCGTCATCGTGCCGCGCCCCGAGGCGGGCGTGCTCGACGTGGCCGAGGCCTGGACGATCCGCAACCCGTCGGATCGCACCCTGGTCGGCGCGGGCGGCGACCCGACGCTGCGCCTGCCGCTCCTGCCGGGCGCCTTCGAGATCCAGATCGACGATCCCCGGGTCAGCGGCCGGGCGCGGCTGGACGGCGACGACGTCGTCAGCGACGTGCCGGTTCCGCCCGGCGACTTCCCGGTGATCGTCGGCTACTCGGCGCCGTACAGCGGCACGACGGCCGAGATCGATCGGCGCATCGCATGGCCCGTGGAACGGTTGGACGTCGTCGTCGGTGGCGAGGCGGTCGCCATCGCCAGCGACGTGCTGGCGCCTGGCCCGGCAACCACGCTCGGCGAGCGCGGCACCGCGGCGACCGCGAGCGGCACCGGCCTCGCGGCCGGCGCGCGCGTGCGCATTGCCCTGTCGGGCCTGCCCGAGGCCGCGACGACCGCGGCCAGCCCGCGGCCGACGCGGCCGCTGGCGCCGGCGCTCGTCAGCCCGGCGCTGGTCACGGGAGCGGGCATCGGCATGGCCCTGCTGGCGGGGATCATCGCCATCGGCCTGCCGCTCGCGCGCCGACGCCGGGCCGGTGGGCGGGCCGATCGATGGCTGATGTCCGAGCGCGAGCGGCTGGTCGCCGAGATCGCCCGCCTGGACCGACGGCGCGCCGAGTCGACGGGGGCACCGACGGAGGCGGCGGGGGACGTGAGCGCCCGGCGTGCCCGACTGGTCGATCGCGCGCTGGCGGTGTCGCTCGCGCTGTCTGAGGTGGAGGAGGAGTCCCGGTGACCGGATACGTGGTGGCGGCCTACGTGATCGCCATCGGCTTGATGGCGGGCTACGCCGTGTCGCTCTGGCGGCGCCGCAAGGGCGTCGCCGGGCGCGCGAACGATGCGGGCGGCGAGCGCGGCACGGCTGCGGACGCCGATCACGCGTGACGCACGACGGGCCGGTTGACGCGCCGCGCTCAGCCGGGCGCCGCGGCCCGGCGACCGGCTGGGAGCGGCGTCTGAACCGCGGGGCCCGCTGGATCACGCGGCGCTGGCTGGCGTTGCTGTGCGCCGGGCTGGCCGTTTACGTGGCGCTGCCGGTGCTTGCGCCGATCCTTGCCGCGACCGGCCATGCGCGGCTCAGCGGTTGGATCTACCTGCTCTTCCGGGCCGCGTGCCACCAGCTGCCGCATCACAGCTGGTTCCTCTTCGGCCGGCAGTGGACGTACACCTGGGCCGAGGTGCAGCCCTATACCACCGCGCCCCTCGACCGCGAGATCCTGGCGTTCCACCAACCCATCCGCGACGCCGGGCTGGGCTACCAGCTGGCGATCTGCGAACGCGACTTGGGGATCTGGGTGGCCATGCTCGCCATGACCCTCATCCTCGCGCTGCGGCGAAGGCCGATGCCCGACCCGCTCCCGCTGCGCTGGTATGCCGCGGCCCTCATCCCGCTCGGCCTCGACGGCATCACCCAGCTTTTTGGCTGGCGCACGAGCACGCCGCTCCTGCGCACGGCGACCGGCGCGCTGTTCGGCGCCGCGACCGCCCTCTTGATCATCCCCTATCTCGACCTTGGCTTCCGGGACGTGAGGGCGGCGCTCGATCAAGCGGACGTGTGATCGCCGCCTACCTGTGGTAGCATCGCAGATCGTCGCCGGTCATTGATCTTGCTCGCCGGCGCAGTCCGGCCGACGCCCAAGGGACGGGAGATCCACCGATGGACGCTTCGTGGTTGACGCTGGCGCTCGCGGCGACGGCGGCCGCCGGCCTGTTCGTGGACGCGTGGCTGGCGCGGCTCCCCGGCGCGCCGGATGGGCTGTCGATCGAAGCCGATCGCACGCCCGCGCCGGATGCCCCCGCGGCCGTCGCGGCCGGCCAGACGCCGTTGGCGTGGCGCACGCGCCTGAGCGTGGCGGCCGTGTCGACCTTCGTGCGCCGGCACTTCCACGACTTCGCCGTCGCCGCGGCGGTCGCGGCGGCCGGGCTGTACACGTGGGTGTTCTTCCCACGCCCCGGCCCCGACATCCGGCCGGGCCAGATCGGCTCGCTCTTCAACGGCCTGCGCTTCATCTTCGAGCTGGCCGGCCGGCACGCGGATGCGTGGGCGGGCCTGGTGGGCGGCGCG
>CAYQBA010000100.1:4657-16833 GCA_964415605.1 uncultured Anaerolineales bacterium | reverse complement strand
CGGCCCTGCGCGCCGCGGCCGGCGGACGACCGGTCTCGGCGGCGGTCGTGCCGGACATGGGCGTCTGCCCGGCCGCGGGGACCCCGTCGGGGGCCGGGGCGCCCCCTTCCGGCGCCGGGCCCGAGCAGCCCGCGGCCAGGGCGGTGAGGAGCGCGGTCAAGGAGACGGCTCGGCCGAGCGACGGCGAACGACGATTCATCGGAAGGCACCTCAGGTGATGGGCGGCGCCCTCCCGATCGGTCGGGATCGGCCGGGGCGTCGCGGCGCGCGTGGGACGCTCCCATTGTATCATTCGACGGCGGGGCATCGGGCATCTTGACCGCGCGGAACGGCCGGTCATAATACTGCCGTCCGCCCGACCCGCCCGACCCGAGGCCGCCCACCCATGCTGCGCGATGCATTCCTGACGCTGTCGCAATCCAAGACCCTGGCCCGCTTCATGACGTCGAGCCGGCTGCCGTGGTACGCGGCGCGCCGCTTCGTGGCCGGCCAGACCATCGACGAGGCCCTGGCGGTCGTGTCCGACCTCAACCGGTCGGGCATGCGCGCCACGCTGGACTATCTCGGCGAGAACGTCGCCACCGCGGCCGAGGCCGGCGATGCGCGCGCCGCGTACATCGAAACGCTCGACCGCATCCACGCCACCGGCGTCCACTCCGGCATCTCGCTGAAGCTGACGGCGCTCGGGATGGACGTCTCGACCGGCGTCGCCACCGACAACCTGCGCCGCGTCGTCGCCCACGCGGGAGGGTTCGAGCGACCGATCTTCGTGCGGGTGGACATGGAGTCGTCGGACTACACGGCCCGCACGCTGGACGTCTTCGCGGCCGTGCGCGCCGAGCACCGCAACGTCGGCATCGTCGTCCAATCCTACCTGTACCGCACCGCCGACGACGTCGAGCGGCTGATCGCCCAAGGCGCCGGCGTGCGGCTCTGCAAGGGCGCGTACCGCGAGCCCGAGCGCGTCGCCTACCCCGACAAGCGCGACGTCGACGCGGCGTACCTCCGCCTGGCGGGCCGGCTGCTCAGCCCGGAGGCGCGCGCGGCGGGCGTGTACCCGGCCATCGCCACGCACGACTCGGCGATGATCGACTGGGTGAAGGCGCACGTGGCCGAGCACGGCGTGCCGCGCGACGCGTTCGAGTTCCAGATGCTCTTCGGGGTCCGGCGCGACCTTCAGACGGCGCTGGTCGGCGAGGGCTACCGGGTGCGCGTGTACGTCCCGTATGGGCGGCAATGGTACCCGTACTTCATGCGCCGCCTGGCCGAGCGGCCCGAGAACGTGGCCTTCGTCCTGCGCAACGTGCTGCACGAGCTGCGGTCGGGCGGCCGGTAGGCCGGGCGGCGCCCGCGTAACCCGCGCTGCCGCTCGTCCGTCCCTCCCGTTGAACCCGGCGCCGCCCCGGGCGCCGCGTCCCGATGGCGCCGCCCCGGTCGCTCGACCCGCGCGCCCACCAACCTCCAGGAGTCGAACGTGCCTGCATCGCGCCATCCAAGCCTGGCGGCCGGGCTGCTCGCCGCCGCGACGATCGCCGTCGCCGCTGTCGCCGCCCTGGCGGGGTGCGCGGGCGGGCCCGGGGACATACCGGGCGGCGCGGGTTCGCCGCGGGACGGTCAGGGCACCGTCACCGCCACCATGGCCTCGGCCACGCCCACGGACGCGGCCACCCCGACGAACAGCCCGGAGCCGACGGCGACGGACACCCCCACCGCCGTGCCGTCGTCGACGCCGACCGCCGCGCCGTCCGAGACCCCGACGGTGGTCAACCTGCCCTACGCCGCGCGGCAGGCCAGGTTCGCGGCCGAGCAGACCCGGTTCTGGGGGCTCCAGTTCAGCATGGAGTTCGATCCGCTCGCCTACCTCGACAGCATCACCGTCGAGCTCCCGCGCGCCCGCGGCGCGGGCTTCACCAGCGTGCGCACGACGCTGCGCTGGGAGCAGGTCGAGCCGGCGAACGTCGCGCCCGAGGCGTTCGACTGGAAGGCGTTCGACCGCAAGCTCGCCGACTACTCGCGCGCCGGCTTCGACGTGCTGGTGTCGGTGGTGGAGTACCCGCGCTGGGCCACCGAGTACCGCTGCGGCGGCAGCCTCAAGCCCGGGATGGAGGCCGAGTGGCGGTCGTTCATGCGCGCGGCCGTCGCGCGCTATAGCCAGCCGCCGTACCGCGTGGTGGCCTGGGAGATCGGGAACGAGGTCGACGGCGAGACGGTGGTGCGCGACGACGACTTCAAGCGGCCGCCGGAGTGGGGCCAGGGCGAGCCGACGACGCCGGACGGCGGCTGCTGGGGAGGGCGCGCGGCGCAGTACAAGGAGTTCCTCCGCATGGCCTACGAGGAGACGAAGGCCGTGGACCCGGGCATCCCGGTGACCATCGGGGGGCTGGCCTACGCCGACGTCAACGGGTGGTTCGACATGCGCTTCCTCGACGACCTCCTGGCGGCGGGCGGCGGGGCGTACTTCGACTTCCTGGGCTACCACTGGTTCGCCAACCTCAAGGACGTGTTCCCGGAGCTGCCGACGGGCCCGCAGAAGCACCAGCAGCTCGCGGACACGCTGCGCCGGGCCGACGTGAGCAAGCCGATCTGGCTGACCGAGACGTATCGGTTCACGACGGCCGGGCAGCCGGAGTCGCGGGCACAGCAGATCGACTTCGTCACCAAGGAGCTGGTCGAGGTGGTGGCGCGCTCCGATGTCAGGCGGGTGTACTGGTACGGCTGGGTGGACTTCCCGGCCGAGTGGTCGACGGCCGAGCGCGGCATCGTGACCAACCAGCGCGCGCCCAAGCCGGCCTTCGCGGCCCTGGCCTACGTCGTCAACTACACGCAAGGGGTGGTGGAGGACATCTCGACGGACCGCGTGACGGCATTCCGGTTCCGGCCGCCGCGCGGCACGGGGCACACGGTCATCGCCTGGTCGCGCGATGGCACGCCGGCGCGGCTGGTGGTTCCGGCCCGCTCCAACCAGCCGGCACGGGTGACGTTCTTCCCCAAGGACATGCTCCTGGCCGGCAAGTGCTGCGGGCGGGTGGACGTCCCGGCGGCCGATGGGGCCTACACGCTCGACGTCGGCGGCGACGCGCTCTTCGTGGCCATCGACCGCGAGGCGATCCCGGGCGCGACGGGCGGGCTCGAGGGCGAGGCGGGCGGCAGCGTGGACGCGACGGGCGGCAGCGCGGGCGCGGCCGGCGGGACGGAAGGTGAGGTCGCTCCGCCAGGCGGGGGGTGATTCCGAGGACGAGGGCACCCTCGGATTGAACCGTCGGCCGACGTCTGATAGAATCGCGGCCGTTACCGCTCGCCCTGGCCCCGTCCGCCGCGCCCTTGCGCGCCGCGGCGGGGCGCCCGATCGCGACCCGACACGCCCGCGGAGACGCCCATGTTGAGCGACCTCAACGCCATCCTGCCCGTCCTCACCCTCGTCGTCACGGCCCTGGCGATCATGGTCGCCGACTGGTTTCTCCCCGACGACGACCCGCGCCCGCCCGCGGTCCTGGCACTCGTCGGCCTGGCCGCCACCGGCGTGGTCCTGGCGCGCGGCTGGCTGGTGGCCGACACGCCGGCGTTCGTGCGGGCGGTCGCCCTGCCGGGCGGCGCGATGGCCGACGCCGCAACCGTGTGGCACGACGGCTTCGGGGTGTTCGCGGGGTTCGTGCTGGTGCTGGCGGCGGCCGCGACGGTGCTGCTGGGCCTGGACCACGCCCGCCGCCGGCCGGCGCTGGCCCGGGCGGAGCTCGTGGTGCTGGTGCTGCTGGCCACGGCGGCGATGGTGCTGGTGACCATGGCCAACGACCTCATCCTGATCTTCCTCGGCATCGAGACGTTCTCGATCGCCCTCTACGTCCTGGCGGGCTTCCTGCGCGAGGAGCGGCCGAGCCTCGAGGCGGCCATGAAGTACTTCGTGCTCGGCGCGTTCGCGGCGGGCTTCCTCTTGTACGGGATCGCCCTGGTCTACGCCAGCACCGGAACGACCAACCTCGAGCTCGTGGCGGCGGCGCTGGCCGCCGGCCTGCACAGCCTGCCGCGCATCGCCTACGTGGGGCTGGGGCTGGTGCTGGTGGGGCTGGGCTTCAAGGTGGCGGTGGTGCCCTTCCACCAGTGGACGCCGGACGTGTACGAGGGGGCCCCGACGCCGGTGACGGCGTTCATGGCGGCCGCCACCAAGACGGCGGCGTTCGCGGCGCTCATGCGGGTGCTGTGGGTGGGCTTCGCCCCGCTGGCCGACGCGTGGGTGCCGCTCGTGACGGGCGCGGCGGTCGTCACGATGGTCGTCGGCAACCTGGCGGCGCTGGTGCAGGTCGACCTCAAGCGCATGCTGGGCTTCAGCGCGGTGGCGCACGCGGGCTACCTCCTGGTGGCGGTGGCGGCCGGGCCGGCGCTGGGCGCAAGCGCGCTCCTGTACTACCTCCTGGTGTACGCGCTGATGAACCTCGGTGCGTTCGGGGCGCTTCTGGCCATCGGTCCGGTGGGGCCGGAAGGGCGCGACGCGACGAACCTGCGCGACGTGCGCGGGCTCTGGGCGCGCGCGCCGGGCGTGGCGCTGGCGCTGGCGGTGTGCCTCATCGGCCTGACGGGCCTGCCGCCGACGGCGGGGTTCATGGGCAAGTGGTACATCTTCATGGCGGCGGTGGACGCGGACCTGACGTGGCTGGCGGCGGTGATGGTGCTCAACAGCGTGGTCTCGGCGTTCTACTACCTCCGGCCGGTGGCGCTGATGTTCGTCGCGCCGCCGGAGGACACGGCGGCGGTGGCCCCGGGCCGCGCCACGACGGCGGCGGTGGCGGTGGCCGCGGCGCTGGTGGCGCTGGCGATGGTGGTCCTGGGCCCGGTGGCGACCGCGGCCACCGGCGCGTCGATGGCCGGCGCGGGCGCTCACGGTCTGCCTGGGCACGCGGGCGGGGACGCGGCTGGACCGGCGGGTCCGGGAATGCTGTCGGGGGCACCCTAGCCCGGCGGGCGGGACGCCGGAGGGCTCGCGCATGGCGCTCAACCTGGACGCGGCGAACACCGCGGCGGTGGTCCGGCTGTTGCAGCCACACTGCGCGACCGTGGCGCGACGGCGTGCGCTGGTGGAATTGGCGCTGGGCCTGGACAGCCCGGTCCTGGGCCGGATCGACTGGGACGGCGACGCACAGACGTTCACGATGCACCTCGTCGGCATGCTGGCGGCGCACGGCGACGTCGAGCCGGGCCGGCCGGCGCTGGTGGTGGTGATCGAGACGCTGCGCGGCGAAGTCGGGGCCGACCGCCAGGCGACAATCGACGAGGTTCTGGAGTTGCTGGCGGGCGCGCGGCGCCAGGAGGCGGTGCGCGCGCAGGCGGCGTCGGTGGGGGCGAGCTTCGAGGCGTTGAGCCGCGTGGTCGGCTCCCCGGAGATCGCGGCGCTGCTGCGGCGCTACCAGGCGGACTTCGAGGGCGCGCGGACCCGGGTGGGGACCATCAGCCACTACAAGGCGCTGCACGACGGCTTCCAGGCGCTGGAGGACCTCTACGCGGTCATCAACAGCCGGCGCCAGCGGCTGGCGGAGCACGCGGAGGACTGGGAGATGCTGGCGCTGGAGGGCGGCGACCTCGGCGACGACGTGGCGGCGCTGCTGGCGGAGGGCGCGGATGCCCGCTTCGCCGCGCAGGACGCCCCGGTGATGAACCTCTTGCGGCGGGGCAACGACACGATCGCGGCCGCGGCGGCGGAGCGCCGGCTGGACCAGCTCGAGTCGGGGCTGGTGTCGCTGCAGCGGGCGCTCAACCTGGGGCTGGCGGGATTCAACGACAAGCTGCTCGCGGCGGCGAGCGAGCTGCCGCTGGGTCGGCTCAACGAGGCGATGGCGGGCATCCGGGCGGGGATCGAGGGGATGCCGGGGGTCGATCCGGCCGTGCCGGCGCGGGTCGACGCGGGCGCGGCGGCGATGGAGGCGCTGGCACGGCAGCTGGTCGACCTGGTGCGGGCGCACGGCCAGTCGCAGGACCTCGACGACGAGCTGCGACGGGTGGCGACGACGTTCGTGCTGCAGCACGACATCGGCGAGGTGCGCAACGCCTGGGAGGACATCAAGGCGCTGGCCGCGCCGCTGTACGCGGGCGCGGGCGACGGGGCGGCGCCGGCGCCGGAGCTGGCCCGCATCCGCGATGAAGAGGCGCGCGTGGACGGGGCGCTGGGCGGCGGCGACGAGGCGCGGATCGAGGAGATGTTCCGGCGCTACCGGAGCCGGTTCGCGGGGTACTTCCGGGCGCTGGACAAGCAGCTGCTCAACCTGTGCGCGCAGATCGAGACGATCGACGAGCCGCTGGGCTTGCTCCTGGGGAGGCTGGCATGAGCGAAGTGGACACGGGGACGGCGGCGGGCGACGGCGGCGCGGGCGCCGAGGTGGGCGCAGCGGGAGGCGCGGAAGCGTATCCGTCGCTGAACGCGCTGCAAGAGGCGCACGCGGAGCTCTTGAAGGCGCGCCGCGAGGAGGCGGGCGGCGAATGGTCGTCGGCGTTCGCCAACCAGGTGGCGGCGTTTCTCGAGCGGGGGCGGCTGACGGGGGTACGCCTGGGGCCGTTCGCGGACCGGCAGGTGGCGCAGTCGACGCTGGACTTCTGGCGGGCGGCGCTGGCCCGCCAGGGCTGGTCGGCGGTGGAGTCGGCGCTGGCGGAGTTCGATCCGTCGCAGCGGCACCTGACGTTCGGCGACGCGATGGCGCAGCTCCGGCGGCAGCAGCGACTGATCGGGGTGCTGACGGTGGCGGTGGTGGCGATCGCGGCGGCGCTGGGGGTGGCGGTGTGGCAGATGTCGGTGGCGCGCGAGCAGACGGCGCGGGCGGAAGCGGAGATGCGCGTGGCGCGCGACGCGCAGGCGACGTCGGTGTCGGCGTCGGAGGCGTTGTTCAACGAGCTGGGGCAGAAGGCGGCGACGCTCGAGGCGCGGCTGACAGCCCCGCCGGAGGATGCATCCGGCACGCCGGCGGTGACGGAAGGGCCGTCGGGGTCGGGTGGCCCGGGCGCAACGGCGACGGCGGCAGGCGGCGGCGCCGGGACGGGCATGCCGCCGGTGCCGTCGACGCCGGCCGCGGTGGGCTCGGCGACGCCCGCCGCCGCGGCATCGCCGACCGCCTCCGCCGCGGACCAACCGTGGCTCCAGTATGATCCCGCGACCATCCAACGCGAGATCGAGCAGATCCGCGCCACGCAGGAGGCGATCGGCAACGTGGCGCTCGCACAGCGCGTGACGCGTCCGCCGGCGATCGACGGTGATCTCGGGGATTGGCCGGACGGGCCGGTGGTGGAGTCGCTGTACGTGGTCCACACCGAGGCTGGCTGGGACGGTACGGCGGACGTGACGGCGCGTTGGCGGCTGGCCTGGGACGACGACGCGCTGTACGTGGGCGTGGCGGTGGAGGACGACGCGCACGTGCAGCTCCAGTCCGATACGGACCTGTTCAAGGGCGACAGCGTCGAGATCCAGCTCGACACGGGGCGGGTGGACGGCCGCCCGCCGCACCTGGATGCCGACACGTACCAGTGCATCCTCTCGCCGGGGGATTTCCAGAAGATCGCGCCGGGGTGGCAGTGTTTTCGCGGCAACGACCGCGGCCAGATGACACCGGTGGCGGCGGAGTCGGCGCGGCTGGCGGCGAGGCAGGCGGGTGCGGGCTACCTGCTCGAAGCGTCGGTGGGTTGGCGGGACCTCAAGGTGACGGCGGAGGCGGGCCGGACCTTCGGCGCGGCGTTCAGCGTGACGGACACGGACACGCCGGGGGCGCGGGCGCAGGAGGTGTTCCTCTCGAACGTCTCGGCCCGCCGCTGGTCGGACCCGACGACGTGGGGGATCCTGCGGCTGGTCTCCGGGCGGAGCAAGTACTGAGCGGGGGGATCGCATGGCGGGCATGGCGTTGTCGTCGGTGGACGTGGCGGCCCTCGCCGACGTCCTCCGGCCGAGCCTGGCGACGGTGCCGGCGCGGCGGTCGCTGGTGGAGCTGGCGTTGGGGTTCGGGAGCCCGGTGGTGGATCGTCTCGACTGGGGCGGCGACACGCAGTCGTTCACGGTCCACCTGATCGGGGTGCTGGCGGCGTATGGCGAGGTCGAGCCGGGGCGGCCGGCGCTGGTGGCGGTGCTGGAGGCGCTGCGCGAGCAGGTGGGGTTGGACCGGCAGGCGGCCATCGACGGCTTGATCGCGCGGGTGCGGGCGGTGGGGTCGGCGAGTGGGGCGTCCGGTGGACCGCTGACGCCGGGGCAGCGGCGGCGGAAGGCCGATCAGCTGGCGGAGCTGCAGGCGCGCTACGACACGCTGGGACGGCGGATCGGGGCGCTGGACCTCGACATCGGGCGGGAAACGGACTCGATGCGGCGTCAGGTGTTGGAGGAGCGGAAGTCGGACGCGGTCGCGGAGCGCGACGCGGTGGCAGCGGAGATGGATGGGCTGGAGCGGGAGCTGGGGGCGGGGTAGCCGGGCCGGGCGAGGGGGGCACGGATCGATGAGCGACGGGAGCCGAACGATGCAGGCGTCATCGGAGTCGTCCCGGCCGGCACGGCCGACGCGCGGGATCCTGGCGGACCATCCGACGGCGGATGACAACCTGGGCTTTCTGCCGTACGCGCTGACGCTGGCGGACATCGCGGCGGACCCGGCCACGGAGACGCCGCTGACGGTGGGGATGTTCGGCTCGTGGGGCTCGGGCAAGACGAGCCTGATGAAGATGGTGGATCGGCTCATCGGCGAGCGGCCGCCGGCGGAGATCGAGGCGTTCCCGGTGCAGACGCTCTGGTTCAACGCGTGGCTCTACAGCCGGGACGAGGCGCTGTGGCGGGCGCTGATCCTGAGCGTGATCGACGCGACGCGGAAGCTGATCGACCGGCCGGGGCGTGGGGCGGCGTCTGAGGTCGCGTCTGGGGCTGCGCGTGGAGCGACGCGCGGGTCGGCGCGCGAGCGGGGCGCGGCGCGGCGGGAAAGCGAGGGGCGGGCGCAGGCGCTGGCGGACCTCGACCGGATCGCGGCGCGGATCGCGCAGGTGACGCAGGGGCCGGGTGGGCCGACGCTGTCGCTGCGGGGCGACGACCTGGCGGGCGGTCATCTGGCGCTGCCGGACGCGCAGGTGGACCTCCCGCTGGTGCTGGGGCTGCGGCTGTTGCGGGCAAGCCTGGCCATCGGGGCGGCGGGCGGTGTAGATGGCGGGGCGGCCGGCGATGTGAATGGAGGGGATGGGGCGGGACGGGGCGCCGGCGCCGGGGACGCGTCGGATGGCGGGGGCGGCGCCGACGGGGCGCGCGACCTGGACCGGCTGATCGCCACGGTGGAGCGCGAGATGGCGCTGGCGCAACACCAGCGGGTGGCGGCGCTGGACGAGTTCGTGCGGACGTTCGCGGGGGTGACGGAGCGCTACCTGCGCACGCAGGGACGGCTGGTGGTGTTCGTCGACGACTTGGACCGCTGCCTGCCGGAGAAGGCGGTGGAGGTGTTGGAGGCGATCAAGCTGTTCCTGGATGCCACGGGCTGTCTCTTCGTGCTCGGCGTGGACCACAAGGTGGTTTCGCAGGGCATCAAGGTGCGGTATCGGGACTACGTGGATGCCGGGACGAACGAGATGCTGCTGGACGGGGCGCGCTATCTGGAGAAGATCATCCAGATCCCGTTCAAGCTGCCGCCGATCACGACGGAGGCGAGCGAGGCCTTCATTCAAGGCCTGACGGCGGGCCGGCTGCGCGACGAGCGCTGCGCGCATGTGTTCGCGAGCGGTCTGGAGCGCAACCCACGGCGGATCAAGCGGACGCTGAACATCTTCCTGCTGCTGGACCGGCTGGCGCAGCACAGTGAGCACCTGCGGGATGTCGTGAAGCCGGTGCGGCTGGCGAAGATCGTGGTGCTGCAGCAGCACCACCCGCGGCTGTACGAGCTGCTGGAGCAGGCGCCGCACCTGCTGCGGGACCTCGAGCGGCTGGCGCGGCAGCGGGCGCGCAAGCTGGCGGAGACGACGGACCCGGTGGAGCTGAGTCGGCTGCGCGGGCTGGGCACGGGCTCGGGGACGGGTGCGCCGGACGAGGACGACGCGGGGCCGCTGGCGGAGTTCCTGCACGACGACCTGCTGCGGGCGCTCTTGACGTGGCCGGAAGAGGGCACGCCGGGCGTCAACTTCGGGGACATGGACCGCAACGAGATCGCGGCGTACATCTACCTGACCCGCACGTCGTTCAAGGAGGCGGGCGCGGAGGGCGGGCACGACGCCCAGCTGCCGATCGAGCCGCTGATGGTGACGATCCCGGCGGGCCCGTTCACGATGGGGACGCCGGTGGAGCAGCGGGAGGAGTTGTTGGCGCTGCATCGGGCCACCAACAAGGACTTCAATGCACAGCTTCTCGACAACGAGCTCGTCCCACACGAAGTCACGCTGGGCGAGTACGCGATCGGCAAGTACCCCGTGACCAACGGCGAGTTCCAGCGGTTCATCGACGATGGTGGGTACGCGAACGACGCCTATTGGACGGAAGCGGGACGTGAGATGCGGGACAAGAACGGCTGGTCGGCGCCGAGGTTCCTCGACCGGGTTGAGCTCAACGCCCCGGATCAGCCGGTCGTCGGCGTGTCGTGGTACGAAGCGGTGGCATACTGCCGTTGGCTGAGCGAGAAGTCAGGGCGTGTCTATCGCCTGCCGACGGAGGCGGAGTGGGAGAAGGCGGCGCGGGGCACGGATGGCCGGCGTTATCCGTGGGGCGACGATTGGGATCCGGCCCGCTGTAATAGCAAGGCTGCCGGCATCGGGAAGCCTACCGCCGTCGGCCAGTTCTCCAAGCGCGAGAATGACGCGGATTCCGCCGCCAGGCCGGGCGGGGATAGCCCCTACGGCTGCGCCGACGTGGCTGGCAACGTGTGGGAGTGGTGCAGCACGCGGTGGGGAGGCACCGACGTCAAGCCGAAGTTTGGCTACCCGTACAGGGCGGATGACGGGCGGGAGGATGAGGATGGCACCGAAACGCGAGTGATACGCGGGGGCAGTTACTTCGAAGACCCGCCGAGGTGCCGGTGCGGCTTCCGCAACGGGTTCGACCCGGACGTCAGGGGCAACTACCTGGGCTTTCGTTGTGCCAGAATCCTCTCCTCATAAGCCTTGTCCTTTGTCCCTTGTCCCTTGTCCCTTGTTCTTCAAACGTATCGTTCGTCTGATGGAGACTTAAACGCGACAATTTTCGATTCCGGAGCAATCATGCCGAAGACCTTCAAGCAGCTGTATCCGCGGATCTGCGACTTCGACAACTTGTACGGCGCACACCGCAAGGCCCGCCGGGGCGGGAAGCGCAAGCACCCGGCCGTGGCTGAGTTCGAGATCGGGCTCGGGTCAAACCTGCTTGAGTTGCGCGATGAGCTGCTATCGGAGGATTACGTCCCGGGAGCATACCGCACGTTCATCGTTCGTGAGCGCAAGGAGCGCACGATCAGCGCCGCGCCTTATCGCGACCGCGTCGTGCATCATGCATTGATAAACATCATTCAGCCGATCTTCGAGGCCCGCTTCATCCACGATTCCTATGCCTGTCGCAAGGACAAGGGAACCCACCGAGCCATCCACCGTGCACAGGCGTTCGCCCGGCGGTATCCATATGTCCTGCAAGCCGACATTCGTGAGTTCTTCCCATCGATTGACCATGCCATCCTGAAGGGGCAGATTGAACGCCATGTGGCATGCCTTGCCACCTTGAGGCTGGTCGACAAGGTACTTGTCAGCGGTGCGGGCATTCTCGCCAGGCGCTACACACCGATGCTCTTCCCTGGGGACGACCTGTTGGCGCTTGCACGGCCGCGCGGGTTGCCGATTGGGAACCTGACGAGCCAGCATTGGGCCAACGTGTATCTGCACGACCTCGACATGTTCGTAAAACACACCCTGAAGTGCGAGGCGTACGTCCGCTACAGCGATGACTTCGTGCTCTTCTCCGACTCCAGATCCGCACTGCATGAGTGGCATCATGCCATTACCGACCATCTGGTCACACTACGGCTGACTTTGCACGGGCCGCGTACCCAAGTCTACCCTGTCAAGTCGGGCATCGGGTTCCTTGGCTGGCGCATCTTCCCGCACCACTTGCGGCTCCGACGCGACAACTTGAGGCACGCCCTGCGGCGACTTCGGCGCCAGCAAGAAGCGCTGGCATCCGGTGCGCTACAATCGAGCGACTTGACGCGATCCGTTCAGGCGTGGATCGCACATGC
>CAYQBA010000100.1:2353-4557 GCA_964415605.1 uncultured Anaerolineales bacterium | reverse complement strand
GCCCGAGCCGAGTCCCTTGTCGCGGCGGACGTCGAGCTCGAGTGCCTGAAGGGCTTGCTCAGGCTGGGGCAGGAGAGGCATTATATGAGCATCGGCCAGTATGCCCACGTATCCGGCATGCTCGCCGAGATCGGCCGTCAGCTCGGTGGCTGGCGGCAAGCGGAACACAGCGGCAGTTGAGGGCGGCCTGGCCGCCTTGAATTGCGGGGTGCGGGCCGAGTAGCCGGTGCGGCTACCGCAACAGGAACAACCCGGACAACAGGAACAACAACCTGGGCTTTCGTTGTGCCAGCACGTCTCCTGCCAGACCATGGGCCAAGGTGCGCCCGCGTTACGGCGCCGGCGAACGGCCGGGTCAATCCGAGGAGAGGTTCAGGCCCGTCGCCCCGGTCGCGCCGCGCACGCGCGGCCGGCCGCAACCGTGGGCGCCACCGCTGGCCAAGTAGCGGCGTCACCGTAAACGGCCGGCGGTGGCCACGGTGCAGCATCGCCAAGCAACGTGCCGGTCCACGTTTAACCCGGAGGGCATGATGTCGCCAGCGGACCATGACACACAACGGCTCTCCGAGCTTCAGGCTCTATACGACGGGTTCAGCCGCCAGATCGGCGCCTTGACTGTCGATCTCGGCCGGGCTTCGAGCGAATTCGATCGCCAGCGGCTCCAGGATCAGCATGATGGCATCGTCGCCGCTCGCGAGAAGGTCGCCGCGGACATGACCGCCCTGGAAGCCGGGCTGAACCCCGACCCCTTCTCACACCCCAACTACTCCGCCCACCGCCGCGCCTACCTCGACGCCCTTCGCAAGTTCCACGGCGCCGTCAACACCGGCGCCTTCTCGCAAAAGGCCGACAAGCAGGTGGGCGAGAGCCAGCGGCTGCCGTTGATGGGGCCGGACGGCGTCTACGAGCCGCTGTACCTGAGCATCGTCGGTGACCGCAACCGAGAGGGCACCGACCTGAAGGGCCGCACTTCGCCACGCCAACAACGTCCAAGGCCTCCCGGCCGCCCGAACGACGCACCCGAGACGCTGGACGTCCGGCTGGGGCTGACGGCCGTTCTTCGCCGACCGGGCAACATCGCCATCATCGGTGCCGCCGGCTCCGGCAAGACGACGCTGCTGCGGGTCATCGTCACGCTGTTGACCGATCCGGATCCCGCCATCCTCGACTCCGAGCTCGCACGGGTTCTCCCAGACGCGATGCCGCTGCCCGTGTACCTGCCCCTGCGGATGTTCGATCTGGCATGCACCACCCAGCCCGACCGCTACTCGCGCACGCCGGGCAGTCTGCTCGACTACGCCGATGCCTGGGCGCGCCAGTGGGAGGACGTGCCCGACCTGCCGCCGGGCTTCGTCACCGACCACCTGCGCGCCGGCAAGGCGTGGCTGCTGCTGGACGCGCTCGACGAGGTCGCCGATCCGGATCACCGCAAGACCGTCCGCAACGTCATCAGCAGCCATCTGCCGACGCAGTGCGGTGCCTCGCGGATCATCGTCACGGCCCGCGTGGCGGCGTACCAGGACACGCCCCTGACCGGGTTCCAGGTGTACCAGGTCAACCCACTCGACGACGGCCAGCGCGGCGGGATCGTGCGGCGCATCTACCACGGCCTGCAGTTGCCGGATGCCGCACGCAGAGCCGCTGACCTACAGGCGAAGCTCTCGACGCGCGAGGACCTTGTGTCCCTCGGCAGCACACCGATGATGGTGTGGACGGCTGCCGTCATCCATGCCTTCCGCGGAGACCTGCCGGAGGGCCGTGCGGCGCTGTACGACGCATATGTCGATATCCTGCTGCGCAAGAGCGTCGACGCCGTCGACTACGACGCCAAGTCGCTCAAGCCGCTGATCGAGAACGTGTTGTCGGTAGAGGACTCGCGGCTCGCGTTGTGCTATGCCGCGTTCCAAACTCATCGCTGGCAGGATGATCCTGCTCGGCGGCAAGGGCGCGACGGTGCGCCCGAGCGTCCGGCCATCACGCAGCGCGACCTGACGGACACCGTCTTGGCCGGCTTCTTCCAACAGCAGCTCTGGGCCAGCGCGGACAACGCTCGCGACCGTGCCCGCGCGTTCGTCCGGTGGGCCGCGGAGCGCAGCGGCCTGCTGGTCGAGACGCCAGACGGCATCCGGTTTGGCGACCATCTCTCGATGCAGGAGTTCCTGGCGGGATGCTACGCCGCCAAGGGCTTCCCCGAGGATGACCGG
>CAYQBA010000100.1:0-2253 GCA_964415605.1 uncultured Anaerolineales bacterium | reverse complement strand
GCAGGAGTTCCTGGCGGGATGCTACGCCGCCAAGGGCTTCCCCGAGGATGACCGGGAAGGGTTCGGCGAGTGGCTTTCGTCAAGCTACCGCAACACCTGGTGGCGGGACGTCATCCACTTCGCCGTGGGCTACCTGTCCGTGCAGGGCGGCAGGGCCGGCGCCGATCTGCTGCGGACTATCGCCGATCTCGGCCACACACCCCCCGACAAACTCGCGGCCCTGGAGCTCGCCGGCAGCGCCTGCGCACAGCTCGCCGTCCTCAACCCGCGGCCCGGTTGGTACGATACCATCCGCGACGACCTCGCCGCCCGCTTGCGCGCGGACGTGCTCGAATGCCCGGTCGAGGCGCCGATCGTGGAGCGCCACCGCGCCGGCCTGGCGCTCGGCCGGCTGTACGGGCATTGCGAGCACCTCCGCAACCTCGACCCACGCTTCCCCGGGCCGTATGGGATCCCGGCGTTCATTGCGATTCCCGTCGGTGTATTTGTCATGGGTAGCGACGAGTCCGACGAAGCCGACGAACGCCCGGCACACGAGGTCTACCTGGACGAGTACTCCATCGCGGAGTTCCCTACCACCAACGCCATGTACAAGCTGTTCGTCGACGACGGCGGGTACGACGACGCACGCTTCTGGCCGGAGGCCATCGCGAATGGCCGGTGGGATGCCGGCAGGATCCGCGATTGGCAAGATGAGCCTCGAACCGAGCCCACTCGGTGGTCTGACAGCGCGTGGAACAACCCGGGCCAACCCGTCGTCGGCGTCACATGGTACGAAGCCATGGCGTACTGCCACTGGCTGACCGAAAAGCTGATCGAAGCCGGGGACATTGGCGACCGTGAGGTCATCACCCTGCCGACCGAAGCCCAATGGGAGAAGGCGGCCGCTCTTGACCCGGAACGGGGCACCGTGAGGCGATATCCATGGGACGACGCGTGGCATGGTCGCCTGGCAAACACGAGCGCGGCCGAGATTGACTCGACATGCCTGGTCGGCCTCTTCCTGCACGACGTCGCCGCATCCGGGCTGCGCGACGCCGCCGGCAACGTGAACGAGTGGTGCTGGGACTGGTACGATGGCAACTTCTACCGCCGTTCGCCGCGCGCCAACCCATCAGGGCCGGACGCGGGATCAAGTCGCGTCATCCGCGGCGGCGCGTACAATGATGATGGAAGGACTTGGAGCCGGTGCGGCTACCGCACCGGGGTCGACCCGGGCATCTGGAGCGGCAACCTGGGCTTTCGTTGTGCCAGAATCCTCTCCTCCTGACCCTTGCCTTTTGTCCCTTGTTCATTGTCCTCCAACCCCCCACTCGGCCACGAGGTCACCATGGCGCCCGCCGATAAAATCTCGATATTTCTGAACTACATCCGCGAGGACCAACCCGACGTCGAAGCCCTCTACCTGCGCCTGCAGGCCGCCGGCTTCGCCCCGTGGATGGACGTGCACGACCTGCTCCCCGGCCAGGAGTGGTGGCCCGGCATCCAGCGGGCCATCGACAAGGCCCACTTCGTCATCGTGTGCCTGTCGCCGCGCGCCGTCGAGAAGCGCGGCATCGTGCAGCGCGAGCAGGTGCGCGCGCTGGACTACGCCGAGGGCATGCTCGCGGACGACATCTACCTCATCCCGCTCCGCCTGGCCGAATGCGACACGCCCGCCCGCCTCGGCAAGTACCAGTGGGTCGACTACTTCCGACCCGATGGCTGGGACCGCCTCCTGGCCGGCCTCCGCGCCGGCCTCGAGCGCCGCGGCCTGCCAATGCCCATGCCAGTGGCCTCGACGTCGAGCACCGACGCACCGTCCCCCGCAACGGCGGCGCCGACATCGGGCCACGCTGGGCCCGGAACGACGTCGTCGACATCACACCCGATCACGTCGACATCAACCCCTACATCGTCGCCCCCACCAACCCCGCCCTCCCCCCTCGCCCCCTTCCGCCAGGCCCTCGCCCGCCGCCGCCTCGCCGTCCTGTGGGCCGCCATACCGTTTCCGCTCGCCGCCGACGGCGTCAACCCCGCCGTCACGGCCAACGCGTGGCGCGCGGCCGCCGCCGACCTGCCCGGACTCGCCCTCGACCTGGCCGGCCTGCCGCCCGTCGACATCCTGAGCCTCGATCCCACCGCCCGCCCGCTCGACGCGTGCGACGCCATCGACCGAGACGCCGCCGACAGCGACAACCCAGGCTCCCCCGCCGCCATCGTCCTGAGCGCCGGCGACCTCCCCGTGGCCGGCCGCCACACCGTCTACCAGCT
>CAYQBA010000099.1:0-16955 GCA_964415605.1 uncultured Anaerolineales bacterium | reverse complement strand
ACCGAGACGACGAAGATCGAGTGCCCGGCCATCCAGGTCGAGAAGACCGTGTCGTACGATGGCCAGTGCCCCGGCAGCCCGGTGCCGACGGTGTTCCGGCAGGGCGCGATGGTGACGTTCTGCATCGAGATCACCAACGTCGGCACGACGTACCTCGACCAGATCGAGATCGTCGACACCCTGCGGACCAGCATGGGCGAGCAGGTGTTCAAGAAGACGGTGACGTACGGCAAGGACCCGAAGATGCCGGTCGCGCCGGGCGAGTCGGTGATGGAGACCATCATGGTGCCGCCGCTGACGGACATGTGCGGCACCGTGAGCAACACGGTCGAAGTCACGGCCATCCCGGTCAACTCCGGGCGGACGGTCTACCCGTGCCTGTCGCCGGTGGCGCACGACGATCGCGTCGAGATCTTCGTGCCGTGCAGCGGCGCGGACTTCCGCATCCAGCTGCCGGCGCTCGACACCGGTGAGTGCGAGACGTGGCTGCAGGTCCAGAACGTCGGCAGCGCGCCGACGGTCGGGTTCCTGGTGGTCTGGGGCGAGGCGGGCGCGTGCCCGCCGCAGGCGGCCGGCCCGCTGAAGGTGGAGTGCACGGGCCTGCTCAAGCCGGGCAGCGCCTGGACCTACACGACCCAGAACCTGCCGCCGGGCATCCGCAGCGGGATCATGTACTCGCTGAACGCGACCAACCTCATCCAGGACGAGCGCGGCAACGAGCTGCCGTTCTCCGACCTGGCGTGCGACGAGCTGTTCTTCGCCATCGTGGGCGACCACGACGAGTGGCTGCGGTTCGACTACGCCTACTCGTCGGGTGGCCGCTACGTGCTGCCGAACCGCATCGTGCTGGACTTCGGTGAGAACCAGGGCCAGCCGCTCGTGGTCAGCGTCAACCGCACGTGCCCCGACCCGGTGGACCCGAACCGGAACGTCAGCGCGGCCTACGTCGGCGTCGGTACGTACCTCGAGGGTGCGATGGACCCGGTGTTCGGCCAGTTCGCGTACTACGCGCCGCTGGTGTTCGCCAACAAGGGCGGCCTGAACAGCTGGTTGTGGATCCACAACTCCGGCACCCGCTGCTCGTCGATCGAGATCTGGTTCAAGGGCCAGGATAACTGCCTGCGGCCGATCCTCGGCGACGTGCTGGCGGTGGCGCCGGGCGAGAGCGTCCACTTCGACCCGAACACCGTGGTCGGACCGGACTGGCTCGGCAGCGCCTGGATTCGCGCCAGCCAGCCGTTGGGCATCGTGGTCGACACGATGGGCCCGAACCACTTCACCAGCTACGTCGGGTTCCCGTCGGACACCTACGACGACGCCAAGGACACGACGTACTCGATCGGCAGCCAGGTGAACTACGCGCCGCTGATCTACAGCGAGTACCAGGGCTGGGACGCCGCGATCCAGGTTCAGAACCTGTCGGGGACCACGGCGGCCAAGGTCAAGGTCTACTTCCTGGATCGCAGCGGCGACGTGATCACCACGGTGGTGGACTGGATCTGCCCGCGCGGCAGCCAGACCTTCTTCCTGCCGGTGATCGCCGGCCTGAGCGGCAACTGGGTGGGTCACGCCCGTGTCGAGAGCCAGGAATGGTGGACGCCTGGCACCAAGCAGGTCGACCCGCCGCGCATCCAATCGGTGGTGTTGCTCGAGAAGTGGGCCGACCCGGCCCGCAGCGAGCGGCGCGAGGCGGTGGCGTACAACGCCCTCACCGAGCAGGTGGCGTTCGACTGGCAGGTCGGCAAGCTTGCCGGCGGCACGCAGAGCGGCTCGGCCGTCCTGGCCGTCCCGCTGCTGGCCAAGGGCAACCGCGGCGTCAACAGCGAGCTCGCCATCACCAACCTGGTGACCAAGCCGGGCTTCACCGACTTCGCGATCATCCTGTACGACCAGAACGCGTTGATCGACTTCGTCTGCCAGAAGCTGCACGACCGGCAGGTCGAGTACATCGACCTGGCGACCTGGGGCTACGTGCCGCAGCGCTTCCTCGGCTCGGCGGTGATCTCGGCGACGTTCTGGGAGCACGAGGTGTTCGACCCGAACGGTGGGTTCCAGCGCAACCTGGTCGGCCTGGGCGGCGTGGTCGTCGAGCGGATCAACGGCACCCTGGGTGCCCCGGACGTGCCGGGCGACGAGTCCAAGGCGTTCGAGGCCGTGCCGATCTTCGACTTCTTCACGCCGCAGCGCAAGCCGACGTGCACCGGACAGCCGTCGTTCCCGTAAGCGGGACGACGGGTCGAGGGGGGCGGGCTTGCCCGCCCCACGGATAGCCTCAAACGAACCGGGGCCGCGCGATTCGCGCGGCCCCGGTCGTTGTGCTGAAGGCCATGTGCCAAGCTGGCCGTTACGCCGGCGGACCTCACAACGTCATATGGAATGCACGTCGCGCCCGCATGCACGTGCCTTGTTGCCGTTGAAGCGTGCGTTTGCCGCCCGGAGCTGGTCCGCGGCGCGTTCTGGGAAGGTTGTGAAGCTCATCCATGCATCGGTTTGCCCGTTCACCCGTTGACCCCGTCCGTCGTCGCGCCCGTCATGCCCTCGTCGCCGCCATTGCGGTGCTGGGCGGCCTGTCCCTGCCAGCCGCGGCGAGGCCGGCGGACGATCTCCCCGTGGGCCAGTGGACGACCTTCGCCAACGGCGACGACATCCTGGCGCTGGCACTCGAGGGCAACGCGCTCTGGGCGGGCACGCGGTCGGGTGGCCTGGTCCGCTGGGACCTGCAGACCGGCACGTATCACCAATACCTGCGCCCACAGGACCCCATCGCGGGCAACACCGTCCACGACATCGCCATCGGCCCCGATGGCCGCAAGTGGCTCGGGACCGACCGCGGGCTCACGATGTTCGCCGAAGGCGATCCGACATCGCCCGCCGACGATGCGTGGCACACCTTCAACGTGGCCAACACCGCGGGTGGTCTGTCGTCCGACGACATCCGAGCCGTCCTGGTCGACGGCAACCATGTCTGGGTGGGCATGGCCCAGGTGTGGGACGCCGAGGTCGGCGCCTGGTCCGGCGGGGGCGTGGGCCGGCTGGACACGCGTGGCACGCTGGCGCCCAACGACGACACCTGGGCCCCGATCGCCACGTTTGCCTCGACGTACAAGCGCACGCCAGATGGCGCCGAGACGTTTGGATTGGTGTCCGACAACGTCAACGATCTGGTGCTGACGGCCAGCGGCGACCTGTGGGCGGCCACGTCACCGCACTGGGGGCTCGAGAAGACGGCCGATCCCGACGAGCCGCCGACGTGGTCGCGCATGCATGGCGGTGTGAGCTTCCTCGATACGAAGGGCACGCCCGACGTGGCCGACGACCGCTGGCAGGGGACGAGCTGCTATAGCATGCAGGTCACCCTCACATGCCACGTCCAGGCGCTCGCCGTCGACGCCAATGACTGGGTGTGGGCCGCGATCCAGGGCCGCGGCATCATGTACTGGCGAGCCAACGAGCCGACCCTGGTCGACGACCGCACCCGCCGCATCGACATTCCCGATCGCCGTGGCGGTGACACCGTCAACGCGATCGCCCTCGGCCCGGCCGACGTGCCGACCCTGGCCAACACCGTGTGGCTCGCCCGCAGTCGGGGCGGGCTGAGCGTCCTCGATCACAAGGGCACCTTGCGCAACCAGGAGGACGACGTCTGGAACTTCGGGCTGGGCCTGGCGTTCACGACCGAGGACGGCCTCGCGCGAGACACCGCTCAGGCGCTCGTCGTCACCCGCGACACGGCATGGATCGGCACGGGCGCCGTCAACGGCATTGCCGGCGGCATCGACCGCCTGAGCATCAAGGACCTGACGTTCGGCGATCGCCTGACGACGCGCCGGGCGCCGACGACCAACTTCATCGCCGACATCGACTTCGGCCAGCCGGGCACGGGGTGGCAGGACCACGTCTGGTTGGCCACCGGCAGTCGCGCGCAGCGCCGCTTTGGCGCGGGCGTGATCGACCTCGACACCAAGGGCACGCCCAACGTCGACGACGACGGGTGGAACGCCCACTCGATGGCCAGCACCGACCCGGATGGCAAGCTGCCATGGACCGGGCTGATCGGCGACAACGTGCATGCCGTCAAGGTCCAGGGCGACCGGGTATGGTTCGGCAGCACGGAGTCGCTGTGGGACGCCAAGAACCGCAAGTACGTCGACGGCGGCCTCACGGTGTTCGAAGGCGGGGCGTGGACCTCACGGACGGTCGAGAACACGGGCGGCGGCACCGGCGGTCTCCGGGATGGCAGCGTGTCCAGCCTGGCGCTCGGGTGCGACGGCTCGTTGTGGGTGGGAACCGGGAGCCCCTGGGACGCGCTCGGCGCCGGCGTCGATGTCCTGACCCCGGGCGCCTCGGTGCACCAGCGGACCCAGGACACGTGGAAGGGCTACAGCTACACCACCCTGGCGTCGAACAACACGACCGGGATCGCGGTGGACTGTGCCGCCGGGCAGGTCTGGGTGTCGGCGGCCCATCACATGTCGGTGCCGGACGGCACCAGCCCCGGGGGCAACCTCGTCGGCGGTGGCGTGGCGCGTTTCAACATCGCCGCCGGCACGTGGGAGAAGTTCGACACCCGCAACGGCCTCGTCACCTATGCCGAGAGCGCCTTGCGAGCGGAGGTGCTGTCGGTCGCGGCGGGGCCGGGCGGCCGGGCCTGGGTGGGCGGGTACGGCACCGACAAGACCTCCACCGAAGCCCTGGTCAACGACAAGCCCTTCTGGCCGGCCGTGATCAACCAGTGGAACGCGCCTGGTTGGCAGAACGCCGTCTTCGACCGTTCGGGCTGGGTCAGCGACATCGCGCTGGACGCGGGCGGCCGGCTGTGGGTGGCGACGACCCGCGGCGGCACGGCCCGCGATGCCGCCGCTTCCGAGAGCTGGCGCGTCGATCGTGCCACCGGCGGGCTGTGGGTGTACGACACGCTCGACGTCACCGCGCCGCCCCTGGCCATCCTGCAGCCCGAGTCGTCCGGCATCGTGGCGGGCGACGTCTCGGTGGTGGCCGTGGCGCCCAATGGCGACATCTGGATCGGCACCGAAGGCTGGGGCGTGGCCCGCTATCGCTTGAACGGGGACGCGCCGACCCCGACGCCGACCGGCCCGGCATCGGCTACGACGCCGACCACGCCGACCCGAGGCGCCACCGCCAGCGCCACCGCCACGCCCCGGGCATCGGCCTCGCCCACTCGGGCCACGGTCGAATCCACGCCGACGCGGCAGGCCACGGCCACCCCTACCGCAGGCGGCGGCCATCGGGCATTCCTGCCGATCGCACGCCAGGTGCGCGCCGCCAACCTTCCCACGGCCACGCGCCCGCGGGTGTCGGCCACGCCGCGCGCGACGCGGACGCCGACGCCCATGCCCGGCACGCCGACCGTGGGAACGCCGCAGACGCCCGGCACGCCGCCTCCCGCGTCGTCGACGCCCGTCCGCAGCGCGACGCCGGCCCCCACGGGCGCCGCAACGCAGGCGGCGAGCCGGACGCCGACCCGCTCGGCCACGGCCGGCCCAGACGGGCATACGATTCACCTTCCTCGGCTGTTCCAGCGGCGCCAGCGATAGCCGGTCGCGCCTTCCCCGGACAGGCGAACACTCTCCCGCCGCCTCGGCGCCGCCCGGCCGAGGCGTGCTATAATTTGACGTAATCACGCCGGACTCCGACTGGCCCGCCCCCAGAAAGCTGCGCACGCATCATGGACTCAGGCATCGTTCAGCTCGTCGACATCGAACGTGAGATGCGCGAGGCGTACCTCGACTACGCCATGAGCGTGATCACGTCGCGCGCGCTACCCGACGTGCGCGACGGCCTCAAGCCGGTCCAGCGACGGATCCTTTACACGATGTACGACAACGGCCTGCGGCCGGACCGGGCCTACAAGAAGAGCGCCGCCACGGTCGGCGACGTGCTCGGCAAGTACCACCCGCACGGCGACTCGTCGGTGTACGACGCCATGGTCCGCCTCGCGCAGGGCTTTTCGATGCGCTACCCCTTGGTCGACGGCCAGGGCAACTTCGGGTCGATCGACGGCGATCCGCCGGCGGCGCACCGCTACACCGAGGCCCGCCCATCGCAGATGGCGATGGAGATGCTGGCCGACATCGACATGAACACCGTCGACACGCGCCCCAACTACGACGACTCGCGCCAGGAGCCGGTGGTGATGCCCGCGCGGGTGCCCAACCTCCTGGTCAACGGGGCCAGCGGCATCGCGGTCGGCATGGCCACCAACGTGCCGCCCCACAACCTCCGCGAGATCTGCGCGGCGCTGATGCACATCATCGACCACTACGCGGAGGCCGAGGACATCACGCCCGAAACGCTCATGCGGTTCATCCCCGGGCCGGACTTTCCGACGGGTGCCAGCATCATGGGGCGCGAGGGGATCCTGAATGCCTACGCCACGGGCCGCGGCCGGGTGCTCATGCGCGCCAAGGCCCATTTTGAGGAGGTCCGCCCCGGGCGCGACGCGATCATCGTCACCGAGATCCCGTTCCAGCTCAACAAGACCACCCTGCTCGAACGCATCGCCGATCTGGCGCGGACCAAGCGCATCGAGACCATCCACGACCTGCGCGACGAGAGCGATCGGACCGGCATCCGGATCGTCATCGAGCTCAAGCGCGGCGCCGACGCCCGGATCACGCTCAACCAGCTCTACAAGTACAGCCAGCTTCAGGCCACGTTTGGCGTCAACATGCTGGCGCTCGTCGATGGCGAGCCCAAGGTGCTGCCGCTCAAGCGGCTGCTGATCCACTACCTCGAGCACCGGCGCGACGTGATCCGCCGCCGCACGGTGTACGAGCTCGAGCGCGCGCGGCACCGCCAGCACGTCCTCGAGGGGCTGCGGATCGCCATCGCCAACCTCGACGCCGTCATCGAGACGATTCGGCGGTCCGAGGACGCGCAGGCCGCGCGCGCCAACCTCATGACGCGCTTCGAGCTGTCCGAGATCCAGGCCCAGGCCATCCTCGACATGCAGCTCCGGCGCCTGGCGGCCCTCGAGCGGGAGAAAATCGAGGAAGAGTATCGGGCCATCTCGGAGCGCATCACCTATCTGGAGCGGCTCCTGGCCGACACGCAGGAGATCCTCGCCGTCATCCGCGAAGACCTCGACGACTTGATGCGGACGCATGGAGACGCGCGACGGACCAGCATCGAGATCGACGTCAGCGAGCTCAACATCGAAGACCTGATCGCCGAGGAGAACGTGCTGATCACGGTCACGCAGCGCGGCTACATCAAGCGCGTGCCGGCCAGCACCTACCGCGCCCAGAACCGCGGGGGCAAGGGCATCATCGGCGCGCGGACCAAGGCCGACGATGCGATGCGCGACAACTTCGTGGCCAACACGCACGACCGGCTCTTGTTCTTCACCGATCGCGGCCGGGTGTTCCAGCTGCCGGCGTTCCAGGTGCCGGAGTCCAGCCGCGAGGCGGCGGGCACGCCGCTCGCCAACCTGATCCAGATCGACGCCGGCGAGCGCGTGACGGTCACGCTGGCCGTGCGCGCCGGCCAGTTCGAGCAGGGCGGCTACCTGACGATGGCCACCGTCAACGGCCGCATCAAGCGCACGGTGCTGCGCGAGTTCGCCAACGTCCGGACGAGCGGCCTCATCGCCATCCTGCTCGACGAGGGGGACGCGCTGGGCTGGGCGAAGATCACGTCCGGCGCCGACGAGGTCATCCTCGTCACCCGCCGCGGCATGGCGCTCCGGTTCCGCGAGACCGATGCGCGCGCGATGGGCCGCGCCGCCGGCGGCGTCAACGCCATCCGGTGCAAGCGCGGCGACACCCTGGCCGCGATGGACGTGGTGCGGCCGGATGCCGACCTGTTCGTGATCACCTCGACCGGCTACGGCAAGCGCACCTCGCTTGCCGAGTACAAGGTCCAAGGCCGCTTCACCCAGGGCATCCTCACCGTCGACGCCCATCGGCTGGGCGAGATCGGCGAGATCGTCGACGCACGCGTGGTCGAGGACGGGCATGACCTGGCGCTGATCACGCGCAACGGCATCGTCATGCGCACCGAAGTGGAAGCGATCAGCCGGATGGGGCGCGCCACGCGCGGGGTCATCGTCATTCGGCCCGGCGAAGGCGACGCCGTCGCCTCGCTGGCCTATCTGACCGAGCGCGAGCCGGCGGAATCGGAGGGTGAGCCGACCGAGGCTCCCGACCCGGGTGCCGAAGCGGCGTCGGACGTGGTCGCCGCCGCGCCCGACGGAGAGGCCACCGCCACGGCCGACTGATGCGCCCACGCCGTCTCCACGGCGGCCATCACGGCGGCATCCTCGTCGGCCATCACGGTCCGCGGGTCGAGCACCACGCGGTGCTCGGCGATCCGCGCCACGACCGGCCGCTCCGCCCGGCGGAGCGCCGCGGCGAACGCATCGCAGTTGGCGGGTCGGACGGCCAGGAGCATCGTCGGCAGCGTCTCACCCGGCAGCGCACCGCCGCCGATGGTCGAATGTCCCGGCGTGAGATCGACTTCGATGCCGCGCGTGGCCAGCGCGGCATGCCAGGCGGCGGCCCGGCCTTGAATGTCGGCCAACGGCGCGCTGATCATGCGCCACAGCGGCACCTCGGTCAGCGCCGAACCCTCGGCGTAATGCACGAGGGTCGCATGCAGCCCCGCCAGCGTGACCTTGTCGGGTCGCATCGCACGGGTGAGCGGGTGGCGGCGCAGGCGGGCGACGAGGTCTGCTCGTCCGACGATGATCCCGGCCTGCGGGCCGCCGAGCAGCTTGTCGCCGCTGAAGCAGGCCAGCGCCGCGCCGCGGGCCAGGCTGTCCTGGACCATCGGCTCGGCCGTCAACCCGAAGGCCGCCGTGTCGATCAAGCTGCCGCTGCCAAGATCGTCGACAACCGGGACCCCGGCCGACCGGCCGAGCGCCACGAGATCGTCCAGCGCCACCTCCGCGGCGAACCCCACGATGCGGTAGTTGCTGGCGTGGACGCGCAGGATCAGGGCGGTCTGGTCGTCGATCGCCGCGCGATAGTCGTCGAGGCGCGTGCGGTTGGTGGTGCCGACCTCGACCAGCCGTGCCCCGCCCGCGGCCATGACGTCCGGGATGCGGTAGCCGCCGCCGATCTCGACGAGCTGGCCGCGCGACACCACGACGGCGCGCCCGCGGGCGAGGGCCGAAAGCACCAGCAGCGTGGCCCCCGCGTTGTTGTTGACGACGAGGGCCGCCTCCGCCCCGGTGAGGCGGCACACGAGGGGCGCCGCGACGTCGTGACGCGAGCCTCGCCGACCCGACTCGAGGTTGTACTCCAGGTCGGTGTACCCTTCGGCGGCGGCTTGCATGGCCTCGGACGCGGTGCGGCTGAGCGGCGCGCGCCCCAGGTTGGTATGGAGGATAACGCCGGTGGCGTTGACAACGCGGCGCGGGCGGGGTGCCAGCCAGCTCGCCAGCCTGGCGCGGACGGCGTCGATGACCGCCTCCGTGATGCCTGCGGCGGCGCCATGCGCGGGATCGCCCGGGGCTTCCGCCGCGGCGCGCCACTCGCCGCGCACGGCGTCCAGCGTTTCCCGGACGGCTTCGACGACCACGGCGTGCCCGTGCCGCTCGACCGCCGCGGCGAGGCCGGGGTGGGTCAGCACGGCATGCACGGCGGGCAGGCCGCGTAGCGATGTCACGGCGCCGCGCCCGCCCGTGCCACGGTGGCCACGCTTGGCCGGGCCACGATGATCACCCGATGCGTGTTGCCCCAACGGGGATAGCACGACACGAGCGTCAGCCGCTCGTCCGGCGTGGGATCGATCCAACGGGCGTTCTGGCGGCGCCGCTCGACGCTGGCCTCCGACTCGCGGACCACGAGCTTGTGCTCGACGGCATACGCCCAAGTCCGATCGCCGGCATAGAGATAAATCGGGTCGCCCGGTGCGAGATCGTAAAGGTCCTGGAAGACGGCGCCCTTGACGTTGTTGTGCCCCGAGATGACGATGTTGCCGACGCCGCCCGGATGCGCCGAGCCCTTGTGGAAGCCGGCGGCGAAGTCCGCCGTCTGCCAGACGTTGCCTTGAGCCTCCCCGTTGACGATGCGGGCCTCCCATCCGACCTCCACGACCGGTGCCTCGACGCCAATGGCGGGGATCACGATGCGGTCCGGGGGAAGGGCGTTGGCCGCGGGGCTCCCGGCGGCGGCCGCCCCGCCGACGGGTCCGGCGGCCTGCGCATCGGCGGTCGCATCCGGCCCGGCGGCTCGGGATCCGGGCAGCCCGGTGGTGGCCCCGGCCAGCTCCGCTGCCGGTCCGCTCCCGGCGCCCGGCTCGGCCAACGACGCGTCGAACTCGGGCACGGCCTCCACCTGCCGCTCGATCGCGGCCATATCGTGCTCGCGCCAACCCTGCACGACGGCGGCCACGCCGAAGAGCGCCGCGCCGAAGAGGAGGAGCGAGGTGCCGAAGTAAGCGATGAACGCGTTGGCCAGCCGGCGACCGGCGCCGCGGAGCATGGATGTGGTCATGGGAGACAACAATTAAGTCTACTGTTACCGCGGCTCCCCGTCAATCCCCTTTCCAGCGCTTGCCGGTCGACCGTCGCGCGGACGGCGAGAGGATCGTCGATCGGAGCGCGCCGACTTCGTCGCCGGCGAACGCCAACCGGCCGTCAACGGCGCCTGGGCTGGCAGGCCGGCGCGGCGGGGGAACGGGTTGGGCGTGCGCGCGACCTTCTCGGCGATGACGAGGTGGCGCACGCGTTCGAGGCCGGGCAGTCGATACGGCATCACGTCCACCAACCGCCCGCCCAGGATCGCGAGCGCCGGCGCGAGGGCGGCGACCTCGGCGTCGACGGCCTCGCCCTTGAGGGCGAGCATTCGCCCGCCGACGCGCAGGAGCGGCAGGAGGTACTCGGCCAGGACCGGCAACGCGGCGACGGCGCGGGCCACCGCCACGTCGTACGCGGCGCGGTGGCCAGGCTGGTGCGCGACGTCCTCCGCACGGGCGTGCACGACGGTGCAGCGATCCAGCCCGAGGACGCCGACGGCGTGCGCCAGGAAGGCCGCCTTCTTGCCGACGGCCTCGACCAGGGTGACGTGCCATGCCGGCCGGACCAGCTGCAGCACGATGCCGGGCAGGCCCGCGCCCGCGCCGACGTCGACGCATGCCAGCGGTTGGTCGGCCGCACCGGCGGCGCCGATGCCGCGCAGGCAGACCAACGAGTCCACGAAGTGCAGGACGGCGATCTCGCCCGGCGCCGTGATCCGCGTCAGGTTGACGCGTTGGTTCCAGGCCACCATCTCGGCCGCATAGTGCTCCAGGCTGGCCACGGCGGCCGGTGTCAGCACGTCGCCCAGCCCGACGTCGGCGGCAGCACGCTGGAGCAGTGCCACATCGAGCGCGTCGACGGCGGCGGAGGATGAGCCGGCGTTCGGGTGGGGAGGGGGGTGCATGGGTGAGGGGTGCATGGGTATGGTATACTGCGGGCTTGGCAGGCTGGGGCTCGCCGCCGGAAGTGACCCCGCCCGACAACAACAGACCATCACAGGAAACGGATCGACGGGTGACCGAAGCATACTCCCTTTCGCGACCTTTGCAACAGGTCGACCCCGAGCTGGCCGCGATCATCCACAAGGAGGAAGTCCGCCAGCACGAGGGCATCGAGCTGATCGCCAGCGAGAACTACACCAGCCGCGCCGTGCTGCAGGCCACCGGGTCGGTGTTGACGAACAAGTACGCCGAAGGGCTGCCTCACAAGCGCTACTACGGCGGCTGCGAGTGGGTCGACGCCGCCGAGGACCTGGCGCGGGACCGCGCCAGAGCGCTCTTCGGCGCCGACCATGCCAACGTTCAACCGCATTCGGGCTCGAACGCCAACATGGCGGCGTACATGGCGCTCATCGACCCCGGCGACACCGTGATGGCCATGCGCCTCGACCAGGGCGGCCACTTGACGCATGGCAGCCCGGTCAACTTCAGCGGCGTGTTTTACACCATCGTCAGCTACGGGGTGGACCCGGCCACCGAGTCCATCGACTACGACGGTCTGGCGGCGCTCGCGGCGGAACATCGCCCGAAGGTCATCGTCGCGGGCGCGACGGCCTACCCGCGCCAGATCGACTTCGCGCGTTTCGCCGAGATCGCCGCCGGGGTGTCGGCGCGCTTGATGGTCGACATGGCCCACATCGCCGGCCTGGTGGCCGCCGACCTGCACCCCGATCCGGTGCCGGTGGCGGACGTCGTGACGTCCACCACCCACAAGACCCTGCGCGGCCCGCGTGGCGGCCTGATCCTGTGCCGATCCGAGCACGCCGCCAACGTCGACAAGATGGTGTTCCCGCGCCTCCAAGGCGGCCCCCTGGAGCACGTGGTGGCGGCCAAGGCCGTCGCCCTGCACGAGGCGATGCAGCCGGAGTTCCAGGTCTACCAGGCCCAGGTCATCGCCAACGCGCGCGTGCTGGCCGAGGCGCTGGCCGGGCACGGGTTCCGGATCGTCTCCGGCGGCACCGACAACCACCTCCTGCTGGTGGACCTGCGCCCGAAGCGCATCACCGGCAAGCTGGCCGAGCAGGTGCTCGACCGGGCGGGGATCACGACCAACAAGAACATGATCCCGTTCGATCCCGAGAAGCCGTTCGTCACCAGCGGCCTGAGGCTCGGCACGCCGGCGGTCACGACCCGCGGCTTCGGCCCGGATGAGATGCGGCGGGTGGCGGCTTGGATCACCGAGGTCATCGAGCATGCCGGCGATGACGTCGTGCTGGGCCGCGTTCGGGCGGAGGTGGCCGAGATGACGGCCGCGTTTCCGGTGCCGGGCATCGACGACGCGGCCACGTCGTAGGGACGGCAGGACATTCTACGAAGCCCGTCCGGGGACCGAGGGCGGATCGGCTCCCTCGCCCGGACGGCTTCGTGGGGCGCGACGGGGCGCCGTGTTACTTCGCGGTCACGTTGATGCTGGCCACCACGGGCGGGTTCAGCGGCACATGCGCGCCGTCGCCCACCACGGCCATCAGCTCGTGCGGGCCAGGCGCAAGCTTGACGGTGAAGCAGCTCGTGCCGTCGCCGAGGTGAAGGTGCCGCTCGTCCTTGACCAGTGGCTCGGTGCTTGTGCCGCCGGCATAGGCAGCCTTCTCGTCGGCGGTCGGGTCGATGACCAGGTGGTGATGACCGCTGGCTTCCTTGACGTCGCCAGCGGCTTCGATGGCCAGGCCAGTCGCCTCGACGCACACCTCGGCGGGGCTGGTGACCTGTGCACCATCGCTGATGTTGGTGAACTGGATCTCAGCCCCGCCGCCGGCATCGGTGGCCGACTCCCCGCCACCGCAAGCGCTGACGGCCAGGCCGATGGCCAGGCCAGCGACCAACCCATGTCGTCCAAATCGTCGCATGATCGTCGTCTCTCCTGTTAGACCAAGGGGATACCGGCACGCGGCGAGCCCGCCGCAGGGCGGCACTATAATCCGATCAAGACGGGCGTCAAATCCCGGCGCCGTGCCGGATGCGTGGAGTGATTTGCCGCGGTTGAACGACACTGCTAAGCTATTGGTTCGTTCGGGCGGTTAGCTCAGTTGGCTAGAGCGCCACGTTGACATCGTGGAGGTCAGAAGTTCAAGTCTTCTACCGCCCACTCGTGGGAGCGGCTCGGTCGGGAACGGCGGGCCGCCAGACACGGATCCGTACATACGAGGCTGAGCTTCGACGCGGCCTCGTTGCTTTTGTGTGAGGTGACGCTATCAGACGAGGACAGAGCAAGCGGCCTGAGCCAACCCCAGATCGGCAGCGGGTCAACGAGGAGATCCTGGCGCCGCGGGTCCGGTTGATCGGTGCGAACGGCGAACAGCTCGGGGTGGTGGCGCTGCGCGAAGCGCTGAACGCGGCGCGCGAGCAGGGGCTGGACCTGGTGGAAGTGGCATCCAGCGCGGACCCGCCAGTCTGCAAGGTGCTGGACTACGGCAAGTACCAGTACCTGCAGATGAAGAAGCACCGCGAGGCGCGCAAGTCCCAAAAGGTCACCGAGGTCAAGGAGATCCGCCTTCGCCCCAAGACCGATGACTACCACCAGGGGTTCAAGGTCAAGCAGGCGCGGCGATTCCTGGAGGCGGGCATGAAGGTCAAGGTGCGCATCCAGTTCCGCGGCCGCGAGATCACCCATCCCGAGATCGGGCGCGAGCAGCTCAAGGAAGTCGTCGAGGAGCTGGCCGACATCGCGGTGGTCGAACAGCATCCCAACATGGAGGGCCGGTCGATGCTGATGGTGATGGCGCCCCTGGCCGTGGGCGTCACCCCCCATCACGCGCGACCGGCGGGTGAGACCGCCGACGGCGCGGTCCGGCCACCGGCGGCGGCCGGCAAGGCCGGCGGCTCCCGCGACGCCGCGGCCGCCACGGATGATGACATCGAGGGCGGGGATGGCCTGGACGCGGATGCCGCCGATCCCACCGCCAAGGTCGATGATCTCGACGCCGGCGACGCGGCCGGCGGTTAAGCATGAGACAACGATAGGATCGTTCCGATGCCCAAGATGAAGACGCACAAGTCGACCGCCAAGCGGTTCAAGGTGACCGGCACTGGGAAGTTGATGCGGAGCAAGATCGGCAAGAGCCACCTGCGCCGCAACAAGGCCAAGCGCGTGCGCCGCCTGTTCGACGAGTACCTGGTCGTGACCCACAAGCCGAACGTCAAGCGCGTGCGCCGCCTGGCGCCGTCGCTCTGGAAGCACCGCTAAAGGAGTTGCCCCGATGCCACGCGTCAAAGGGGGACCGCAGACCCATCGCCGCCACAAGAAGATCCTGAAAGAGGCCAAGGGCTTCGACCAGGGTCGCCGCCGTCTGTTCCGACGCGCCAACGAGTCCGTGTTGAAGGCGCGCCAGTACGCGTACGTTCACCGCCGCACGCGCAAGCGGGACTTCCGGGCACTCTGGATCCAGCGGATCAACGCGGCGGCGCGGGAGCACGGGCTCTCGTACAGCCGGTTCATGCACGGGTTGATGGCCGCGGGCGTCGACCTGGACCGCAAGAACCTGGCTGACATCGCGGTGAAGGACCCGTCGGCGTTCGCCGCGCTGGCGCAGCTCGCCGGCGCCGCCTGATCCGCCCGGCCGGGCGAAGGTGAGACTCGACCCGGCGTTGGAGGGGCGGCGAACGCCGCATACGCGATGGCAGAGGGCGCCCACCGGCGCCCTCTTTCGCGTTGGTTACCCAGGGCAGGGTAGTTGCACCCGATGATCTCGAGCGCCAGCAACCCCAAGCTGCGGTACGTCCGAAGCCTGTCCCGCGCCGCCGCGCGTGCGCGCGAAGGCCGCTTCGTCGTCGAGGGGATGCGTCTGGTGGACGATGCGCTCGACGCGGGGATTCGACCGGCCTTCGCGATGACGAGCACCACCTGGGGAACGACCGAGCGTGCCGCCGCGCTGCGCGCCCGGCTGGAGGAGCACCACGTGCCGGTGTTCGACGTGTCGCCGGCGGCCTTCGCGGAGCTGGCGGACACCGAGACGCCGCAAGGTGTCCTGGCGGTCGTCAGGTCCCCGGACCTGCCGTTACCGGCACAACCGGACCTCCTCCTGGTGATCGACGGCATGCGCGATCCCGGCAACCTCGGCACGCTCCTGCGGACCGCGGCGGCGGCGGCCGTCGACGGCGTGCTGCTGGTGCCCGGGACGGTGGACCCCACCAATCCCAAGGTCGTCCGCGCCGCCATGGGCGCGCACTTCCGCGTGCCCATCCTGGAACGGGACTGGGCCGCCGTCGCGGCGGTCGCGGGCGACGGCGCTTCGGGCGGGCTGGGGGTGTGGCTGGCCGACACAACCGGCGCGCACGACTATGCGCAAGTAGACTGGCGCGGCCCCTCGGCGCTGGTGGTCGCCGGCGAGGCCCACGGCCCGTCGGACGCGGCCCGCAAGCTGGCCGGCGGCACGGTCCGTATCCCGATGCCGGGCACCGTCGAGTCGCTCAACGCGGCGACCGCGGCAGCCGTGATCCTCTTCGAGGCGATCCGACAGCGGCGGGGCGACGCAGGGGCGCGCTACGAGAACCGCTCCTCGGCCCAGGGGTCGCCGTGCATGTGATAGCCGTAACGCTCCCAGAAGCCGGGTTGGTTGGCGTCGATGAACTCCAGGCCGTTGACCCACTTGGCGCTCTTCCACAAGTAGAGCTTGGGCACGAGCAGCCGCATGGGCCCGCCGTGCTCGGCCTCCAGCGGCCGATCCTCATAGGTATGGGCGAACATGACGTCGTCGTCGAGCAGCTCGGCGAGGGTCATGTTGGTGGTGTAGCCGCCGTAGCAGTGGATCAACACGTGCTCGGCGCCGGGAAGCGGTTCAATCTGGCGCATCACCTCGGTGAACGGAATGCCGGTCCAACGGGTGTCGAGCTTGCTCCACCGCGTCACGCAGTGGATGTCGCACACCTGCGTCTTGTTGGGGAGCGCCAGAAAGGCCTCCCAGCCCCACTCGCGGGGCTCGGCGACGCGCCCCCACACCTTGAGGCGCCAGTCGGCACGGCTCACGCGCGGGGTGCTGCCATAGGTCAGCACGGGAAACTTGTCGGTCAGCACTTGGCCGGGTGGGACGCGGTCCGCACCGTGGTCGCGCGCCCGCGCGGCATCGGCCTGGCGCAGGCGCCGGACACGGTCGAAGGGGTTGATCAGGGAGGGCATGGCAGGCTCCGGGGGTGGCATGGCCGCGGCGGCTTCGCACAGTCCGACGCGCCCGCGGCCGCCCGCCTTACGCGCCCGTGGGGCATCCCATGTGCGACCCGGCGCGGGGCGGAGCGCACCCCGTCCGGCGATCGCATCTGATCCGAGAGGTACAATCATGGTCATGGGGGACCACCACGGCCGCGTGACCGATTTCGCCATGCCGCTCGCCTGGGCTCGCCAAGGGCGGCTGGAGCTCGCCGTCGCCGGCCTGTCGGCCGGCGTGCTGGCGGTGGCACCATGGCCCATCCTCGCCGCCGCGGTGCTGGCTGGCGGCGCCATCGGGATGGTGGTCTTCCCGTTCCTCGGGCTGGCGGCCGCGGCG
>CAYQBA010000098.1:0-17323 GCA_964415605.1 uncultured Anaerolineales bacterium | reverse complement strand
CCAGGGCGCGCCGCACGCGACCGCCGCGCGGGGTGCGCGGCGCGCGGCCGAGGGCGACCGGATCAGTCGACATCGTCGATGAACGACGCGACGGTGGCGTCGGCCAGCGCCTCGGCATCGGCGCGGAGCTCGAGCACGATCTCGCCGAAGAGCTCGGGCTGCGTGGCGCGGACCCAGCCGCGGCGCAGCAGCTCCAGCACGGCCAGGAAGCTGACGACGACGTACTCGCGATCGCGCCGCGCGCCGAGCAGGGCCTCGCGGAACGTCACCCGCCCTTGCCGCCGCAAGAGCTCGCGGATGTCGGCGAACCGATCGGCCAGCCGCAGCCGGGGCGGCGCGACGCCGGCCGGAGGGGGCGGCGGCTCGACCTCGACCTCGGCCAGCGCCGCCTCGAAGGCGGCGACGAGGTCGGCCAGCGAGACCCCGCTCGGGTCGAGGCGGGGCGGCAGATCGGGCGGCGGGGCGGACCGCACGAACGCCCGCAGCCCGCCGTGCTCGCGCTGCTGGAGCACGGCGGCCGCCTGCTTGAACTGCCGGTACGCCCGCAGCCGTTCGACGAGCAGCATGGCGTCGGCGTCCTCGTCGGGCTCGGGGGCGGGCGGGCGGGGGAGGAGGGCCCGGCTCTTGATCAGCATGAGCGTCGAGGCGACCTCGCAAAACGCCGCCAGCTCATCGGGATCGCACGCCGCGAGGCGGCTCACGTGCGCCACGTACTGGTCGGTCACCTGCGCCAGGGCCACGGCCGTGATGTCGAGCTGCTCCCGGCGGATCAAGGTCAGGAGTAGGTCGAGCGGCCCCTCGAAGACCGCCAACCGCACGCGGTAGGCGGTCACGCGCCCGGGGCGACGCCCTGCGCGGCCGCGGCGCCGACGCTGGCGTCGGGCGTGCCGGCGCCAAGGCCCTCGGCCGCCGCGCGGGCCGCTTGGGCCTCGAGGCGATCGGCCACCGCCCGCATGAGCCGCGGCTTCCACCCGTCGAGGAAGCGCTCGCCCGGGCAGGGCGTCGGCACCATCTCGCGGTGGCCGCGCACGGCGGTGGCCGGCAGCCCGAGGTCCCAGCACAGCTGGGCCACCAGGTCGGCGGCGGCGGCCAGCTGCGCGGACGGCGGGTCCGCGTGCGCCAGGTCGCCGGCCAGGGCGATCCCGACCGCCACGGGGTTGAACTGCGCCACGTGATGGCTGACGACGGTCAGGTCCTGGGTCCGGTAGACGGCGCCTTCGGCGCCAACGACAAAATGGTAGCCGATGCCGGGCCAGCCGTTGTCGTCGACATGGGCCCGCGCGATGGCGTGTGGGCCGACGTGCGCGGGCGCGCCGGTGGCGTGGAGGACGAGGTAACGCACGTGGGTGAGCGGGCGCGTCGCGTAAGCGCGCCCGGGGTGCCGCACGAGCTGCCCGGTGAGGTCGTCGATGACCGGCGCGGTCGCGGTGGGCGGCCGCGCCGACCGGAGCCGACGGGCCTCCCACGCCGCTTCCCCGATCGACTTGAGGCGCACGTGGCCCGGCAGCGGCGACTCGAGCGCCACGTGCTGGAAGTACTGGGTGGGCATGCCCGCCTCTTCGACGAGCGGGCTCACGGGTGCGCCGCACAGCGTCGGGCCGAGGTGATGGTAGAACGCGCGGAACGCCTCGGCGACGGCGGGCGCAGGCTCAAGGGTGGGGGCCGGGGGAGCGGTGGGCGCCGGGTCGATGGCCGGCGCCTGATCGGCGGCGGGCAGGGCCTCGGCGGGGTGCGCCCCGCCGTTGGGGATGGTGACCGCTTCGGCGGCCGCGTCAACTGCGGCGCTGGACGAGGCTTCGCCGGCCGCGTCAACCGCGTCGCTGGACGAGGCTTCGCCGGCCGACGGATCGATGCCTGACGGCACGACGTCCGCGATGGCGGGATCGACGACGTCCGCGCTCGGTTCCTCCGGCGCGGGCGCCAGCCCGGCATCGGCGGTCGGAGCCACGGCGGTCGGTACTTCGGCGGTCGGGGCATCGGGCGCGAACACCGGCGTTCCGGCCTCGACCCCGGACGCTGAGATCGTCCGGGCGTCGGCGTCGTTCGGCATGGGCTGCGGATCGGCGTCCATGCCGACAATTCTAGACCTTCCGGGCGGGAGGGGCGAAACCCTGGGCCGCGCCCGACGCGTCAGGCGAACCCCAGGCCGCGCTCGCGCAGCGACACCCAGCCCCGGCGGGCGATGATCAGGTGGTCCAGGACCTCGATGTCGAGGATGCGCCCGGCCTCGACGAGCTGGCGGGTGACGTGGATGTCCTCGGGGCTCGGCGCCGGGTCGCCGGACGGGTGGTTGTGCGCCACGACGATCGACGTGCAGTTGCGGCGCACGGGCTCGCGGAAGACCTCGCCCACCCGCACCAGGCTGGCGCTGACCGAGCCCTTGTAGACCTCGTGGACCCCCAGGACGAAGTGCTTCATGTTGAGCAGCACGACCCGCAGGTGCTCCTGCTCGAGGTCGGCCATCTCGCCGGTCAGGAGCTCGGCCACCTCACGCGGCGACTGGATCTGGCGCGGCTCCTCGGCGGAGTGCGCCACCAGCCGCCGGCCCAGCTCGATGGCGGCCTTGATCTGCACGGCCTTGGCGGGGCCACAGCCCGGCACCGCGCACAGCTCGTCGACCGACACGCGCGCCAGGCCGCCGACGCCGTGGCGCGCGACGATCAGCCGGCCGACCTCGAGCGCGCTGGCGCCGTGCCGGCCGGTGCCGAGCAGGATCGCGAGCAGCTCGGCCGTGGCCAGCGCGCCGGGACCGACGCTGCGCAGGCGCTCGCGCGGCTTCTCTGCCGACGGGAGGTCGCGGATCCGCGCCGCGTGCGTGGGGCGAGAGGGAGCCGCGGCCGCGGGCGGTGCGCCGTGGCCGGCCGGCCGTGACGCGGGCGGCGGGGTTGACGGCGGCGCGGGCGACGGCGGCGGGGTCGGGGGCGGACCGGATGACGCTGCGGTGGTGGCCATGGCGCGTCCAGGATACCGCCGCCGGGCGCATGGCCGCCATGCCGGGCGCGCCGTGTTGGCGACAGCGCGGCGACAGGCATCGGTTCGGCACATGTTATACTTGCGCGCATGACCGACCGCATCGATCCGATCGCGTCCGCCGACATGCGCGGGATCCCTGCCCGAAGCGCGGCGCCGGATCCCGCCCCGATCGCGGCGGTGGTGTTCGACGTCGAGGGCGTCATCGCCCATCCCGCGGCGGCGGAGGCCGACCGCCGGTTGGGGGAGCGGTGGCCCGGCCTCACCGACGCGGAGGTCCAGCGCACGCGGAACCGGCCGGACCTGTACCCGTTGTGGGAGGCCCTCTCGACCGGGCGGCTGGCGCACGACGCGTACTGGGCGGCGATCCTCGCGGCGCTGGGCATGCCCGCCGCGCCCCGGGACGTCGACGCGATGATCGCGATCCAGCGCACCACGGCCTGGGCGTGCCTCGACGCCGACGTCCTGGCGTGGGCGCCCCGCCTGCGCCGCCGGGGCGTCGGTGTCGCGCTGCTGTCCAACAGCGGGCCGTACCACGACGATCACCTCGAGACGTTCGCCGGGCTGTACGACGTGGCGCACTTCTCGCACCGCACGGGCCGGCGCAAGCCCGACCGCGACGCCTATGCGGGCGTCGCGGCCGCCCTCGGCGTGGCCGCGGCGGCCATCGTGTTTGTCGACGACAAGCGCCGCAACATCGACGCGGCGGAAGCGGCGGGCATGACCGGCGTCCCGTTCGAGAGCGCCGCGGCGCTGCGCGCGAGCCTGGCCGCGCTCGGCCTGGCGGACCGCCGTTGAGCCAGCCCGAAGCGCCGGCGATCGTCGACACGCCCGCCGCCTGGGCCTCCGTCGCGGCGGCGATCAGCCACAGCGAAGTGCTGGCCGTCGATGTCGAGGGCGACGGCTTCCACCGCTACCCCGAGCGGGTGGCGCTGATCCAAGTGGCGCTGCCCGACGGTGCGGTGCACCTGCTCGATCCGCTGGCGCTGGCCGACCTGGCGCCCTTCGGCGCGGCCCTGGCCGACCCGGCGGTTCCCAAGATCCTGCACTCGGCGGCGTACGACGTGCGCTGCCTGGACCGTGACTTCGGCTTCGCCGTGCGCGGCCTGTTCGACACGGCCATCGCCGCGCAGTTCTGCGGGGCGCGACGGACGGGGCTGATGAACGTCCTGGCGGACTACCTCGGCGTCGCCGTCGACAAGCCGAAGCAGCTGCAGCGGATGGACTGGTCGATCCGGCCGCTGCCGCCCGCGGCGCTGGCCTACGCCGTCGCCGACGTGGCCCATCTGCACGCCCTGCGCGCGGCGCTGGTCGAGCGCCTGAACGCCCTCGAGCGGCTGGCGTGGGTCGACGAGGAGTGCCGGCGCCTCGAGCAGGTCCGCTACACCGCCCCCGACCCCCCCGAGGTCGCGTACCTGGCCATGCGCGGCGCGCGCGACCTCTCCGACGCGGGCCGGGCGGTGCTGCGCGAGCTGTACGTGTGGCGCGACGCGGCCGCGCTGCGCGCGGGCCGGCCGCCGCACCACGTGCTGTCCAACACCACGCTGCTGCTGCTGGCCGACGACCCCGACGCGCCGCTGGAGCGGCTGCGGGGGTTCGATCGGCGGGTGATCGAGCGCCACCGCGACCGGCTGGCGGAAGCCATCCGGCGCGGCGTCCAGGCGGCCCCGGTGCCGTGGCCCCGGCGCGGCGGCGTCAACCCGTGGACGCCCGAGGCGCGGGATCGGCTGGCGCGCCTCAAGGCATGGCGCACGGCCGAGGCCGAGGCGCTGGACCTCGACGCCGGCGTGGTCTGGCCGGCGCCGCACCTCGAACAGGTCGCGCTCTTCCGGGCCGAGCCCTCGGCGGTGCTGGACCGCGGCGATCCGCCGTGGGTCCGCGCCTGGCAGTGGGCCGCCCTGGGGCCAGCGCTCGCGCGCTTCCGGACGGAGACGCTGCGCGACGCCGCGGCGTGATCGGCGGTTCGGGCGCGGCAAGCCGGCGGAGATGCGTGTCCCGCGCCGCGGCGCCGCGGCCATCGGTGACAAGTTAAGGGCCTGGCGGCGGGGCCAAAGTCGTCAGCGGGCGACTTTGGCCCCCCTAACCCCCCGATAACGGGGGGAACTTGCTTGGCCACGGTACTCAAGCAGCCTGAACCTGTCGCTTGGCCGACGGTGTCCTCATGTCCAGCACCCGTACTATCCGCGGCGCCCGAGGGCACGCATGCCACCCGCCAGAGAGTTCCCCCCATTATTGGGGGGTTAGGGGGGCTGTTCCCCACCCGCCGACCAAGATGACACGGTTGACCGCCGCCGCCAACCCTTAGACTTGTCGCTGCGGCCCTACGGCCCCGCCGCGCCCGCCTGCGCGTAGGCGGCGGGCAGGTAGGCGCGGGCCGCGCCGGGGGCGGCGGCCGGCGGCACGTAGATCTCGGTCTCTGCCAGGGCCGTCGTGCCCAGGCCGTTGGCGGCCTCGGCGCGCGCGGTGTAGCGCCCGGGCCGCTCGTAGAGGTGCCCGAAGACCGTGCCGTCGCCGGGCAGCGTGGGCGGGCCGCCGTCGCCGAAGTCCATGCGGTAGCGAACGCCCGGGCCGCCATGGCTCGACGCCAGGTCCAGCGCGAACAGGCTGACCTCGCCCGCCGGCCGGATCGTGGGCGTGATGACGACCGCGGCCTCGTCGCGCAGCCAGTCCAGGGCAGTGCCGAGCAGCTCCGCCCGGGTGGCGTGGCCGGACTCGTCGTTGATCCCCTCGAGCCCGAAGCTGAAGTAGACCGACCGCCCGGCGAACGTGGTGCGCGGCCGCTCGAGCGTCGGGTGGTCGGCGTGCGCTGCGGCCACGTGGCCTTGCGCGGCGAACGTGGCGCCGCCGGCGGTGAACTTCAGGAGCGGGGTGATCCCGTCCTTGGGCTCGATCTCGTCGATCGACGCGAGGTTCCCCGCGCCGTCGCCGGTGTCGCTGACGTCGACCGACAACCGCTCGAACGGGGTGTCCGGCAGGCCGGTGATGATGGCCTGCGTATCCGAGTAGACCTCGCCGCCGGTCACGCTGTCGCGGCGCCACACGGCGCCCAGCAGCTCGCCGTACAGGAAGCTGGCGCTGGTCGGGCTGGCCGAGTTGAGCGTCGCGGCCAGGTCCTGACCGAACATGGCGAGCCGGCCGCCGGCGTTGGCGTAGGCGACCAGCCGGTTCATGTCGAGGTTGGTGGGCGCGCTGGCCCCCGGCAGCAGCCCCGAGGCGTCGCTCAGGCTGTTGTCGCCGGTCTGGTAGACGATGGCGCGGTAGCGGCCCAGCGCCACGACGTCGGGCAGGAGGTGCTCCCGCGCGCCCGTCGGGTCATACCGTGCGTCCGCGTCGTAGACGTCGTACGTCAGGCCGAGGGCGTCGAGCGTCTCGGTGTAGTACGGCGTGTAGTCGGCGAACCGCAGCCCGGGCGCGAGCGCGTCGAGCGTCTCGGGCGGCAAGCTGCTGCCGTCGTTGTCGACGACGAGGACATCGACCGGCGCCGGCGGATGGGTCACCCGCATCCATGCCGGCAGGTGCGCCTGATGCCGCAGGCCCTCCAGGACCAGATAGCCCTGCCGGTCGCCGTAGCCGCCCGACGCCCCGGCGTCCCACGTGATATCCAGCGTGCGCGTCTCGCCCGGGGCGAGCGTGAGGCTGCGCCGGTTCGTGGTCATCCCGGCGACGGCGCGCGTGCGGGTGAAGCCGCGCGTGGTGTCGACCGTGCGGAGCGTGTACATCTCGACGTCGCGCGCCACGCTGCGCAGGCGCACCTGGAGCGTGCGGTGCGTGCCGGTGAGGACCGCCCCGAAGCTCAGGCTCGGCGGGTCCAGGATCACGCCGGGGTCGGCGGCGCGCGCCAGGTCGAGGCGGCCGGCGCCGATGTCGAGCGGCTGCGCGGGCCGGCCGTCGTGGGAGTAGACGTCCATGAACCGCGCCGTGCTCATCAGCGCCGACTTGATCGCGGCGTTGTCCCACCCCGGGTGGATCTGGCGCAGGAGCGCGGCGGCGCCGGCGACGTGCGGCGCGGCCATGCTCGTGCCGCCGGCCTGTCCGAAGCCGAGGTGGCGCGCCTCGCCGCGCACGGCGCTGTCGAAGCCCTGGGCCATGATCGACACGCCCGGCGCCGCGATGTCGGGCTTGAGCACGCCGCCGACGCCCGGGCCGCGGCCGCTGAAGTCGGCCACCTGGTCGGGCGTGTTGCCGACGAAATAGCCGATCGTGTCGAGCGCCACGCTCGCGGCGCCGCCGTGCTGGGCGTGCCAATCGATGAGCGCCTCGCCGTGGGTGTGGCCGATGAAGATCGCGGGGATGGTCACCTGCGTGCCGACAGCCCCGGCGCCCATTCCCACCAGCTCGTCGCCGCCGGTGGCGTGGTTGTACACGATGACGAACACCGCACCCGCCGCCTCGGCGTTGAGCGCCTTGCGCCCGAACTCGCAGCCGCCGCGGCGGACGAGGGCGAGCTGGTCGTCGAATGTGCCGGCCGGCCAGGCGTTGCAGCCCTCGACGTTGCCGGGGTCCACGGCGGACGCGGGCAGGTAGCCGTAGCGGTTCTTGCCGATCGGGAGCAAGCCGCCCCAGTCGGGGACCTGGTAGGCCATGGTTGCCAGCGCCGGCGGGACGGGCTGGGGGGCGTCGGCCGCCAGCTTGCCGGAGGCGTAGGCGCCGCCCGTGGACGTCGCGGCCACCGTGATGTAGTCCGCCGAGGGGTGATCGCCGGTCTCGCCGCCCGGCCCGCTGTTGCCGGCGGACATGCTGACGAAGACGCCGGCGCGCGCCGCGTTGACCAGCGCCATGTCGAGCGGGTCGCCCTCGCCGCCGCTGCTGCCGGGGCCGCCCCCCCACGAGTTGTTGACGACGTGCGCGCCGTCGCGCACCACGTCCTCCAGGCACGCGATGCCCTCGGGGGTGTGGAACGTCGCGTCGTCCTGCACGCTGGCGTAGAACACGCGGTAGCTCATCACGTAGGCGGCCGGCGCGACGCCGGTGACCTCGATCGGCGTGCCCCAATAGCTGCCGGTGACGGGGTTCCCGATCGCCGTCGAGGCGGTGTGGACCCCGTGCGAGGTGCCGTTGACGCCGGGCCACGGCTTCTCGTCGCCGGGCGCCGGCGGGTCAAACGGGCGAAAGTACGCCCGGCTGGCGATAATCTTGCCGTTGGTGTTCGCGGCGAGGCCTTTGGGGAACCCCGGCGGGAACGCGAACCCCAGCCCGCTGAACATCGGCGCGTCCTTGTGGACGCCGCCGTCCATGCTGGCCACCCGGATGCCCACGCCGGCGTTGGCCCGGCCGCCGACGGCCGGGTGGCCCCACGCGGCGGGGGCGTGGATCAAGGGAATGCTGGCGTACATCGCCGGCGCGTACGCCTGTTCGGCGAACACGGCCCGAACGCCGGGAAGGGCCTCGATCGCCCGCCGCGCCGCCGCCACCCGCCCGGGCGCCCCGACGTCGACGGTCAACCCGTTGAACGTGATGGCGTAGCGGTGCGGCTGGCCGCGGCCGGCCTCGTCGATATAGGTCGCCAGGCGCGCATCCGGCACGACCTCGGGGAGGACCTTGAGGAGCGCCCGCTGCTCGGCGTCGAGGCGGGCGAGGTGGGCGCGCGCGGCGGGCGCGGCGACGTCGAGCCGGCCGGCGGCATCGACCAGCCCCGCGGCGGCGGCCCGCTCGTGGCCGAGGGCGGTCGCCCATTCGGACAACGGCGGGGACTCGAGCGCGACGACGAGGCGGTGGAACGCCCCGGCCGCGGCGGGATCCGCGGGCGCCCCGGCGGTCGCGGGCGATGCCCCCCCGGGCCCGTCGTCGGGCAGGCGGACGGCATGGGCGGCGGGCGCGGCGGCCGGCCCCGCGCCCATCCAGGCGACGCTGGCAGCGGCGGCGGCGATGGCAAGCCTGCGGAACATGGCAGTCCCCCTGGTTGGTGCGGTGGTGGGGCGTCGCGGGGCGCCCGGGCCGAGTTGCAGCCCGCGCCGCCGGCACGCCGGGCCGAGGGTCAGGTTTCGCGCGTCTCGCGCCTCCGATGGGCCGTCGCCGGGATCACGGGCCCGTACGCCACAGCTCGGTGAGATCCAACACGAACCCCGGGAGCTCGGGATCGCCGGCGATCGTCGCGACCCGCTCGAGGCGCTCGACGCGGCGCCCAGGCCGGAACACGAGCACCGCCTGTGTCACCGGGTCGATCAGCCACCCTAGCCGGGCGCCGTTGGTGATGTAAGCCTCAAGCTTGGCTTCGAGATCCGCGAGCCGGTCGGACGGCGAGGCCAGCTCGGCGACGAAGTCGGGGCACAGCGGCAGGAACCGCTCGAAGGCGGCTGGCGGGATCGCGGCGAGGCGCTCGCGCCGGACCCACGCGGCATCGGGCGATCGGGTGGCGCCGTCGGGGAGCACGAACCCGGTCGACGAGTCGAACGCCGTGCCGGTGCCGTCGGCGCGCGACCAAGCGTAGAGCGCGGCGCCCAGCACGAGGTTGCGACGGCCGGTGGCGCCGCCCGCCGGTGGCATGATGACGATCGCTCCTTCGGGCGTGCGCTCGAGGCGCACGTCGCGGTTCATCCGGCACAACTCGAAGAACTCGGCGTCGGTCAGCTCGACGGCGGGGCGGAGCTGGATCTCGACCCTGAAGCCCGTCGCCGCGTCGATCGGCCTGGTCGCATGGGTCACGGCGCACCACCTCCCTGGCGCGATTATACGCCCGCCGCCGCGGGCGCGCCACCGCGTCCCAGCGGCATCACCTGGTAGGGGCCCGCATCCACGAACCCCAGGCGGCGGTAGTAAGGGCGGGTCCCGACGGCCGAGATCACCGCCAGCCGCGGGTGGCCGCCACCGGCGGCGAGCCGCGCCGCCGCGGCGACGAGACGGCCGCCGAGCCCGGCGTGCTGGGCCTTGCCGGGCAGCGCGGCGCCGATCTCGACCGCCTGGCCGTACACGTGGACTTCGCGGATGATCGCGGCGCCCGCCAGCACGTCGAACACCGGCGGCTCCGCCGGGTCGGGCAAGAACAGCCGCAGGAACGCCGCGAGGCGGGCGTCCGGCCCGGGCGTGACGAGCTGGAGGAACACCTCCTCGCCGCCGCCGGCCCGGTAGCGGAGGACGTCCAGAACCAGGGCGCCGGCGTCGACGGCCCGCCCGCGCACCTCGCGGGCGCGGATGTCGTGGCTGGCGCGCCCCCGCTCGGCCAGACGCCGTTCGACCGCCTGGCGCAGGTTGGTCGGGATGTCGCCCGCGACGATGTCGGTGGCGGGGATGTCGCGGATCACGCGCGTCAGGCGGCACCACGGCGGGGTGGCCGTGAAACAGTCGGCGAGGAGATCGACCAGCGCGGCGCGCGGGTAGGGCCGCCAGCGGCCGGCGCGGTGGTGCGCGACCAGCTCGGCGGTGGCGACGAGCGCGCACGGGTAGATCTTGAGCTCGTCGGGCCGGACGTCGGGGTCGTCCCACAGCCGGAGGTAGTCGGCCAGGTCGCCGTCGGGCGTCGCGCCGAGCAGGTTGGGCATCCAGTGCGCGTGGAGCTTGAACCCGGCCCGGCGCAGCAGCCGCATGGCCCGGCGGGTGGCCGCGACGTCGTGGCCCCGGCGGTTGGCGGCCAGGACGGCGTCGTCGAGGCTCTGGATCCCGATCTGGACCTTGGTGACCCCGAGATGCCGGAGGCGGCGCACCTCGGCCGGATCGACGTGGTCGGGCCGGGTCTCGACCGACAGGCCCACGCAGCGGCAGGCGGCCGCCTCGTTGGCCGCGTGGGCCGCATGCAGCTCTCGCCACGCCGCCCGCCCGTCGGGCGTCCCGGGCCCGGCGGCCGGGGTCGCGGTGGTCGGGGTGGTCGGGGTCGGGATCGCGGTGGCCGCGGTCGTGGTAGTCGCGGTCGTCGCGGTCGCGAGTGGGGTGCCGCCGCCCATCGGCGCGCCGTCGTCGTTCCGCGCGCCGAAGTCGTTCAGCGCGTCGAAGAGCCGCTTGACGAACCAGATCTGGTACGGCTCGGGGTAGGCCGACCACGTGCCGCCCAGGACGATGAGCTCGACCTTGTCGACGGGGTGCCCGGCCGCGTGCAAGGCAGCGAGCCGCACCCAGGCCTGCCGGTAAGGGTCGAACGCCTGCCGCGCCGCCCGCTGCGCGCCCGGCTCGTCGGCCAGGTAGCTCTTCGGCATGCGGGCATCGGTGGGGCAGAACACGCATGCCCCGGGGCACGGGTAGGGCCTGGTCAGCACGGCGACCGGCGTGACGCCCGAGCGGCTTCGGACGGGGTTGAGGCGCAGGCGATCGAGCACCGCGGGGTCGAACGGGGGCAAGCCGTCGCGGCCGGCGAAGGCCCGGTAGGCGGCGACGACGGCGTCGCGCGGATAAAGGCCGCGCCCACCGCGCGGGTGCGCCTTCAGGATGTGGTCGAGCCGCCGCGGGGTCAGGTCGGGCTCGGCCACGACGGCGCGGACGATCGCCGCGAGGTCGTCGCGATGCGCGTGGAGGTCGACGCCGGACGCCCCGGCGCGTTTGCGGGTCATGGGCGGCGCCGCCAACATCCCGGGCAGCTCACGTCGCTCCACCGCGGCCATGAGCCCGGCCGCCGACCGCGCAAAGGGCTCTCGCATCCACAGGGCGTCGAGCGCGGCGGATGAGCTGGGATTCGAGGCGCAACGTCTGCTTGGTCTGCATGGCTTACCTCAACGGTGACTAGTCAAGGACCTGGCGGCGGTGTCAAGTGGTCAGCGGGCGACTTTGGCCCCCCTAACCCCCCAATAATGGGGGGAACTCTCTTATCAACCTCATGCAAGATACCGGAAGACGTCAATTGGTCGATGGAATTCTGATGTCGAGCCCCGACCAACCTAAGGTGCCCGAGCACACGCATGCCACCCGCCAGAGAGTTCCCCCCATTATTGGGGGGTTAGGGGGGGCTCTCCCCCCACCCGCCCACCAAGATGACACGGTTGACCGCCTCCGCCAACCCTTTACTTGTCACCGCATGGCTTACCTCCCGAAGCACGGCTCCCTTCCACGGTCGAAGCTCGTCGCGAGCTGACGCGCAAAGGGCGGCACCAATATACGTCATCTTCGGTCAGGCCCCAAGACCACCCCGCCATCTTCCGCGCTCGCGCCGCTCTTCGCCGCTACCCCGCGGCATCCCCCCGCCCTACAATGTCGCCACCGCGCCGCGCCTGACCGGGAGGACCCCGCGATGACCGATCGAACGCCGCGTCCACCAGACCATGCCGGGCCGGGTCGCCGCGCCGCCATGCCCACGGCCGCCGCCGCCGGCATGTGGGCGGCCGCCCTCCCGCTGGCGCTGATGATGACCGGGGACCGGCCTGGCGCGGCCGCGACCGTCGATGCCAGGGCGATGATCCCGCCGGCCAGCTTCAGCGCCGCCGCCGACGCCGACGACGCCCCCGCGCCCATCGTCCACGGCCATCGGCTCACGCGCCGGTGGGTGTATGTCCAGGCCAACTTCCAGGTCGGCGACACCGTCGGCCGCGTCAACGCCGTGCTGGACCGCGCCGCGGCCGCCGGGTACAACGGGGCGGTGCTGGCCGACGTGAAGTTCGGCCGGCTGGACGACGGCTCGTTGATCCCGGCGTACTACACCCAGCTGCGCGCCGTGCTGGACCACGCCCGGGGCCTCGGCCTTGCCGTCTTCCCGGCCACCGCCGACTTCGGCTACTCCGGCAGCATCCTGTGGCACGACCCGAACCTCGCCGAAGCGCTGCCGGTGCGCGGCGCGCCGTTCCGGGCCGAGGGCGGGCGGCTCGTGCCGTACGAAGACCCGCCGGTGCGCCTCGTCAACGCCGACTTCGAGCAGCTCCCGGCGTCGGGGCACGCCTTCCCGGGCTGGGCGTTCCAGGACGCGCCCGGCCAGGCCACGTTCGTCGACCGCGCCGTCCGGCACGGCGGCGCCGCCAGCCTCCGCATGACCGACCTCGGCACCGCCAACCCCGCCGCCGGCAACGGCCGGGTGTACCAGCGGCTGGCCGTGCGGCCCTTCCAGGTCTACCGGCTGTCGGTGTGGGTCAAGACGCAGGGCTTCCGCGGCGGCGAGGTCCGCGCGCTCGTGCTGGCCCAGGATCCGAGCCGGACCCTCCAGTGGAACGCCATCCCGGTGCAGGAAACCCAGGACTGGACGCGGTTCGACGTGACGTTCAACACGCTGACCCATGCCGAGGTGCTGGTGTACTTCGGGGTGTGGGGCGGCGACCGCGGCACGATCTGGTGGGACGACGGCGTCCTCGAGCCGGCCGGTCTGGTCAACCTCGTCCGGCGCCCCGGCGCGCCCGTGCGCGTCACCAGCGACGACGGGGCCGTGGCCTACGCCGAAGGGCGCGACGTGGCGCCGCTCGTGGACCCCGCCATGGGCCGCGCGCCGTGGCCCGGATCCTTCGACCTGTGGCACCCGCCGCCCGAGATCCGCGTCCCGGCCGGCTCCCGCATCCGCGCCGGCGAGGTCGTCCGGCTGAGCTTCTACCACGCGGCGCTGGTCTACGGCGACCAGGTGGCGGCCAGCCTGACCGAGCCGGCGGTGTTCGACGTGGTCGAGGGCCAGATGCGGAGCCTGCGCCGTGAGCTCGCGGCGGCGGGCGCGTTCGGCGGCTGGATGTTCAGCCACGACGAGATCCGCGTCCACGGCTGGGACGAGGCCCCGCGCGCCGGAGGCGGCTCGCCGGGCGAGAGCCTGGCGTTCAACCTCCGGACCCTGGTCGACCGCGCGCGGGCCATCGACGGCACGGCCGAGGTCCTCGTGTGGTCGGACATGTTCGACCCGTTCCACAACGCGGCCCGGCGCGACACGCCCTACTACCTCGTCAACGGGGACTGGTCGGGCAGCTGGGAAGGCGTCCCGCCCGCGGTCACGCTCGTGAACTGGAACAGCCAGCCGCGGGCCCGGGCCGACTCGGCCGCGTTCTTCGCCGCCCGCGGCCATCGGCAAATCCTGGCGGGCTACTACGACACGCCGCCCGCGCGCTTCGGCGATCGCGCGTGGCTGGCCGACCTCGCCGGCGTGCCGGGCATCACGGGCGTGATGTACACCCAGTGGGGCAGCGGCTATGCCAACCTCGAGGCGTGGGCGCGGCACGTGTGGGGCGACGCGGCGTGGACGACGCCGACGGCGACGCCGACCGGGGCGACGGCGACAGCCATGGCCACGGCGACTTCAACCCCGGCCGTCGCGACGGCCACGGCGACGGCGACGCCCACCCCGGCCGGCGCGACGTCGACAGCGGCCGCCGGCCCGACGACGGCCGTCGCCACGCCGGTCGCGACGCCCGTCTCGACCCCGGCTGGCCCCGGCGTGCCGCGGGCGCGCATCCACCTGCCGCGGGTGTCGCAGGCGCGCTAACAAGTCGAGCCGTTTGTGCTACGCTTGGGCCGCCCGGAGCGGCCGCGCCGAGCACGAGGGGGTGAAGGGATCCCCGTGGGGCGGTCGCCTCGCGCCCGGGGCGCCGGGCAACCGCCGCGTGGCGGCCACCTCGGCCCGCCCGTGGCGGCGAGCCCGACGATCCGGCATTCACCTGCGGGGGAGACACCGACGTGGACCGCACCTTCTTCATGCTGGGCAGCCTGCTCGGCGCCCTCGGCGTGGCGCTCGGCGCGTTCGGCGCGCACGCGTTGCGCGACCGGCTGCCGGCGGACCTGCTGGCTACCTTCGAGATCGGCGTCCGCTATCACATGTACCACGCGCTGGCGCTCATCGCGGCCGCCTGGGCGGTGAGCCGCTGGCCGGGCTCCGGCGCGGCGACCTGGGCGGGCTGGCTGTTCGCCGCCGGCATCGCGGTCTTCTCGGGGAGCCTGTACGTCCTGGTGCTCAGCGGCGCCCGCTGGCTGGGCGCGGTCACCCCGATCGGGGGAGTGATGCTCATCGCCGGCTGGATCTGCCTGGCGCTGGCAGCCTATTCCCAGAAGTGAGCGGAGCGGAGCGCGCGCGAGGGCCGGGTCGATCGCGGGGGGCAACCCCCTTGACCCGCCTCGACGTCTTGCCCCTCACGCCTCACGCCTTTCCGTCACTCCTCACCGAAAGACGCCCACCACCGTGTTCACCCACATCGTCCTGTTCAAGCTGCACGACAACGAGCCCCACAACCTCGACACCACCCGCGCCATCCTGCTGAGCATGAAAGGCCAGATCCCGCAGCTGCGCGACATCGAGGTCGGCCTCGACGTGCTACAAACCGATCGGTCGTTCGACCTGGCGCTGATCACGCGGTTCGACTCGCCGCGCGACTACCGCGCGTACCGCACCCACCCCTACCACGTCGACCCCGTGCTCAAGCACCTGCACGACGTCGCCGCGACGGCCGTGGTGGTCGACTACGAGTCGTGACCGCCGTCAACCAGCCGGGGGATCCCATGTCGCCACGGACATCACGCCTCGACCTGCTTCGGCCGCCACCCGCGCCATCCGCGAGCCGCCGCGTCGGAGCGCACCCGGCCGCGGCGCGCCCCGGCGCCCGGTGGCACGCCCTGCCGCGCGCCGTTGCGACCAGCCTGCTCGTGATCGCCGCAGCCTGCGGCAGCCCGACCGCGCCGCCCGCCGCCGCGCCCGACGGGCCCACCGGGGCGTCCTCCGATGCGACCGGCGCCGCACCGGCCGCGGACCGCCCCTTCGCCGACATCACGACGGCCACCGGGCTGGACTTCCGGCACGTCAACGGCATGACGGGCCAGCGCTACTTCGTCGAGATGATGGGCGCGGGCGGGGCGCTGCTGGACTACGACGGCGACGGCGACCTCGACCTCTACGCCGCGCAAGGGCACCCGCTGGACCTGGCCGCCCCCACGCCCGGGCCGGGCACGCCGCCGCCGCCCGGGCACCCCACGGGGCGGCTGTACCGCAACCGCCGGATCGAGGACGGGGCGGCCGCCCAAGGCGCCGGCGGCATCCGGTTCGAGGACGTCACCGACGCCAGCGGCCTGCGCGCCGGCGGCTACGGCATGGGCGCCGCGCCCGGCGACTACGACAACGACGGCGACGTCGACCTCTACCTGACCAACTGGGGGGCCAACCAGCTCTGGCGCAACGAAGGCGACGGGACGTTCGCCGACGTGACGGTCGCCAGCGGGGCCGGGGATCCGGGGTGGTCGACCGGCGCGAGCTGGTTCGACTACGACCGCGACGGCTGGCTCGACCTCATGGTGGTCAACTACGACGCCTACTCGCTGGAGAACGACCACCCGTGCTTCTCGTCCGGCAGCGGCCGGCGCGACTACTGCGGGCCGAAGGCGTACCCGCCCGAGCCGGACCGGCTGCTGCGCAACCGTGGCGACGGCACCTTCGAGGACGTGACGCTGCCGGCCGGCATCGCCGCCGCCGACGGGCCGGCGCTCGGGGTCGTGGCGGCGGACTTCAACGGCGACGGGTGGCTGGACGTGTACGTCGCCAACGACGCGGCCGACAACCAGATGTGGATCAACGACGGGGCCGGGCGCTTCCGCGACGAGGCCGCGATGGGCGGCACCGCCGTCAACGGCGCCGGCATCCCGGAAGGCAGCATGGGCGTCGTGGCCACCGACATCGAGGGCGACGGCGACGAGGACCTGTTCATGGTCAACATCCAGACCGAAGGCAACACGCTCTACGTCAACGACGGCCAGGGGCTGTTCGAGGACCGCAGCCGGGCGTCGGGCCTCGGCCCGGTCGCGCTCCCGTTCACCGGCTTCGGGGCGCTGGACGTCGACTACGACAACGACGGGCTGCCGGACCTGTTCGTCGCCAACGGCGAGGTCCGCGTCATCGAGGCCCAGGCCGCCGAAGGCGACCCGCTGCCGCTCCGCCAGGCCAACCAGCTCCACCACAACCTCGGCGGCGGCCGCTTCGAGACCGTCCCGGAGGCGGCGAGCGGCGTCGCCGACGGCCTGGACGTCGGGCGCGGCGCCGCCATGGGCGACCTCGACGACGACGGCGACAGCGACATCGTGGTCTTCAGCAACGACGGGCCGGCCCGGGTGTTCGAGAACCGGGCGGGCCAGCGCCAGCCGTGGATCGGCCTGCGGCTGGTGGGCACGGCCGGGCGGCGCGACATGCTCGGCGCCCGGGCGGCGCTGGTCACGGACGGCGTGCCGAAGCGCTGGCGGCGTGCCCGCACCGACGGCAGCTACCTGGCCGGCCAGGACCCGCGCGTGCTGTTCGGCCTCGGCGACGGCATGGGCTTCGACGCCGTCCACGTCTGGTGGCCGGACGGGTCGGTGGAAGCCTGGCGTGGCCTGGAGCCCGGCGCCTACCACACGCTCGCGCAGGGCGAGGGCGAGCGGATCGAAGCGCCGTGAAGCAGGGAGAGCGCCCCGGGCGCGCGGCGGCCGGGGCGTCCCGGGATCGACCCGCGTCGGCCGGCGGGTCGCGCGGGACCGGCGGCGGGCGCGGGGGCGACGGGCGGAGCCCGGAAAGACCGGCCGG
>CAYQBA010000097.1:0-17851 GCA_964415605.1 uncultured Anaerolineales bacterium | reverse complement strand
CAGACGGTCGTCGTCCAGGTCCGGCGGACGGGCCCGCCGCGGGTGTACTTCCCGTCACTGTCCAACGGGGTGCCGGACGAGGGGTAGGGGGAGGAGAGTGGGGAGTGTCGGTCCGTGAACGGGGGCGCCCCTCTAATCCCATCGCTGACGGATTGGTGGTTTCGGGGCCTGGTCACGTGGGTTGGCGAGTGACTTTGGCCCCCCTAACCCCCCAATAATGGGGGGAACTCGCTGGCGAGTGGCATGCGTGCCCTTCGACGCGGTGGGTTGGCCGGGGGACACATGACGATACCGTCGGCGAAGCAAGGTGTATCGGCCTCTTGAATACGGTGGCCAAGCGAGTTCCCCCCATTATTGGGGGGTTAGGGGGGCTACCCCCGCCCGCTCACCGACTGGGCCTCGCCTCAGAGCCCTTAACTTGCCACCGCTGGGGGCATCGGCGCTGCGGAACGTGAGGCTTCGCCCCTTGGACATCTTACTCGGGACTGCCTGGCTGCTGATCCCGCGCCCTATCCCTCAGCCTCTCTACTCCCCCCTCATCTGCTGCGCCTCGCGGTAGCGGTGCAGGTTGTCGTTCAGCGCCTGCACGATGGCCGGCATCGCCTCGCGCGAGACGACCACGCGCGCCTGCGGGCGGATGCGGATCACGTCGGGGAGGTCGCTGGGGTTGGCGGGCGGGACCATGACGCCGAAGACCAGGAAGAACTCCGGCCCGCCATGCGAGACCTGGAGCTGGTTGGCGTAGACGATCGGGACGTCGTCGGACTCGTCCCACTCCAGGCGAATGGCCACCTGGAACTGGGGCGGGGTGCGGCCTTCCGAGCTGTGCGAGGATGACGGTTGGTCGGTCATGTCGGGAGCCTCCGATCGCGGCGCGGTTCGCCGGCCGTGGCGGCGCGGCGCTCCGTGCCGCCTGGGCCGCCGGTCGACCGAGAGCCGGTCAGGTGCCGAACTGGCGGTCGCCGGCGTCGCCCAGGCCGGGCAGGATGTAGCCCGTCGGCCAGGCGTCGCCCGGGCCGGTCAAGCGGTCGTCGAGCGCCGCCAGGTACACCCGGACGACAGGATGCGCGGCCGCCAGGGCGCGCACACCCTCCGGCGCCCCGACGATGCCGACGCAGCGGATGTCGTCGGCGCCGGCGGCATGCAGGAGCTCGACGGCGGCGATGACCGAGCCGGCGGTGGCGAGCATCGGGTCGAGCACGACCACGGTGGTGTCGCGCAGCGTGCCCGGCGCAAGTCGATTGTAGTAGACGACCGGTTCGAGCGTGGCCTCGTTGCGGTATAGGCCGAGGTGCCACACGACGGCGCCGGGGACGTGCTGCAGCGCCGCCTCGGCCATCCCCAGCCCGGCCCGCAGGATCGGCACGAACGCCAAGGGGCGCGCGAGCGTCCACCCCTGGGCCGGCGCCAGCGGCGTCTCGACGATGGCCGGCGTGAGGTCGAGGTCGGCCAGCGCGGCGTGGAGCAGGATCCCGGTCAGGCGGCCGACGAGCGTGCGGAACTCCGCCGGGCTCGTCGCGCGGTCGCGCAGGCGCGTCAGCATGACCCGGGCCAGCGGGTGGTCGGCGACGTGCGGGTGCGGCATGCGGCGCTTATACCAGGATGGGCGGCGGGGTGTCAAGTCAGCCGTCGTGCGCCCATTGCCGCGGCGGCGGGCCCCAGCGACATGCGGACGCGCACGCCCGCCGTGCCGGCGCGCTGTCAGACGGTCCGGTCCGACACGATCGCCGTGCGGCGGCCGCCGCGACGGGCGTCGGACGTGGTATACTCTTGCAAGGAACATCTGTGCGAACGTGATCGAGCGCGAACGACCCCTCAGCCCCGAGCGCCGGCCCGAAGACGCGGTCGAGCCGGGCCTGCGCCCGCGCCGCCTGGAAGAGTACATCGGCCAGGACCGCGTCTGCGCCAACCTGCGCATCCTCGTCGAGGCGGCCCAGGCGCGCGTCGAGACCGTCGACCACGTGCTGTTCTACGGCCCGCCCGGCCTGGGCAAGACCACCCTGGCGTTCATCCTGGCCAACGAGATGGGCGTCAAGGTCAAGACCACCGCCGGCCCCGCCGTCGAGCGCGCCGGCGACCTGGCGGCCATCCTGACCAACCTCGGCCCGGGCGACGTGCTGTTCATCGACGAGGTCCACCGGCTGCGGCGCGACGTCGAAGAGGTGCTCTACACCGCCATGGAGGACTTCGCGCTCGACATCATCGTCGGCAAGGGGCCGTCGGCGCGCAGCATCCGCCTGAACCTGCCGCCGTTCACCATCGTGGGCGCGACCACGCGGCCGGCCATGCTCACCGCGCCGCTGCGCGACCGGTTCGGCGCGGTGTACCGGCTGGACTTCTACGACGCGGCGGCGATGCGGTCGATCGTCACGCGCGGCGCGGCGGTGCTGGGCATCGACGTCGACGCCCGCGGCGCCGACGCCATCGCCCGCCGCTCGCGCGGCACGCCGCGCGTGGCGCTCCGGCTGCTGCGGCGGGTGCGCGACTACGCCCAGGTGCGGGCGGAGGGCGCCATCGACGCGGGCGTGGCCGACGAGGCGCTGGCGATGCTCGAGATCGACGAGCTCGGCCTCGACGACCTCGACCGGCGCGTGCTGGCGCTCATCGTCGACAAGTTCGGCGGCGGGCCGGTGGGCCTCGACACGATCGCCGCGGCGCTGGCCGAGGAGCCCGAGACCATCGAGGACGTCGTCGAGCCGTACCTGCTGCAGCTCGCGTTCCTCGAGCGCACCCCGCGCGGCCGGGTGGCCACGCGCGGCGCCTACGCCCACCTCGGCGTGCCGTACCCCGAGCCCGCCGAAGCCCGCCCGGCCGCGCCGGCGGACCAGCAGCCGTTGTTCTGACGGCCGGCCGCCGCCGCGCACCGGCCATTCGCCCCGCCCCTCAAGGAGCCGATCCCCCATGGACCTCGACAACCCCGGCTTCCAGCTGCTGAACGCCGTCTTCACCATCGTGCTGTTGAGCGGCTTCGGCGTCTTCCTGGCGCTGGCGTACGTCGGCGAGCGCGTCAACGCCGTGCGCTGGGTGGTGGTCCTCGTCCTCGCCGCGATGCTCGGCCTCCTGGGGCTGGTCGGGGCGCCGCTGGCGCTGCTCGGGGGCCTGGGCACGTGGCAGCCCGACGGCGCCGCCATGCGCGGCGTCGCCGACTCGCTGCGGCAGGCGGGGCTGGACCCCGGCCCCGTGATCTACGGCTGGCTGCTGCAAGCGGGCGGGGCGATGCTCGCGGCCGCCGTCGCCGGGGCGCTGCTCCTGGTGCCGGCGGTCCGGCGCGCGTTGGCGCGGCTCATCCCCATCGACCCCGACCGGCTGGTGCACGTCGTCGCGCTGCACTACGGCCTGTACCTGGTCGTCCTGTCGGTCGCGACGCTCGTGGCCATCCAGGCGGCGATCCAGTCGCCGGAGGACCTGGCGGCGCTGGGGGCGGGCACGACGCTGGCGACGCTGTGGGCGCAGGCCATCGGGTTCGTCGTGATCGGGGTGCTCGGGGTCGGGCTGGGCACGCGGCGCAACGCCGCCGAGACGCTGGCCCGGCTGGGGCTGGAGCGGCGGATCGACTGGCGCTGGTGCCTGGGCGTGGTCGCGGTGGGCCTGGGGTGCGGCCTGGCCACCGACCAGCTGTGGGAGATGACGTCGCCCGACACGCTGAAGACGGTGGAGCGGCTGACCGAGGCGCTGTTCGGCCCGCTGCTCAAGACCGGCCTGGCCGGCGCGGTGACCATCGGGGTGTCGGCCGGCATCGGCGAGGAGATCCTCTTCCGGGGCGCGGCCCAGCCGCGGCTCGGGCTGCCGCTGACGGCGCTGCTCTTCGCGGCCGTGCACACGCAGTACTCGCTCTCGCCGGCGCTGATCCAGGTGCTCGTGCTCGGCGTGGTGCTCGGGCTGGCGCGCCAGCGGGCCAACACCACGACGGCCGTCGCGGCGCACGCGATCTACAACTTCACGCTGGCGGCGCTGGCGATCTACGCGCCGGAGTGGGCGCCGTAGCGGGGGGACATTCCTGAAGGAGACGGGTTGCAGGGGGCCGGGCGCCGCGTGACGGCGTCGGGGTGGGGGTGGATCGGCCGGCGGGGCCGATGGGTGGACGTTCAGGGCGCCGCCCCAGCCCCACACGATCGAGTGAGGTGGCCATTTGGCGAAGCGAGCGAACAAGGCGGACCCGTCGGACCCGACCTCCGCCAACGTCGGCTACGAGGCCCAGCTCTGGCGGATGGCCGATGCCCTGCGTGGCAGCATGGACGCCGCCGAGTACAAGCACGTCGTCCTCGGCCTGATCTTCCTCAAGTACATCTCGGACGCGTTCGAGGAGCAGCACGCGCGGCTCGTGGCCGAGCAGGCCACGGGCGCCGACGCCGAGGACCCCGACGAGTACCGCGCCCAGAGCATCTTCTGGGTGCCGCCCGAGGCGCGCTGGGCGCACTTGATGGCCCAGGCCAGGCAGCCCACCGTCGGCCGGCTCGTGGACGACGCCATGGCCGGCATCGAGCGCGACAACCCGGCGCTCAGGGGCGTGCTGCCCAAGGACTACGCGCGCCCGGCGCTCGACAAGGCGCGGCTCGGCCAGCTCATCGACCTGATCAGCAACATCCGGGTCGGCGACGAGGAGGCTCGCGCCAAGGACGTGCTGGGCCGCGTCTACGAGTACTTCCTCTCGCAGTTCGCGAGCGCCGAGGGCAAGAAGGGCGGCGAGTTCTACACGCCGCGCTGCGTGGTGAAGGTTCTGGTCGAGATGCTCGAGCCCTACCGCGGCCGGGTGTACGACCCGTGCTGCGGGTCCTCGGGCATGTTCGTGCAGTCGGTGGCGTTCATCCGCGCCCACAGCAGCGGCAACGGCAACGGCGGCAAGGCGGCGAAGGGGGCGAGTGCGGGCGCGAGGCCGGACATCTCGATCTACGGCCAGGAGTCGAACTACACCACGTGGCGGCTCGCGAAGATGAACCTCGCGATCCGGGGGATCGACGGGCAGATCGCCCACGGCGACACCTTCCACGACGACCGTCACCCTGACCTGAAGGCCGACTTCATCCTCGCCAACCCGCCGTTCAACATCTCGGACTGGGGCGGCGAGCGGCTGGCCGGCGACAAGCGCTGGCAGCACGGCGTGCCGCCCAAGGGCAACGCGAACTTCGCCTGGGTGCAGCACATCGTGCACCACCTGGCGCCCGCGGGCGTGGCCGGCTTCGTGCTGGCCAACGGCTCGATGTCGTCGAACCAGTCGGGCGAGGGCGAGATCCGCAGGAGCCTGATCGAGGCCGACCTCGTGGACTGCATGGTGGCGCTGCCGGGGCAGCTCTTCTACTCGACTCAGATCCCGGCGTGCCTGTGGTTCCTGGCGCGCGACCGCAGGAACGGCAAGTTCCGCGACCGGCGCGGCCACGTCCTGTTCGTCGACGCCCGCAAGCTCGGCCGCATGGTGGACCGCACGCACCGCGAGCTGACGGACGAGGACGTCGCGCGGATCGCGGGGACGTATCACGCCTGGCGCGGCGAGGAGGGCGCCGGGGAGTACGCGGACGTGGCGGGCTTCTGCAAGAGCGCGACGCTCGAGGAGGTGCGCAAGCACGGGCACGTGCTGACGCCGGGGCGCTACGTCGGCGCCGAGGCTGTGGAGGACGACGGGGAGCCGTTCGACGAGAAGATGCGGCGGCTGACGGCTCTGTTGCGCGAGCAGCAGGCGGAGGCGGCGCGGCTGGATGCGGCGATTGACGCGAACTTGAGGGAGCTGGGGTATGGGGGGTGAAGAGGCGGTCGGTGTGCTGCGAGCGGCCGTTGCCGCCGGGCGTGTGCGCTTCATGACGGTCTATCGACCCGACGTTGACCACTTCGACCCGGGCTTTCGAGCACGAAGGACTCGCGCATGAACGCCCTGACACATCCATGCCCGCTCTGTGGCGCCGAGAAGGTGCCGGGAACAACGACGTTTTCGGTTGACCTCACTTTCGGTGTCGTCGTCGTTCGTGATGTTCCCGCGCTTGTCTGCTCGCAATGCGGCGCGGCCTGGTTCGAGGATCCTGTTGCCGCCCGCCTCGAGCACATCGTGGACGACGCACGCCAGCGTCAAGCTGTCGTGGAAGTGATGCGCTGGGCTCGGGATGCGGCGTGAGGTGATGGTGGGAGAGGGGATGGCGGCCAATGTGGGGGAGATGGGCGATCGTGGGGCGACGCCGTGATCGCCAGAAACGCGCGGAAACGCGCGGGAAATGCGCGCGCGCGTTTATTTTCGCGACGCGAGCAGGCGGCGGACGGGGCAGGACTGGATGCCGCTGCCGCCATCGCCGCCAACCTGAGGGGGGTTGGGTATGGGGGGTGAGTGGGTGGAGATACCATTTAGTCGGGCCGTAGCGTTGAACCCGCGGGTTCACCTTGCCCGCGGTGCGACCTACTCATTCGTTGACATGGGCGCAGTCAGTCCCGGCTCCCGTTCTGCCATCGCGAGCGAGCGGCGGGAGTTCGGCGGCGGAGGTTCTCGCTTCGCCGTCGGCGACACGCTGATGGCCCGCATTACGCCATGCCTTGAGAACGGGAAGATTGCCCGGTTCGCCGGTCAGCCAGGTGAGATTGCCCACGGATCGACCGAGTTCATAGTGATACGTGGCCGCGATGGCGTGAGCGAAACGGACTACGTCTACTACCTGACGAAGTGGGAAGGCGTCAGTGGGTATGCGATCAGCCAAATGACAGGTACGTCCGGTCGCCAGCGCGTACCTTCTGAGGCGCTCGATCATCTGGTTGTTCCGCTGCCCCCCCTCCCCGAACAACGCGCCATCGCCCACATCCTCGGCACCCTCGACGACAAGATCGAGCTGAACCGGCGGATGAGCGAGACGCTGGAGGCGATGGCGCGGGCGCTCTTCCAGTCGTGGTTCGTGGACTTCGACCCCGTCCGCGCCAAGGCCGAGGGCCGCGACCCCGGCCTCCCCCAGCCCGTCGCCGACCTGTTTCCCGCCCGCCTCGTCGACTCCGAGCTTGGGGAGATTCCGGAGGGGTGGGAGGTGAAGCCGTTGCCTGAGCTCATTGAGGTCAATCCGGCCCGTGCTCTTCGGAAGGGCGATGTTGCACCGTACCTCGACATGGCAAACATGCCAACCCGAGGTCACTCGCCAGACTCGGTCATCGAGCGCCCGTTCGGCTCTGGGATGCGCTTCGTGAATGACGACACGCTAGTGGCGCGTATCACGCCGTGCTTGGAAAATGGCAAGACGGCCTTCGTGGACTTCCTGCGGGACGGCCAAGTAGGCTGGGGCTCCACCGAGTACATCGTCTTGCACCCGAAGGCGCCGTTGCCAGCGGAGTTTGCGTACTGCCTCGCGCGCAGTGACAGGTTCCGCGATTTCGCAATCCAGAGCATGACGGGATCCAGTGGGCGGCAGCGGGTACCCGCGGAGTCCCTCGCCCATTTCCTGTTAGTGGATGCGAAGAGGCCGGTCGCAGAGTTGTTCGGCCGATTCGTGCAACCGATTCTCACCCGAGCAGGCGCCGCGACCAGAGAATCCCGCACCCTATCCGCCCTCCGCGACACCCTCCTCCCCAAGCTCATCTCCGGCGAGCTGCGGGTCGAGGACGCGGCGCGGTTCACGACGGAGGTAGTCTAGTGGACGAGCAGCGTGGCGAGGTCGTCGTCTACGAAGCCCCCGACGGCCGGGTGCGCGTCGATGTGCGGGTCGAGCGGGAGACGGTCTGGCTGTCGCAGCGCCAGATCGCCGAGATCTTCGACACCTCGACCGACAACGTCGGGCTCCACCTGAAGAACATCTTCAGCGAGGGCGAGCTGGATGAAGCATCGACTACCGAGGAATACTCGGTAGTTCAAACCGAAGGGCGCCGGCAGGTGCAGCGCACCGTGCGGCACTACAACCTCGACGCCATCATCTCAGTCGGCTACCGGGTCAACTCCAAGCGCGGTGTCCAGTTTCGCATCTGGGCCACCCGCACCCTGCGCGACCACCTCCTGGGCGGCTATACACTGTATGAGCGGCGACTGGCCGAACGCGGGATCGGCGACCTGGAACAAGCCGTGGCACTGCTCGCCCGTACACTGACCGCGCAGGAAATGGTCACCGCCGAAGGCCAAGCCGTGCTCGACGTTGTCCAGCGCTACACCCGCGCCTGGCGCCTGCTCTTGGAGTACGACGAAGAACGACTGGCCGAGCAGCCAGGGCGAGCCGTGGTGCCGACCGCCGCGCTGTCGCTCGAAGACGCACGCGCCGCCGCCGCGAGCCTGCGCGACGACCTCGCCCCGCGCGGAGAAGCCGGACCGTTCTTCGGCCAGGAGCGCGGCGAGGCCCTCGCCGGGATCCTCGGCGCGATCGAGCAGACCTTCGGCGGCGAGCCCCTGTACCCGAGCGCACAGGCCCGGGCCGCGCACCTGCTCTACTTCGTGATCAAAGACCATCCCTTCGGCGACGGCAACAAGCGCCTCGGCACGCTCTTCTTCCTCGAGTACCTGCGCCGCAACGGCCTGCTCCTGCGCGCCAGCGGCGAGCCGCGCCTCGCCGACAACGCCATCGTGGCGCTGGCCCTCCTGATCGCCGAGAGCGACCCAGCCCACAAGGCGCTGATGATCCGCCTCGTCCTCAGCCTGATGGAAGACGACGGATGAGCGCATCCGGCGTCACCGAATCCGTCGTCGAACAGGCCGCCCTCGACTGGCTGAAGAGCGCCGGCTGGCACATCGCCCACGGCCCCGCCATCGCCCCCGACATGCCCGCCGCCGAGCGGGCGAACTACGCCGACGTGGTGCTGGCGCAGCGCCTGCGCGACGCCCTCGCGCGCCTCAACCCCGAGCTGCCCCACGAAGCCCTCGACGACACCTTCCGCAAGCTCACCCGCCCCGAGGGCGCCGACCTCATCCAGCGCAACCGCGCGCTCCATCGCCTGCTGGTGGACGGCGCGACCGTCGAGTACCGCGCCACCGACGGCGCGATCCGCGGCGCCCAAGCGCGGGTGGTCGACTACGACGATCCCGCCGGCAACGACTGGCTGGCCGTCAACCAGCTCACCGTCGTCGAGAACAAGCACAGCCGCCGGCCCGACGTCGTGCTGTTCGTCAACGGCCTGCCGCTCGCCGTGCTCGAGCTGAAGAACCCGGCCAACCAGGACGCGACCATCTGGACAGGGTTCCATCAGCTCCAGACCTACAAGGCCGAGGTGCCCGCCCTGTTCGCGGCCAACGCCGTGCTGGTCGTGTCCGACGGCGTCGAGGCCCGCGCCGGAACCCTCACCGCCGGCCGCGAGTGGTTCAAGCCCTGGCGCACCGTCTCGGGCGAGGCCTTGGCCCACGCCCACATGCCCGAGCTCCAGGTCGTGATCGAAGGGCTGCTGGCGCCGCGGCGCTTCCTCGACCTGGTGCGCGACTTCATCGTCTTCGAAGACGACGGCGGCGGACGCATCGTCAAGAAGATGGCCGGCTATCACCAGTACCACGCCGTGCAGGCGGCCGTGGGCGAGACACTCCGGGCCGCCGAGCTCGCGCGGCGCCCGGATCGCGTCGCCGAGGGCGGCGGGCGCTACGAATCCGGCCGCCAGCCCGGCGGCAAGCCCGGCGACCGCCGCGTGGGCGTGGTGTGGCACACCCAGGGATCGGGCAAGAGCCTGACGATGGCCTTCTACGCCGGCCGGATCATCCGCGAGCCGGCGATCGCCAACCCGACCCTCGTCGTGCTCACCGACCGCAACGACCTCGACGACCAGCTCTTCGGCACCTTCTCGCGCTGTCAGGACCTGCTGCGGCAGCCGCCCGTGCAAGCGGAAAGCCGCGCGCACCTGCGCGAGCTGCTCGCGGTCGAAGCAGGCGGCGTGGTCTTCACGACCATCCACAAGTTCTTACCAGAGACCCAGGGCGATCGCCACCCGGTCCTCTCCGCCCGCCACAACGTCGTGGTGATCGCCGACGAGGCGCACCGCAGCCAGTATGACTTTGTCGACGGCTTCGCGCGGCACATGCGCGACGCCCTGCCCCACGCCTCGTTCATCGGCTTCACAGGCACGCCGATCGAGCTCCAGGACGCCAACACCCGCGCGGTGTTCGGCGACTACATCAGCGTGTACGACATCCAGCGCGCCGTCCAGGACGGCGCGACCGTGCCGATCTACTACGAGAGCCGGCTGGCCAAGCTGGCACTCGACGAGGCCGAGCGGCCGAAGATCGACGCCGAGTTCGAGGAGGCCACCGAGGGCGAGGAGGTCGAGCGCAAGGAGAAGCTCAAGACCAAGTGGGCGCAGCTCGAGGCCGTCGTGGGCTCGCCCAAGCGGCTCGAGATCGTCGCACGCGACATCGTCGAGCACTTCGAGAAACGCCTCGAAGCCATGGACGGCAAGGCCATGGTCGTGTGCATGAGCCGGCGCATCTGCGTCGAGCTCTTCGATGCGATCGTACAGATGCGGCCGGCATGGGCGAGCGACGACGACGACCAGGGCGCGATCAAGGTGGTCATGACCGGCTCGGCCCCGGATCCGGCGGGCTGGCAGACGCACATCCGCAACAAGCCGCGGCGCGAAGCCCTGGCCAACCGCTTTCGCGATCCCGCCGATCCGCTCCGCCTGGTCCTCGTGCGCGACATGTGGCTGACCGGCTTCGACGCGCCCAGCCTGCACACCATGTACATCGACAAGCCGATGCGCGGGCACGGCCTGATGCAGGCGATCGCGCGCGTGAACCGCGTCTTCAAGGACAAGCCGGGCGGCCTCGTGGTCGACTACCTGGGACTCGCCCACGAGCTCAAGGCCGCGCTCGCCACATACACCGAGAGCGGCGGCACGGGGCGGACGGCCCTCGACCAGAACGAGGCCGTGGCCGTGATGCTGGAGAAGTACGAGATCGGCTGCGGGCTCTTCCACGGCTTCGACCGGTCGAAATGGACCACCGGCACGCCGCCGGAGCGCCTCGGCCTCCTGCCGCCCGCGCAGGAACACATCCTGGCCCAGGAGAACGGCAAGGACCGCTGCATCCGCGCCGTCCGCGAGCTGACCCAGGCCTTCGCGCTCGCGGTGCCGCACGACGAGGCGCTGCGCATCCGCGACGACGTCGCCTTCTTCCAGGCCGTGCAGGCGGTGCTCGTCAAGCGCGCACCCGGCGACGCGCGTCCGGAGGAGGATCTGGACCATGCAGTACGCCAGATCATCTCGCGCGCCGTGGCCCCGGAAGGCGTCCTGGACATCTTCGCCGCGGCCGGGCTCGAGAAGCCGGACATCTCGATCCTGTCCGACGCGTTCCTGGCCGAGGTGCGGGGCATGCCGCAGCGCAACCTGGCCGTCGAGCTGCTGCAGAAGCTGCTCAAGGGCGAGCTGAAGACACGCCGGCGCAAGAACGTCGTGCAGGCGCGCTCGTTCGCCGAGATGCTCGAGCAGACGATCAAGAAGTACCAGAACCGTGCCATCGAGGCCGCCCAGGTGATCGAAGAGCTGATCCAGCTCGCGAAAGAGATGCGCGAAGCCAATGCGCGCGGCGAGCGGCTCGGCCTCTCCGAAGACGAGCTGGCCTTCTACGACGCGCTCGAGACCAACGACAGCGCCGTGAAGGTGCTTGGCGACGAGACCCTGCGCGGCATCGCCCGCGAGCTGGTCGAGACCGTGCGCCACAACGTGACCATCGATTGGACGCTGCGCGAGAACGTCCGCGCCCATCTGCGCGTCATGATCAAGCGCATCCTGCGCAAGCACGGGTATCCGCCGGACAAGCAGGAGAAGGCGACGCAGACGGTTCTGGAGCAGGCGGCCCTGCTCTCCTCGGAATGGGCGATCGCGTGACAGGGGTGCCTGCTGACGGCATGACACATTGTGTCGACGGAGATTCCCTCCCTGGGACCGCGGGCTTCCAGCCCGCTTGGGCGGCCGGGCGGGCTGGAAGCCCGCGGTCCCAGGGAGCACACGCGTGTGCTTCTGCGATGTGTCACGCCCTCAGACCCTGACCCCCCCGCTCACCGCCGCCCGCCCCAGTACACCTCCGACGGACACGGCACCTCCCCCGCCACCTGCGTGTAGATGCGCGCCAGGTCCGCCGGCGTCGGCGCCAGGAACGTGCGCGCCCGCCCGCCCGCGATCAGCTCGAGGAACGCCGTGTCGACGTCTCCGCCGAGCCCGATCGCGAAGATGACCCGGCCGGCCGCCCGCGCCCGCGTCGCCACGTCGATGGCCAGCAGCGGATCGTCGTCCTGCCGGCCGTCGGTCAAGAGCACGATCACCGGCGTGTTGCCCGCCCGGCGGCGCGGGCTCGCCAGCTCGGCGACGGCCGCGTCCAGCCCCCGGTCGATGCGCGTGCCGGGCGCGAGCGCCAGCCCGTCGACGGCGGCCTTCAGCGCGCCGGCGCTGCCCGTGAGCGGGCTGGCCAGGCCGGCCTGCGTGTTGAAGCCCACGACCGCGGCCTGGTCGCCGGGCAGCCGGAGCAGGTCGACGAACAGCCGCGCCGCCGCCTTGGCGCCGGCGATCTTCTCGCCCGTCATGCTGGTCGACGTGTCGATGACGAGCACCGTGTCGGCGTAGCGCTCGCCGGGCTTGCACGGGATCTCCTTGAGCAGGATCGGCAGGAAGATCGGGCGCGGCGGGCGGCGCGTCGGCGTGGCCGTCGGGGTGGCGCTCGGCACCGGCGTGGCCGTCGCGGGCGCCGTCGGCGTCGCGGTCAGCGTCGGCGCCACGGTGGGCGTTGCCGTCGGCGGGTCGGTCGGCGGGTCGGTCGGCGTGGGCGCCGCGACACGCACGCGCGGCACCGGGAAGTCCAGCCGCCCGGCCCGGCCGAAGCCGTCGGTGAAGTCGCCCCACGCCACCACGTTGGTCGGCCACAGGCCCGGCGCCTGCGGCACGACCTCGTAGCGCAGGCCCAGGCCGTTGAAGGGAACATCCGCCAGCGCCCAGCGCAGCGTGTTGGTCGCGGCGTCGAACACCGCCGCCGGGGCCGCGCTGCCGGGGACGTAGCGCATGTTGGCCGGGATCTCGTCGGTGACGGCGAGCGTCCGGAACAGCGTCGCGGTCGTGATGCGCTCGGCGATGCGCTCGAAGATGCCGTAGAGGAAGCGCGCGCTGTCGGCCTCGAAGTAGTGGTCGGGCCCGCTCGCGACCGTCTGCATGAGCAGCCGCCACGCCTGGATCCCGATCGTGAAGATCTCGACGCCGTCCGCCCGCGCCGCATCGGCCTCGGTCCGCGCCGGCCCGAGCGGCGAGCCGCCGTCCGAGAGCAGGATGAACACCGGCTTGCGGTTGGTCTGACGCCGCGGCAGCCAGTGCGCGCGCGCCGTGGCCAGCCCCTCGTGCACCGCGGTGCCGCCGGCCGGGTCGGCGTCGATCTGGCGGACGGCCTGCCGCAAGGCCGCGGCGTTGGACGTCAGCGCCTGGGCGACCCTGGCGTCGTCGGTGAACGTGACGATGCCGACCCGCGCCGACGCGAAGTCGACGTCGGCCAGGAACGCCAGCGCGGCCTCGCGCAGGATCCGGATCTTCTCGCCCTGCATCGAGCCCGACACGTCGAGGATCAGGATGATGTCGCGCGGCGTGTTGGCCGCCGCCGCCCCGCAGCCGCCGCGGACCGTCAGCCGCACCTCGACGCTGGCGCCCAAGACGACGTCGGCGGGGCTGGCCGTCTTGCCGGGGAAGGCGCGGCACTCCGCCACGTCCGGCGGCGGCGGCTCGGCCGGCCGGCCGGCGCCGTCCCACGCGAAGCGCGACACGGCGTTGGCGTCGCGGTCGGTGACGTACACGTCGCCCGCGGCGTCGACCGCGAGGTCGGACGGCGCCGTCGCGTTGGCGATGTCGAAGCGCGTGGCGTCGAAGGCGGCCGTCCGGACGGCCGTCGCCCCGCCGGCGTCGTAGCGGCGGACCCAGCCGTCGCGGTCGAGCGTGAACAGCGACCCGTCGGGCGCCACGGCCAGGTGCCGCGCCGGCGCCGGCAGCGCCACCTGCCGCGTGGCGCCGCCGCGGTCGACGACGTGGACCGTCTGGTTGGTGCGGTCCAGGGCATAAGCCCGCCCGGCGGCGTCGACGGCCAGGTCGGCCCACACCGTGCTGTCGTCGGCGGCCGCCCGCAGGTTGATGGTCGGGCCGCGCTGGCCGGTCGCGCTCCACCGCCGCAGCGCGCCGCGCTCGGCGTCGAGCGCGACGACCTCGGCCGCGGCGGGGTCGAAGCCCAGGCCGACGGCGGTGCTGTCGTCTCGCCCCGGCGGCGCCACGGTGTCGCGCCAGGCCTGGGCCCAGCCGCCGGGCCCGCGCGCGTAGGCCACGACGGCGCCGCCGTCGGTGACGAGGATCGTGCCGTCGGGCATGGCGTCGACCCGGATGGGGTTGACGACCTGGTCGAGCTGCGCCACGCTCCCGTCGGCCGCGAAGCGCTGGACGCGCGGGCCCAGGTCGAGCACGTACACGCCGGCGTCGGCGCCGACCGCCACGACCTCGGGCCCGTCGAGCGCGCCGGGCCGCAGGAGCGACGCGCCCCATAGCTGGTTGGGGATCACGAAGCCGTTCTGGCCATACGGCAGCCGGGCCACGCGCGAGCCCACGCCCGGGCGGTTGGGAGCGGTGGCGAAGATGCCGTGCGGCGCCGCGACCGTGACGCCCCAGGCCGAGCCGGTCGGCGAGATCTGCCACACCGAGCCGCCGGCGCGCGTGTCGAGCCAGTAGACGCCGCGCGCCGTGGCCACCCAGTAGCGCGCCGGCTTGGTGCCGCCGCCCACGGCCTCCTCGACGGCGATGTCGAACAGCTCGTTGCCCTCGCCGGCGTTGACACGCAGCGTGTCGACGGCGCGGCCGTCGGCGGCCAGCACATGGACCACCGGCTGGCGCCCGTCGACGACGTAGACCTGGCCGCGGGCATCGACGTCGATGCCCCGCACGACGTCGCCGCCGGGGTCGGGGGCCGTCACGCGCCACACGGCCAGCCGCAGGCCGTCGGGCGCGTACACCCCGACCTCGCCGCTGTCGCCGTTGCCGACGACGACGTTGCCGTCGGGCGTGACCGCGACGCCGGCGGGGGCGGGGATGCCGGGCCAAGTGGCGACGCGCGTGCCGTCGAGGTCGAAGACGGCGATGGCGCCCGTGCCCGCGCCGCGATCCGCCACGTACAGCCGGCCGGCGGCGGGGTCGGCGGCGAGGTGGCCGGGGGCGACCAGCCCGTCGTCGTAGCCGGGCGACGGCTGAGCGAGAGCCACCGAGAGGTCCGGCCGGATGACGGTGAGGCGCGCCTCGTCGCGGTCGCTGACGAACACGCGCCCGTCGGGCAGGCCGTCGATGCCGGCCGCGAAGCGCCACGCGTCCGCCGGGAGATCGCCGGGGCGGCTGAGCCACGTCCCCGCCAGCGCGTAGGCGCCGGCCTGGGTGGTCCGGGCGGCGGCGGGCGGGGTCCCGGGCGCGAGGGCGGCCAGGGCGAGCACGGCCAGGGCGGCGCCGGCGCGGCGGGCGGCGAGAGCGGTTCGAGCGGCGGCGCGGGTGGTCGGGCGGGACGTCGACGGGGGGGTGGTCATGGCGCGTCTCCTCGGCTGGCTGGGTGTGGCGGACTCACTATAGCACTGGGGCGGAGGGCCTGGAGGCGCCTTCGGACGGGATTGCGGGTGACGCCATGCGGCCGCTCCTCGGGGGCGGTCGCGGCCGCCCGCTGGTTGCATGTTGCGGCGGGCTTCGCGCCGATGGCCGACATGTCAGGATGCGGTCAGCTTCCCGGCCGCCGCCTGTCGTGATCGGGACCGCCAGGGGTCAAGCAAGCCCCGCTCCGGGCCGATATACTGGTGGCGTAGGATTCGACCAACCGAACGCAAACACGTCCAGGAGGAATGAGATGAGCCGCAAGATGAGCACGACGAAGATGGTGTTGGGTGGCGCGCTGGTCGCGGGTGCGTTCGGAATGTTCGGCGGCGTGGCCGCGGCGAGCCCGAACGACTACCGGGCTGGGATGAAGGATCTGGTCCCGCAGGCGAACCAGTGGGTGGCCGACGTGACGATGACCGCGGACGCGGCGCTGACGAAGCCTGAGCTCGGCTGCGGCGCGGAGATGGCGGAGCTGGTGCTGCGCGGCGAGTCGATCGCGGCGGACCTGGCGGGCACGGGCCTGAACGCCCCCCGCGCGCTGGGTACGGCGCACGGGCAGATGACGCAGTCGGTGGCCCGGATGACGGACGCGGCCCGCGCGGCCTGCGCCAGCCCGTCCGGCGCGGTGGGCATGATCGCCGGCGAGAAGGCCGGCTACACGGCCTCGATGGTGCGGATCAACGTCTTCGTGACACGGGCGTACGCCTCGGGGCGCTGACGAGCCTCGGCGACGCGATCGGCCCCAGGCGGCCCGATTCGACGAAGCGCTAAAGATAGATAAGAGACGACGGCAACACGGCGGGGGGCTTCGGTCCCCCGCCGTTTTCGATGCCGCCGGGCGTCACGGGGCGGCGCGGACCGGGCTGCCGGCGGTCAACAGCGGGCGTCCAAGAGCACGGCCCGGCCGACCCAACACGCGTTGAGGAACTCGACGAACCACAAGCTGGTGGCCATGGCCGTGAGCACCACGACGACGGTGGCTACGGCCAGGGTGCGCCCGGCGCCGGTGGATCGGCCGAGCCGGGCGCCGATCCAGGCCGCCAGCGCGACCGCGCCGAGGTACAGCGCCACGAAGATCGCCCCGGCAACAAGCGGGCTCGCGCCGCGCCCGAGGCGCCAATAGACCGCGAGCGCGCCGGCCAGCGCGCCGAGGGTCAGCCCCGTGCCGCGCACGAGGTCCACGGCCGATCGGCGGCCGTGGCGGCGATAGACCGCCACCACGCCGAGGCACAGGATCACCGACGTGAGGATCGCCGGGCGGCGGAGCATCACCGTCCAGAGCGTGTGCAGGTCGTCGGATGTCATGGGTGGCTATCCAACCGGCGCTACGGTGGTGCTGGTGAACATCGGCTAGGGCCAAGTGTACGCGCCGGCGGCGTTCGCGGGGGTGCTGACGGGGGACGTGCCTCGTGGGCTGGTTCCACGCGCCGCTCCAGCGGCGGTTGGGGTTGGCGTAGGGAACGGGACGGGCGGCCGCGCTGCCGGCAGGCCATCACGTTCGACGGTATCCTGCAGCCTCGCCGCGGTCATATTGCAAGGTCCGCGTGGCGGTCTTGCAAGGGCGCTCCCGGCACCTTGCAGGACGGCGGGCTTCGTCCTGCAAGGACACTCGTGGCGCCTAGCAAGGCTGGCGGCGGCATCCTGCAAGGCCACCGTCGGCGCAGCGCGGGGCCACTCGTGCGCGGGGGGCCTCGTGGCGCGCGTTGCCCGCCGCAACCGGTCGCGGCCAGGCGCCTTCCCCCGACCGTGCGACCGGCCGGTCAACGCAATCGAGGGCGGTCCGCAACTGGCAGACCGCCCTCGATCGTCCGTCTCTCGCGTGTTCGAGTGTCACGGGGCTCCGGCCGCGGGCCGGCCCACCGACGGCGCAAACGCCGGGCGCATCGCCGGCATGTACGGGCCGATTCCCATCCGAGCCACGGCAGCCTCGCGGCCGTGGTCGTGCCGCATGGCCGCGGTGAGCTTGCAGCGCTCCTGCGTCGGCTCGCCCTTGCGCAAGCCCGCGATGTCGGTCAGACGGATCGCCATCTCGTCCAGCCGCATGCCCGCGATGTCGGCCGTCCGGATCGCCATCTCGCCCAGCCGCACGCCCGAGAGCCGCATGAGCCGCGGGCCGTGCTGCGTCACTGCTTGAAGGAACGCTGCCATCGGGTCGTGATCCTCTCTTGCGTAGCGTGACCGCCCCCGTGCGCCCCCTGGTCGAGCGCCCGCCGTTGCGATCGATCGGGTAACTGCCATGAATACGATCGTGGGCGGTGTTTTATTGAGGATCGCGGGCGCTGAACGGCTGTCGTCCGGCCGCCGATCGGCCGCCGGGGGTGTCGGCAGGTCTCAACGCCGTGCCCGTCGCCGT
>CAYQBA010000096.1:11969-18042 GCA_964415605.1 uncultured Anaerolineales bacterium | reverse complement strand
CCGCCAGCGCCGCGTGGGCGGCGGGCGTGGCCGGAACCGGCGCGTACGGCTGGCCGAGGAGCGGCAGGACTTCGGCGTCGGGCCGCCGCCGGAGATCCTGCACGGCCGCTCTGGCACGGGCAAGAGCCGGCCAGTCCAGCTCGAGCGGCGCGAGGAACGGCCAGCCGGCCCAATCGGACGGCGGCAAGGGGAGGAGGCCCGCCGGCGGGGCGCCGGCCCGCGCCGCGTCGATCACGCCCGGCGGCGCGCCGGCGCGGACCGCCGCCAGGGCCAAGGCGGCCGGCAGGACGGCCGGCAGGTTCTCGGCGGCGTAGTTCTTGACCACCGTCGCCAACGCGTTGCGCTCGAAGAGCCGCGCGCGGACGCCGGCGGGCCAGCGGCCGGACGTGCCGTGGTGGCGGTGATGCACCACGGCGGACGGGACATGGACGACGCGGTGGCCGGCAAGCCACAGCCGCCAGCCGAGGTCGACGTCCTCGTAGTAGGCGAAGTAGTCCGGGTCGAACCCGCCGACGGACAGGAACACGGCCCGCCGGATCAGCATGGCGGCCCCGGATGCGAACAGCGTGGCGCGCGGCGCGCCGGCCGGCGCCAGCGCCACCGGCCGCCCGTGCCCGGCCGCGTGCCCGTGGCCAGTGAACGAGGCGCCGCCGCCGTCGAAGTCCAGCCGTCGGCCGTCCCAGCTCACCAGCCGCGCGCCGGCGCAGGCGACCCCGTGGTCGAGCGCGCGCCGCAGCTGGCCGAGCGCCGCTGGGGTGATCCGTGTGTCGTTGTTGAGAAACAGCAGGGACTCGGCCTCGACCATCTCGGCCGCCCGATCGTTGCCGGCGGCGAAGCCGAGGTTGGCGCCCCACGCCAGCACCCGCACGCCCGGATAGGCGGACCGAATGTGTTCGACGGATCCGTCGTCGGACCCGTTGTCGGCGACCACCACCGCTCCGGGACCGGGCAGGTCTTCGAGGGCCAGGGCGGCGCGCAGGCACGGATCCAGGTGGTGCCGGCCGTTGTGGTTGAGGACAACGACGGCGATCGACTGGGGCGCCGCCGGCGTCACGAAAGGCATGCCGGGAATTATAGCGGCCCGTGCGGGCGCCGCGCGTTGCGCTTCTGAAAAGAGGGTCTTGCCAAGCGGCGGCCGACTGTGGCATACTTTAAGCAGATAATAACTCCGGAGCCTCCCACGTCGTCACGGCATGCGCGGAGGTGGCATGTGCCTTGCGATGGCCATCGTCCCGATGCCGGAGTAACTGAGGGCCCCGCCCGTCGTTATCCATCAGACCCAGCACCAGCACCCACGGCCCCCCACGCCAGCAGGAGTTCAGCATGTTCGAGCCAGCCAGCGGCCACCCGGCAGCCCGCGCCGACGCGCCCGGCCGTACGTTCGTCACCGCCTGCCTCGTCGCGATCGTCGCTGGCTTCCTGGCCGGGCTCGGCAGCGGCGGGTCCTCGCCCGCCGGGGCGTTGCGCGCGCAGGCCGGCGAGCACTACAGCGCCGTCCGCATCCATGGCTACCCGGTCGTCAACCCACCCGGCGGCCCGCCGCATGCCAACCGGCCGGCGACGGCCGGGTCGAACACGGCCGTGGATCCGCTGACCGGGCGGGCGCCCGAGGACGCGCCGTACACCGATCCCGCGGCGCCGTTCGATCCGTTCGCCGCCGAGGCGCCGGAGATGGACGTGGTGACGTGGAACCCGGCCTGGATCTCCGAGCGGCTCGGCGATCCGGCGCTGCGCGCGCAGTGGCCGGGCCTGACGGGCATCGACGAGGTCAGCGCCGCGGCGCACATCCGGGCCGGCAGCCGCGACGCGTCGGAAAAGGTGTGGCTGCGGCACTGGTACGAGCCGCAGCACCTCGACAAGGACCTCAACGCCGACGGCCGCCTGACCGACGCCGACAACAACGGCGAGCCGGATGCGCCGGTCAACCCGGTGCCATCGGCCATCGACGAGTGGTACCCGGCGATCATGGCCGAGCTGAGCTACATGCTGACGGACAACGATCCGCTCCCGTCGGCGGCGCCCGTGCCCGACAACCTTCACCGGTCGGCCCCGCGGCCGGTGTGCGGCGCGGCGGGCGACACGCGCTTCGTGTTCCCGGTGGGCGTGGCGGCGAGCGAGACCGTGGCTGGCGGCCCCGCGGTCGGCTACGGGCTCACGAGCCTGGACGCCGACTTCGACGGCCGGCCCGACATGCTCCGCGTCACGCACGAGCGCGCGCTGCCCGGGCTGCTCGGCGACATGCGGCTGGACTTCGACGGCGATGGCCAGCTCGACACGTTCAACACCAACGGCGGGCCGCTGGACTGCGACGAGATGGTGGTGCTGCACACCGAGGCCATGGTGGTCCCGGTCGGCGGCAAGGTCCAGCTCCTCGATCACTTCCTGAATGTGCGGGCGGTCAACGACAACAGCGTGGTCCTGGACGTGTGGAACAGCGGCGGGTTGACGCCGCGGTTCATGCAGACGCGGTCGCTCGGGCGCGGCGGCGCGCTCCTGGCCGGCGACAGCGGGCCGCTCACGCTGGTCCCGGCGGGCGGCAGCACGCTCGGCACCGTGCCGCCGGGGCCGTGGTTTGCCTACGCGGTGGACGTTGATCCGGCGAACGCGACCGCGGTGATCATCGTGGGGCGGGCCCTGGGCGCGCCTTGCGCGGCGATGGAGTCGGCGCCCGGCCAGGCCAACGTGACGGCGGGCGGCCCGTGGTTCCTCAAGCGGTTCTACGTCGACGGCCACCAGTACAACACGGTGGCCATCGGCACGTGCCCGACGGGCGAGCTCCAGTTCGTGACGCTGCGCACGCCGCTCCCGAAGGTGCCGGTGGTCATCGAACAGCACTCGGTCCAGCTCCAGGGTTATCCGATCGTGAACCCGGCGGACCTGCCGTCGTTGCCGCTGCCGCCGCCGTTCAACCACGAGCACACGATCCTCGAGGATGTCCGGGCGTTCGAGGCCTTCGAGCCGGTGCAGGTGCCGCCGGGCGCGGGCGCGTCGACGCTGCCGCGCCCGACGGTGCTCTACATGGGCGGACCGATCGGCCCGGTGGCGCCGGTGCTGGGCGCCGACGCGCCGCTGCCCTACGCGGGACGGGATCCGGCGCGCCCGGTGGGGCCGTACACCGATCGGCGCGCGACGTGGTGGACCTACGTTCACGAGAGTCGCGACCGGGCGATGCTGGGCCAGCTGCGCGAGAAGTTCGGCGCGGTGCCGCCGGGCGCGGCCGCACCCGGCCAGACGAGCTTCTTCTACAACGAGCAGGTGTTCACGCTGCCGTGGAACTTCACGGAGTTCTTCCTGCCCGACCTGCCGGACCCGGCGGGCGACCCGAAGCCTTTCGATCCCGACCGCTACCACATCCGCAGCGCGTTCACCAACCCGACGGCGCGCTGGCGGCGGTGGACGATGCCGGACGCGCCGGTGCCCGCGGTGGTCCCGCCGGTGCCGCCGGACCTGACGGTCAACGTCACGCCGGACGGCGGCGCGCCGCTGGGGGCTCCGCGCCGCGCGGCGTTCTGGTTCGATCCCGACACGCCCCCGGGGGAGCCGGTCAAGCTGTGGCTGGACGACAGCGGGGCCCGGCTCTTCGGGGGCCAGCCCGAGCAGCCGGGCCTGCCGTGCGACCCGGCCCGGCCGGCGCTGCGGTTCGGCGCGGGCGACACGCGTGTGGCGGGCGATCCGGCGTCGGGGGGCAACTACCCGGTGGAGGTGTTCCCGTACACGGATCCGTGGGCGCCCTTCAACCCGCAGCATCCTCACGCACCGCGCGGCGACAGCATGACGGTCAACCCGGCCTACATGGACGAGTTCCGCAACTTCAACGAGCCGCTGCGCCGGCTGTACGCGCAGCTCTCCAACGACGGCCAGGACGCTCGCGAGAAGGTCTATCACCGGGTGTGGTACGAGCCGGGCTACACGACGAAGATCCGCAATCGCGGGGACTGTCGCCGCGATCTGCGCTTCCCGGCGGTCATGCAGGAGTTCACGTACCTCTACGTCGACACGATGGACCAGCCGGCGGCCGCGCCGGTGGGGCGGAGCCGCTTCGCCTTCCCGCTGGCCACCGGGGCGGGCGAGCTGCCGGTGCCGGCGCCGGGCGGCAGCCTGCCGGCGGGCGGCGCGTTCGGCTACGGGCTGACGACGTTCGACGCCAACTTCGACGAGCGGCCGGATGTGGTGACGATCCACTCGGAGGTGAGCCTGGCGGACGAGGCGACCAGCGCGTGGCGGCTGACGCAACCGCTCTCGCCGTTGAACGGCCCGGAGCTCGACTTCGACGGCGACGGCGTGCTCGACCACGCGGACGCCGACGGGATGAGCCTGACGGGCGACGAGATGGTGGTGTTCGCGGTCGAAGACCTGACGCTCGACCTCGATCCAGCCACGCCGGCGGGCAGCAGCGCGATGGCGCTCGATCATCTCGTGACGCTCGAGAACGTCACGCGTGGCGCGCGGACGCAGCTGCGGTTCTGGTTCACCGGCGGCAACGCGGTGGACGCGCGGCCGGAGCCGGTCGGCGGCGTGCGCAGCCTGGATATCGGCGACGCGGCGATCGTCGATCGCTTCCAGAATCGGGTGACGCTGGTGGAGCCGGGCCAACGCAACATCGGCCCGGTGGGCGGCTGGTTCGTGTTCGTCAAGGACGTGGCCAGCGACGCGGACCGCGTGACGGTGACGATCGGGCGGGCGCTCGGCGCGACCCACTCGGCCATCGACGACGGCGCCGGCGCGCACGACCTGTTGCCGGGCGACCCTTGGTACCTCAAGCGCTTCTATGTCGACGGGCACGAGTACAACGTGGTGGCCTTGATGACGCGGGCGACGGGGGTCGGCCAGCCGGCGCGCTTCGAGTACATCACGCTGCGCACGCCGGTGCCGAAGGGCGACTTCGTCAACCCGCAGGACTCGCTGTTCCAGCAGGGCTACTTCCTCGGGGGCCGGCCTGCCCAGATGTCGGTGCTCCCGCCGTTCAACGCGCAGCACACCATTGCGGCCGATATCGAGCGGATGGAGGCGACGGCGTTCGCGAACTCGAGCCTCTACGATGGGTGTGTGGGCGAGCTCCAGCCGTTCGGCCCGCTCGTCGAACGGATCAACGCCGAGACGGTCGAGCCGCGCTACGGCGTGCAGCTCCGCGAGATCTGGAGCTTGCGCCAGGGGGTGCTCGGCTGGCAGACGGACCAGTCGATCAACATCCCCAACCAGTACACCGACATCTCGTTCTCGCGGGGTCAGTACTACCTCTACACGAGCCAGTGGACGTCGCCGGTCAGCCGGCTGCACTTCGACGGCTGTCTGCGTGGCGACGAGTCGCTGCCGCCGGGAACGCCGGGCCTCTCGCACGCCCAGCTGGCGGCGCTCGCGGCCGGCTGGAGCCCGCCGGCGCCGGCCAACATCGTGCCGGCCCCCAATCAGCTGTCGCCGCCGCAGCCGTTCGGCAACTCGGTGATCGCTCCGTATTTCGACGCCCGCCTGGGGCCGCCCACGGTCCGCGTGAAGCTGTTCTACGACCCCAACGAGCCGATGAACGACATCTACTTCACGCGTGGCCCGGTACCCTGGGGAGATCCGCATACACCGGTGCCCGACCTCACCCCCACCGTCCTGCTGTCCGGCACCCCCGAAGAGATCACGTCGACCGCCGGCACGCCGGGGACGCCAGGGACGCCCGGAACGCCGGGCACGCCGGGGACTCCCGGGACACCGGGCACGCCGGGCACGCCAGGAACGCCGGGGACTCCCGGCACACCGGGGACGCCGGGGACACCGGGGACGCCGGGCACGCCCGGGACGCCAGGGACACCGGGGACGCCGGGCACGCCCGGGACACCGGGGACACCGGGGACGCCGGGCACGCCCGGGACTCCCGGCACGCCGGGGACGCCGGGGACTCCCGGCACGCCCGGGACGCCAGGGACGCCGGGGACTCCCGGCACGCCCGGGACTCCCGGCACGCCGAGCACTCCCGGCACGCCAGGGACGCCGGGCACGCCGGGGACTCCCGGCACACCGGGCACGCCGGGGACGCCAGGCACTCCCGGGACGCCGGGCACGCCCGGAACGCCGGGAACGCCAGGGA
>CAYQBA010000096.1:0-11869 GCA_964415605.1 uncultured Anaerolineales bacterium | reverse complement strand
CGCCGGGCACGCCGGGGACACCGGGGACTCCCGGCACGCCGGGCACGCCAGGAACTCCCGGCACGCCGGGCACGCCGGGGACACCGGGGACTCCCGGCACGCCGGGCACGCCAGGAACGCCAGAAACGCCCGCCACGCCGACGCGCACATCGACACCCTCGATCACACCGACGCGCGCGCCCACCAACACGCCCACCAACACGGCCACACCGGCCCCGTTCAAGCTGTTCTGCGGCCCGGGGCCCAAGCCCGAGCAGATCCACGTGGGCTGGAAGGACGCCACGACGTTCGAGACGGAGTTCGTCCTCGCCGTCAGCGTCAACGGCAGCGAGTACGTCACGCTCGACACGCCGATCGCCAGCACCACCCGCACCGGGTTCGGCGCAGCCTACGAGTACACGACGCCCAAGCTGCCGGCCAACCTGCGGCTGCAGTTCCGCATCAAGGCTCGCAACCCGGGGGCGCGCCAGGAGTCGTCGTTCTCGCTCCCGACCGGCGAGTGCCGCACGCACACGGCGCCAGCGTACGATACGGGCTGCTACGTCGGCCGGATCGACCTGCAGGGACGGTCGAACCACGGCGGCGCATGGCTGTATCAGGACGGGTTCCCGGTCACCCAGACCGACAGCCGCGGCGAGTTTCAGGTCTGCGGCGTCAAGCCTGGCGAGCACACCATCAGCGGCGGCAACGCGTGCTATCTGCGGGCGGTCGCCGAGCCGATGAGCGTCCGGGGGGGGCAGAAGGTGACGATGCCCGCGGGGGCCCTCTTCGGCGGCGACGTCAACGGCGACGGCGTGATCAACATCTTCGACCTCGTCCGCGTCGGCGCGGATTACCGATCGGCACCACCGAACGATCCCGGCGCCGACTGCAACGAGGACAACCGCGTCGACTTGTTCGACCTGGTGCTCGTGGGCTCGAACTACGACATGGAAGGGCCGCTGCCGTGGGCCTACCAGCGGCCGGCGCGGACGGCGTCGGCGCGCTCCGCGGTCGACGATGGCGCCGGAACGACCACGCACGCCGTCCCGGCGTCACGCGCCGGCGCCTCGCGGACCGACGTCGTGCTCCGACAGCGCCGGGTGGGGCACGATCGCGTCGCCGTCGACGTGATCGTGCCGGCCGCGCGCGGCCTGTTCGGCGCCGACGTCACGCTGCGGTTCGACCCCGCCGCGCTCCGGCCGGTCGATCCGGGCAACGGGGGCGCGCTCCAGGCCGTGCCCGGTGCCGCGTGGACCACGGGCGGCGGCTACGTGGCCGTCAACCGGATCGACCCGGCGGCGGGCGTCGTGCGCTTCGCCGCCAGCCGGATGAAGCCGTCGCCGGCGCTGGGAGGCGAAATCCTCGTCGCCACCGTGCTTCTCGAAGCGCACGGTTCGGCCGCCGCTCCGCCGGTGATCCTGTTGGATGCCGACCTCGCCGGTCCGACGGGCGGCACCATCGGCCGGCCGGGCGGCACCGGCGGCGGGCGCTGGCGGTCTGTCTACCTCCCGGCGGCGCACGTCGCGCGACCGCCCGCGGATCGACCGCGAGATCCCTAGGGATCTGGGGTCGAGATGCCTAGGCATTTGTGGTCCAGATGCCTAGGCATCTGGCATCCAGATCCCTAGGCATCTTCGGCAGGGCTGTGCGGAGGCGCCAGATGGCGTTTCGCGGCGCAGGGGACGGGCGCGCAGCACTGGAGGGCGGGCTGGTGGCGGGGTGAGGGAATGGGATGGATGGGCGGCTCACGATCCTCGTGCTACACTGGTGTAGTGCTACACGGGTCACGGAGGCTCCCATGGCAAACTTGACCATCACGGTCGACGAGGACGTTCTTCAACGCGCCAGAATCCGCGCGCTGCAGCAGGGCACGTCCGTGAACGCACTCCTGCGCGAATACTTGGAGACTTATACCGGCCGGCGCGATGCGCAGCGCCGAGCCATCACCGAACTGCTTGCGATCGCCGAACGGGCCACCAGCCGCCGCGGCGAGCGTCGATGGACCCGAGACGAGCTCCATGAGCGATAGGGTCTTCATCGACACCAACCTTCTGGTCTACATGTTCGATGACGATGCGCCGGCAAAAAAATCGCGGGCGATCCAGATTCTCCGAAGCGCAGGAAACCCTGACGAGCTTGTGCTCAGCACCCAAGTGCTTCAGGAGTTCTACGTCGCCGTCACGCGCAAGCTGAAGCAACCTCTCCCCGAAGAAGATGCCCTGCAAGTGGTTCGCGGTCTCACGACCCTGAGCGTGGTGCAGATCACTCCGGAAATGGTCGTCGAAGCCATCACCTTCAGCCGAGCACATCAGGCATCGCTGTGGGACAGTCTGATCGTCCGGGCGGCACTGACCGCCGGCTGCCAGCGCTTGTTGACCGAGGACCTGCAGAGTGGCTGGCAGGTCGGCACCCTACGCGTCGAGAACCCCTTTCGCGACACGTGATTCGAGCTGAAGCGTCAGCGTGGTGCTCATGCTGCACCCCGCCCGACCGCCAACCCAGCCGTCACGACACGCGCGCGGGGTCGTCCTTGACCTGGTCGCGGGCCAGCGGGTAGTAGCGGTCGACGACCTGCAGCAGCTCGACGGCGTGGATCGGCTTCGACAGGTAGTCGTCGCAGCCCGCCTCGAGGAAGCGCTCGCGGTCGCCGCGCATCGCCGATGCCGTGATCGCGATCACCGGCAGGTCGCGCAGCGCCGCTTCCGACCGGATCCACCGGACGATCTCCAGCCCGTCGACATCCGGCAGCCCGATGTCCAGCAGGAGCAGCGGCGGTCGACCCGCCCGCAGCATGTCCATCCCTTGCGAGCCGCTCTCGGCCTCGACCACCGTGTAGCCGCGCGAGGCCAGGATCTTGCGCACCAGGCGCCGGTTGTGGAAGTTGTCCTCGATGTACAGCACCGTCCGCTCGGGCATGCGCGCTACTCCAGGATCGTCTCGACGTGCGCCAGCAGGCTGCTGCGGTCCAGGGTCTCCTTGGACCACACCGAGTCGGCCTGCGCCGCGAGGCGCGCCCGCTGCGGGGGGGCCGGGTCGTGGGTGGCGACGACGATCACCGGTACTCTGCGCGTCTTGTCCCGATTCCGCAAATCCGCGAGCAGCGCCTCGCCGTCGATGTCCGGCAGCGCCAGGTCCATGATGACGAGATCCGGCGCCGCCTGGTCGAGGCCGGCCAGCGCCTGGGCCCCGGAGTGCGCCTCGACCACGTCGAAACGCTGGCGGGCCTCGAGGAGCCGCCGCAGCAGCCGCGCGTCGAGCGCGTTCCCGTCGACCACGAGGATCCTGCGGCGGTCGAGGTCGCCAAAGGCCTCGAGCACGCCGTCGACGATCCGGCGCGGCGTGGTCGTCAGCGGCTTGTCGGGCTGATCCAGCGCGCCGCCCAACATACCAACCACGTGCCTGACCATCTCGGCCGCGCTGAAGTTGCCCTTCTGCCAGATCGACGTCGCGCGGCCTTCGAGGAACGCGCGCTCTTCGGGCTCGAGCGACTTGGCCGACACGATCATCACCGGAACCTGGCGGGTCCGCGGGTCGGACTTGAGCGCATCGAGGATCCGGAAGCCGTCCATCTCCGGCAGGTTGAGGTCGAGCACCACCAGGTCCGGGCGGCGCTGGCGCACGAGGTCGATGCCGTCGGGGCCGTTATGGGCCTCGAACACCCGGTAGTTGCGGTGCCGCCGGAGCAGTCGGCAGATCAGGCGGCTGTCGTTGGGGTTGTCGTCGATCACCACGACCGTCGTCACCTGCTCGTCGAGCTGGCGCAGGGCCGCCACGAGCCCCTCCGCGGCGTGCGCCGGCTCGGCGGCGGGGATCGGGACGTCGAGGTGGAGGATGTAACGGTCTTCGAGGGCGTGCTTCTCGGCGCTGAACGTGTGGCCCGAGCAGTTCACCACCACCGATTCGTCGGGACGCACGTGGCCATCGGCGATCAGCCGCTCGAGTCCGGCGAACGCCACGCTCACCGCCGGCTCGACCGAGAAGCCCTCGGTCCGCGCCAGGCGCCGCATCGCGCGGAACGCCGCGCCGTCGCCGACCGCCACCATCGCCCCGCCATGCCGGTCGTTCGCCTGCTTCAGGATCTCGTACGCGAAGCCCGGGTCGCCCGTGGCCAGGACGGTGATCAGGGTGTCGGGCTGGACGGGCGTCGCCACGGCGTCGCCGCGCTCCCAGGCCCGCACCATCGGGGCGCAGCCGGCGGACTGCACGACCGCCAGCTTCGGCACGCGGTCGACCAGGCCGACGCGATGGAGCTCCTCGAAGCCCTTCAGGACTCCCAGCGGGCCGATGCCGCCCGACACCGCCTGCACGTACCAGTCCGGCGCGCGCCAGCCCAGCTGCTCGGCGATCTCGAACGCGATCGTCTTCATGCTCTCCTTGCCGGGCACCGCGCGCGCCCCGCGGTCCAGCCAGATGCCGCGCTCGGCCGCGAAGTCGGCCGCCACCTGCTTGGCCTGGTCGTAGGTGCCGGTGATCTTGACCACCTCGGCGCCGTACAGCGCCAGCTCACGCATCTTCTCCGCCGGCACGCTGCTGGTCAGGAAGACCCACAGCTTGATGCCGGCCCGCGCGCAAAACGCGGCGTACGCCGCGGCGGCATTGCCTGTCGAGGCCAGGACGAGCTCGTCCACGCCGATCTCGCGCAGCGCGCTGACCGTCGCGGCGGCTTGCCGGTCCTTGAACGAGCCCGTCGGCTGCTGCCGTTCGTCCTTGATCCACAGCTCACGATAGCCCAGGTCGGCGCCCAGCCGCTCGGAGCGCGTCAGCGGCGTTCCGCCCTCGCCCAGCGAGACGGGCCGCAGATCGGCGCCGAACGGCAAGAGCTCGGCGTAGCGCCACATCCCGGGCGGCCGGCCGGCCACCCGCGCGGTCCAGTCCGCCGGCAGCGACGCGTAGTCGTAGCGGGCGTCGAGCCACGCCCCGCCGCAGCGCGCGCACGCACCGGCGTGCAGGTCCGCCGGCATGGCGTGCCCGCATTGCAGGCACTCGACGGCGCTGAAGAGCGTCCGCGGTCGGCTCATGCGGCATCCCCACCGAACAGCGACAACAGCTCGGCCCGGGTGGGGATGGGCAGCGCCGCGTGGATGGGCAGGCGGACGCTGAAGCACGTGCCCACGCCGGGCGTGCTGGTCACGTCGATCCGGCCCTCATGCAGCCGGACGAGATGGTGCGTGATGGCCAGGCCCAACCCCGTGCCGCGCGCCCGACGCGTGAGCGATCCGTCCGCCTGGCGGAACTTCTCGAAGATGGTGCTCAGGTCGCGCTCCTGGATGCCGATGCCGGTGTCCGCGACGTCGATCACGACCTGGTCGGCGTCGCGGTAGGCGCGCAGCCGGATGTGCCCCTCGTCGGTGAACTTCACCGCGTTCGACACCAGGTTGTTGAGGATCTGCTGCAGCCGCAGGCGGTCGCACTGCAGGGCCGGCAGATCCGGGTCCACCTCGAGCCCGATGTCGATCGGCTTGCGCAGGAGCAGACCGGCGCTGCTGGTGCGAACCTCTTCGAGAAGCGGCCCGACCAGCACGTCCTCGATCTCGAGGCGCATGCGGCCGGCCTCGATCTTGGCCAGGTCGAGCAGGTCGTTGATGAGCGCCAGGAGCTGCTGGCCGTTGTCGTAGATCGCCTGGACGTCCTGCAGCGTCTCGCCGTCGATCTCGCCGTTGATGCCCATCAGGATGAGCTCGGCGTAGCCGATGATCGAGTTCAAGGGCGTGCGGAGCTCGTGGCTCATGTTGGCCAGGAACTCGCTCTTGAGCCGGTCGACCTCCTTGAGGCGGTCGGCCACGCGCTTCAGCTCCTCGAAGACGCGGGCGTTCTCGACCGCGACGGCGAGCTGGCCGGCGAGGATCCGGAAGGTGTCGAGCTCGGAGGGCGTGAACCGTCCCGGGCGGCTGTCCTGGACGTCCAGCACCCCGACCAGGCCCTCGCGGGCCACCAGGGGGATGGCCACCTCGGAGCGGGTGTCCGGCAACAGCGGGTTGGCGAGGAACCGCCGATCGCGCGAGACGTCGTCGACGTGCACCAGGTCCTCGGTGGCGGCCGCGACCGCCACGAGGCTGCGCTCGGCCGTCAGCGGGATGGTGTGCCGATCGGCCACCAGCTGCCGCCCCACGGCGCCCGAGCCGGCCCGGACCACCAGCGCGTCATGCGCACGGTCGTAGAGGTACACGTGCACGTGGTAGAGGCCGAACCGGTCCTGCATCAGCTGCACGGCGTCGCCGAGCACCACCTCGGGGCCAAGCAGCGAGTTCAGGCGCTCGCCGACGTCCGCGGCCGTGCGGAGCTGCTCGATGAACCGTGAGCGCTCCTCCTCGGCGGCGCGGCGGCCCGTGACGTCCACCAGCACGCCGGCCTGGTACGTCGGGGCCTGCTCCGACTGCACCGCCACCATGTAGTCGTGGATCCAGACGTACTCGCCGTCGGCGCGACGGCAGCGAAACTCGAGGTCGAGCACGCCGGGCCGCCCGTCGACGGACCACCGGGCCAGCCGCTCGCCCAGCACCGGCTGATCGTCGGGGTGGATGAGGCTCGGGAAGAACGTCCGGTCGTTCTCGAACGCGTCGGCCGGGTAGCCGAGCATGGCCAGCGGATCGCCGATGATGTTCTCGCGCCCGGCGCCGGTCTCGTAGAGCAGCACCTGCGGCAACGAGCGGAACAGGGTGTCGAGCCGCAGGCGGGCCTCGCGCAGCTCGGCCTCGGTCCGCCGCTGCACCTCGAACAAGCGGGCGTTGGCGAGCGCGACGGCCACCTGCCCCGCCAGAGCCCGGAACGTGTCGACGTCGTAGGCCGAGAAGCGGCCCGGCTGGTCGTCCTGGACGTCGAGCACGCCGACCAGGCCGGCCGGCGTGATCAGCGGCACGGCGACCTCGGATCGCGTCTCGGGCAAGAGCGGGTTGGGCAGGAACGCGGCGTCCGCCGCCACGTCGTCGACCAGCACGACCTCGCGCGTCCGGGCGGCGCGGGCCACGAGGCTGCGCGCGGCGGACTGCGGGATGTGGTGCCCTTGCGCCACCAGCGCGCGTCCGGGCTCGCCGGTGCCGGCCGCCACCACCAGGTCGCCAGTCGCGGGATCCAGGAGGTAGACGTGCACGTGATAGAGGTCGAACCGGTCCCGCATGAGGTGCACGGTCTCGTCGAGCAACACGCCCGGGTCGAGGATCGCGCTCAACCGGCTCGCCGTCTCGGCGGCGGTGCGCAGCTGGTTGGCAAACTGCACGCGCTCACGCTCGATCCGGCGCCGCTCGGTGACGTCCTCGGCCACCGACAACACGCCCCACGGCGTGGGGTACACGCGGGCCTTCAGGATCCGGCCGTCGGGGAGCTCGCTCTCGACCTCGCCCGCCTCGCCCGTCGCCAGCGCGCGCTGGAAGGCGGCGTAGGATTTTGTCGCAGCGAACTGCGGAAAAAGCCCCAACCAGGACTGCCCTTCCAGCGCCGCCATCGGCAGGTCCACGGTGGCGGCGTAAGCGTCGTTGCAGTAGAGGATGGTCATGTCGCCGCGCAGCGCCAGCACCGGCGACTGGATGCTGTCGAGGAGGAGGCGGTGCTTCTGCTCGCTTTCCCGCAGCGCGTCGAGCGCCGCGGTGCGCTCGTCGATCTCGCGCCGGAGGCGCGCGTTGGCGGCCTGCAGCTCGGCCGTACGCTCCGCGACCTGGTGCTCGAGCGTGCGCTGCGCCTGGCGCAAGCCCGCGTTGGCGGTCTGTTGCGATTGGAGGGCCTGATTCAGCATGTCGGAGGCTCGATACATGAAGGCGGCCATCACCCCGATCAAGAGCGCGTACGTGCCGACGACGGCGCGCGGGTCCATCAGGTCGAGCGGATACACCGGCACGCTGCCGCGGGACTGGGCCCAGCCGAGCCCCACCACCGTCACCAGCACGAGCCCGGCGAACGCCGCTCTTGACCGCCCCTCCAGCAAGAGGCTTGCCATGGCGACAAGGACGACGAAGGCGGCCACGCCGGGCACGCTGAGGCCACCCACCAGCGAGAAGACGGCGGCGAGCGCCGCCCACAGGCCCAGGGTCTGAAGGTAGACCGCCGCGCGCGTCGCTCCGGCCCGCAGAGCCGCGTGCACGCCGAGCTCCAGGCCGATCACCACGGCGGCGAATCCGAGGCGCGGCGCGCGCGGCGCGGGCACCAGGGCCAACACGTAGATCGCGTAGCCGACCATGCCGACGGCGATGATCCGCGCGATCGTCCCCACGAGGCTCGCCACCCGCCCCTCGCCATCGATGGATGCCACCGGCGGGAGCAGCCAATGCCGCAGTCTGGCGATCATGTCACGCCCTCTTCCCTGAATCGGTCGTTCGGCGCCGGCAAGCACCAGCGCCAAGGCCAGCCTGTCCCGCACGCATTTTACACACAAATGGTACGCCCGGCGGATTCCCGGTCAAGGCGAGATTAAGGGCGTCCGCCCGCTCAAGCATCGCGGCGCGGCCGCGGCCGGCGCGCGGGCGCCGGCCGGGCGGCGGTGGAGACCACGATGGCATGAGCGGCTTCGAGCGCCCGCACGACGGCATCCACCGGGCCGCCGTGCGGGAACGCCGGCGCCACCAAGTCCCAGGCCGCTTCGAGCGCCGCGTCGGACCAGGCGGCGTCCCCGCCGTCCAGGCCGGCGATCGCATCGTAGACGGTCTGAAACGCGTCGAGGCGCGCCGCGAGCGGCGCGTCGGGGAGGCCGCGGAACGCCTGCGCCGTGGCGCGGGTGGCCAGGTCGAGGCGGGATTGCTCGATGCTCATGCTAGACTCCGTTTGCGTTGGGGTGCCCGGGTTCGGCCATACCGCCGGATCCCGCGGGCGTTGGTTGTGCCCAATGAACGATGGCCATGCCCGAAAGGTTCCCATCTCGCCCGCCGGCGGCGCAGGCGGCCATGCATCACCCGAGGAGGCTCACGTGGACCCGTGCCCGACCGGCTCGCCGCGGCGGCGGATGTGCGCGGTGCTCGCCGCGTTCGCGCTCGTGGCGCCGCCCGCCCGCGCCCTGGCGCAACCCGCCCCGGCATGGCGCCTGGTTCCGCTGGCCGGCGCGGGGAACGGCACGCGCGGCGCCCGCGCGCCCGCGTTGGCAGCCGGCGGGCCGGTCGCCGCGTTCCAGCACGACGGCGACGTCGCGCCGGCCGGAGCGGGCAACGCCGACGGCAACAGCGAGATCTTCGCGTGGGACGAGGCGCGCGGCCTCGCCCAGATCACCGCCACCGCCGCCGGCGGCGGGAGCTTCCCGCAACAGGCCACCCCGTCGATCAGTGCCGACGGCCAGCGCATCGCGTTCGTGTCGAACGCCGACCTGGCCGGCGGCAACGCCGACCGCACGCCCGAGGTCTTCGTCTGGGACGCGGCGGCCGGCTTCCGCCAGGTATCCGACGGCGGACCCGGGTCGGCGGCCGAAGCGCCCGCGCTGAGCCGCGACGGGACATGGCTGGCCTACTGGCACACCGGCGACCGCGCCGCGGGCGACCCCGGCCGCGGCCCCCGGCTGTACGTCGCCGCGGTGGGCGGGGCGCGAAGCGCCATCACCCCGCTCGCCGGGCAGCCTTACCACAGCCGGCCGGCGGTCGGCGACGGCGCGGTCGCCTTCGTGCTCGAGGCCGACCTCACCGGCGGCAACGTCGACGCCAGCTGGGAGCTGTTCGTGTGGTCGGGGTCGCCCACCCAACCGGCGGCCGGGGCGTTCCGCCAGATCACCGACTGGCACCCGCCGATGACCGGCCGCGAGATCCTCGACCCGTCGATCAGCCGGGACGGTCGCCATGTCGCGTTCGCGGGGCGCGGGCACGTCGACGCGTCGCTGCCCGGCGGCCACGTCCCGCTCGAGGTCTACCGGTGGACGGATGGCGCGCCGCTCGAGCGCCTGACGACGGCCACCGGCGCCCGTACCAGCAGCGCCGCGCCGCGCATCTCCGACGACGGGCGCCAGGTGTGGTTCGTGTCGCAGGCCGACCTCACCGGCGGCAACCCCGATGGCAACACCGAGCTGTACCGCTGGTCCGAGGGCGCGGGCATCGCGCAGGTGACGGCGACCCGCGGCACGCCCAACGTCATCGCCGTCAGCCCGGATCTCGTGCCGGGGGTGGACGGGCGCGGCGCGCACGGGCTGTACCTGGCCGAGCGCACCGACGATCCGGCGCCGCTGGTGTTCACCTCGCGGCGGGCCCTCCCCGTGCTGGCCGGGCCGGCGATCCCCGATCCATCTCCGACGCCGGTCCGCGTGCCTTCCGTCACGCCGACGGCCGTCCAATCGCCGACGGCGCCGAGCCCGGCCACCGGCACGCCGGGCCCGGGCCCGACGGCGCGGGTGTGCCCGCAGATCCTGGGCCGGGTGCCGCCGGCGGTCGTGTCAGGCGCGCTGGCCCAGCCCGAGACGGTCGAGGGCTGGGGCCAACCGGCGCGGCCCGCGTCTCCGATCGGCCCGTTCAACCCCCCGCGGGCGTGGCTTTCGATCCGCGACCTCGGCAAGCCGTTCGGGCCGGCCAACGGTGTGATCTGGCGCGCCGGGTGCCCGTGAACGCGGGTACCACGGATGCCTAGTAGCGCGGGACGCCCGGGTCGACCTCGGTGGACCACGCGTCGATGCCGCCGACCAGCGTGCAGACGCGCTGGAACCCCTCGGCGGCGAGCACTCGGCACAGCGCGGCGCTCCGCAGGCCGTGGTGGCAGTGGAAGACGATCTCCTCCGTCGGATCGAGGCCGCGCCACCAACGCCGCACGTCGCTGAGCGGCAAGCGCTCCGCGCCCGCGAGCGTCGCCAGGGCGCATTCGAAGGGCTCGCGGATGTCGATCAGGCGCGGCGGCTGGCCGCGCGCCCGCCGCTCCGCCAGCTCGCGCGCGGTGACTTGCATGAAGGAAGTCCCTTGTGGTTGGCGCATGGGAAGATTATACTGTCGACCCGATGGCCGGCGCCAGCCGGCCGCCCGTGGACCCATTCGATGCCACGCTCCCCCCTCATCCCTGGCCGGATCCGACCCCGCCGCCGCCCGGGCTGTCCAAAATGACGGCCGGAGGTGTTAATCCCCCTGGAGCGGGCCACGACGAGGCCGGCCTGATCGAAGCGGCCCGCACCGATCGCCGGGCGTTCGGCGTGCTGTACGATCGCCACTTCGACGCCATCTACCATTACATCGCGCGGCGCGTGGGCGATGCCGACACGGCGGAAGACATCGCCAGCCACGTCTGGGAGCGAGCCTTGAAGGCCATTGAACGATACGAGGTCCGGGGGGTGCCCTTCGCGGCGTGGCTGTACCGGATCGCCGGCAACCTCGTGGCCAACCACCATCGCCGCGCCCGGTTGCTCCGCATGGTGCCGCTCCTGCCGCAACACGCCGCCGCCCCACGCCACGAGACCGTCGACGAGCACACCGCGCTGCGTTCGGCCCTCACACGGCTGTCGATCTCGGACCAGGAGATCCTCTGCCTGTGCTACGACGCGGACCTGTCGCCCGCCGAGATCGCGGAGGTGCTCGACTGCACGCCCGCGGCGGTCCACAAGCGCCTGCATCGCGCCCGCACCCGACTGCGCCAGCACCTGGAAGGACTGCATGCGACGGCCCCCTCGGCCTGAGCGGGCGTACGATCCCGCCGACCCGCTGGCGCGCCGGTTCCAGTCCGGCGGGCCCGCGGCGCCGCGCCCGGCGTTCCGGGCGGCGCTCCGGGCCGACCTGATCGCGCGGCCCCCGGCCAGCCCGCTCTGGCACCGGATCGCGGCGCTCCCGCTGCCCGGACCGCTGGCCCGCCCCGCGGTGGCCCTGACGGTGCTGGTGATCGCCACCGCCGTGACGGCGTACGCCGCCCTGCTCGTCCTGCGCGCCGAGCGCTTGCCGGAGGCACCGGCGCCGGTGCCGGTGGCCACGGCGGGCCGCGCCGCCGGGAGCGCGGCGATCGCGCCGACGGCGGCGCC
>CAYQBA010000095.1:0-18061 GCA_964415605.1 uncultured Anaerolineales bacterium | reverse complement strand
GGGACGCCGCCGCCATCCGCGCCGGGCGCGGCCGAGCGCGCCGCCCTGCGCCCCGTGCCCGCGCCGGACCTCGCCAACGTGTCGGAGATCGACCGCGAGGCGCTCGCCGGCAGCCAGGCGGCGCTCGACGCGGCGCTCGCCGACCCCATCACCCCGGACCTGACGCTGGCCGAGCGGTTCGGCGATCTCGGGAAGCGCTACCACGCGCACGGCCTCCTCGCGGCCGCCGAGCCGTGCTACGCCAACGCGGCCGACCTGGATGCCACCGCGGTGGCGTGGCCATACTACCTCGGCCAGGTCTACCGCGCGCTCGGCCGGCCGGACGACGCCGTCGCGGCGTTCGAGCGCGCCCTGGCGATCGACGCGAACCACGTGCCCAGCCTGTACTGGCTGGCCGACGTGCACCTCGAGCACGACCGGGTCGACGCGGCAGCGCCGCTCCTCGAGCGGGCCGTGGCCGCCGCGCCGGGCGCGGCGGCCGTGTGGATCGCACGGGCGCGGGTCACGGCCGCGCGCGAGGAGCACGCCAAGACGGTTGAGTACCTGCTCGAAGCCAAGAAGCTCGACCCCCGCGCGGGGGTCGCCGACTACCCGCTGGGCCTGGCCTACCGCGCCCTCGGCGACACGGCCAACGCGGAGCGGTACATGGCCGGCGGCGAGCGCGTCGAGGCAGTGCTCGACGACCCGCTGATGGCCGCGCTGGCGAACCTCTCCGGCGGCGCCGAGGTGCTCGTCAACCGCGGCGTCGAGGCGGTCGGGGGTGGGGACCTCGACACGGCCGAGCGGCTGTTCGGCGAGGCGATCGCGCTGGACCCGGACAACGTCAGCGCCCACCTCAACCTGGCGGTCGCGCTGGCCCAGCACGGCCGTCTTGAGGACGCCGTCGAGCCGCTCGGGCGAGCCATCGCGCTCGACCCCGACAACGCGCGCGCCAACTTCAACATGGGCAGCCTCCTGGCCCGGCTCCGGCGCGACGCCGAGGCGGTCCCCTACCTCGAAGCCGCCGTGCGGATCGACCCCAACTACAAGGAGGCCGAGCTCAACCTCGGCAACGCGCTGTGGCGGCAGGGCAAGGGGGACGAGGCGCTGCCGCACTATGCCCGGGTCATCGCGCTCGACCCGAGCCACCGCGACGCGCGGCGCGTGCAGGCCACCATCCTGTTCAACGCCGGCCGGTGGCCGGAGGCGCTCGCGGCCCTCGAGGAAGCGCACACCGTGCTGCCCGACGAGGCCGCGTTCACGGCGCTCCTGGCCCGGCTCCTGGCCACGTGCCCGGATACCGGCATCCGCGACGGGGCGCGCGCGCTGGCGCTCATCGAGCCCGTGGTGAAGACCGACCCGGCCCACGAGCACGTCCGCGTGCGGGCGATGGCCCTGGCGGCCGCCGGGCGCTACGCCGAGGCCGCGTCGCAGGCCCAGGTGCTCCTCACGGGGGCCCAGAAGGCCGGGCGGGAGGACGTTGCGCGCGAGGTCGAGGCCGACCTGGCGGCGTACCGGTCCGGCCAGCCCGTGCTGGCGCGGCAGGCAGCGCCGTGACGACCACCACCGACCCGCTCGCGGCGACGGCGGCGACCGGCGACGACCCGTCGAGATCGTCGCAACCGCTCGACGGCGCGGCGGTGCGGGCCGATTTTCCGATCTTCGCGCGCGAGATCCGCGGCCGGCGGCTGGTCTACCTCGACAGCGCGTCCTCCAGCCAGAAGCCCGAGGCCGTGATCGCGGCCGTCGACGGCTTCTATCGCCGGCACAACGCCAACGTCCACCGCGGCGTGTACCGCTTGTCGGAGGAAGCCACCGACCTGTACGAGGGCGCGCGCGCCGCCGTCGCGGCGTTCATCGGCGCGGCCGACGCGCGCGAGGTGGTGTTCACGCGCGGCACGACCGAGGCCATCAACCTCGTCGCGGCGGCGTGGGGCGACGCCAACCTCGGCCCGGGCGACGCCGTGGTGCTGACCGAGATGGAGCACCACGCCAACCTGGTCCCGTGGCAGCTGGCGGCGGCGCGGCGGGGCGCCGAGCTGCGCTTCATCCCGCTGGGCGACGACGGCCAGCTCGACCTCGGCGCGCTGGACCGCTTGATCGACGGAGCGGTCAAGCTCGTCGCGTTCACGCACGTGTCGAACGTGCTGGGAACCGTCAACCCGGTGGCGGCGCTGGTCGGCGCCGCCCGGGCGGTCGGCGCACGGACGCTCCTCGACGCCGCGCAAAGCGTGCCGCACATGCCGGTCGACGTGGCCGACCTCGGGGTGGACTTCCTGGCGTTCAGCGGGCACAAGCTGTGCGGGCCCAGCGGCATCGGCGTGCTGTGGGGCCGCCACGCCGAGCTGGCGGCCATGCCGCCCTGGCAGGGCGGCGGCGACATGATCCGCCGCGTCACGCTGGAGGCATCGACCTTCGAGGATCCGCCCGGGCGCTTTGAGGCCGGCACCCCGCCCATCGCCGGCGCCGTCGGCCTCGCGGCGGCCGTGCGCTACCTGTCGGGGCTGGGCATGGACCGCGTGCGAGACCACACCCACCGCCTGGCCGGGCTGACGGTACGGCGGCTGGCCGACGTCCCCGGCGTCACCGTCCACGGGCCGCGCGGGCCGCGCGGCGGCGCCGTGCCGTTCACCCTGGCCGGCGCCCACCCGCACGACCTGGCGACGATCCTCGACAGCGCCGGCGTGGCGGTGCGCGCCGGGCACCACTGCGCCATGCCCCTGCACGCCCGGCTGGGCCTGCCGGCGACGGCGCGGGCGAGCGTCTACGTCTACAACACCGAGGCGGACGTCGACGCCCTGGTCGACGCGCTGCATCTGGCGCGCGAGGTGCTGGGCTGCCCATAGTCGCCGCGGCCGCCCGGTGCGCGCCGGTCCGCGCCCACCCGTCCGTGCGCGGCTGCCGGCGCGCGGCGGCGGTATAATCCCGATCCGGATTGCCCATGGCGCCGCCGCCGCACGGCGGCCGCAGCCGAACCCGCTGGAGCTCTGCCAACCGATGCGCCCGATCACCCGACGCCCCACCGCCGCGTGCCTGGTCATGGCGTTGTCCGCGGCCACCGCCTGCTCGTCGGCCGCGCCCACGCCGGGGGCCATCCCGCCCGGCGGCGCGCCGGCCGCACCCGGCGCTGCAACCAGCGTGCCCGGCACGGGGCCGACCCTCGCGGCCGCGGACTTCGCCGACAACGAGCTCGCCGGCTACTGCGATGTGCTCGCCCGCAGCGACAACCCCTTTTGGGGGCGCAAGCAACTGCTGCGCCTGCAGGACGAGCTCGAGGCGCTGACCGACGCCGGCGCGGCCGCCGACCCCGCCCGGGTGACGCGGGTCCACGCCGACCTGGCGCAGGAGCTCCTCCGGCTCGGCGAGGCCGAGCGTGCCGCCGAGCACCTCGACACGGCACGCCAGCGGGCGTTGGGAGGCGTGCAGATGACCGAGGCGTGGGCCCGCAGCGCGTGGTGGCTGTCGGCCATCACGTACCTCCGGCTGGCCGACCGGCGCAACTGCACGTTCGCCGAGTCCGCGCAGACCGGCTGCACGCTGCCGATGGGCGGACCCGGCGCGTACGCCGACGCCGCCGACGCGCGCAAGGCGATCGAACTGCTGGAGCAGTTCATCGCCCTCGACCCCGACGTGCGGCTGACGCGTGCCGCCGTGTGGCTGCTCAACGTGGCCCACGACCTGGCCGGGACCTATCCCGAGGGCGTCCCGGAGGGCCTGCGGCTGGACCTGGCGAAGTTCGACGACGACAGCACCCTGCGCCCGATGCGCAACATCGCCCCCGCGCTCGGCGTCGACGCCTTCGACCTCGCCGGCGGCGCGGTGATCGACGACCTCGACAACGACGGGCTGCTCGATCTCGTCGCGTCGACGATGGACCAGTGCGACCAGATCAAGCTCTACCACAACAACGGCGACGGCACGTTCGAGAACCGGGCGGTCGCGGCCGGCATCGCGGGCCAGCCGGGGGTGCTGAACCTGGTCCAGACCGACTTCGACAACGACGGCTGGATCGACCTCTTCCTGACGCGCGGGGCGTGGCTGTTCACCGACGGGCGCCAGCGGCGCTCGCTCCTGCGCAACAACGGCGACGGCACCTTCACCGACGTCGCCCGCGCAGCTGGCCTGGCCGAGCCGGCGTACCCCACGCAGGCGGCCGCCTGGGGCGACTACGACAACGACGGCGACCTCGACGTGTTCATCGGCAACGAGGAGGCGTCGGCCGAAGCGCCGTACCCCAGCCAGCTGTTCCGCAACAACGGCGACGGGACGTTCACCGACGTGGCCGGCGAGGCCGGCGTGCTGAACGCGCGCATGGCCAAGGGCGCGGCGTGGGGCGACTTCGACAACGACGGCGACCTCGACCTTTACGTGTCGAACTTCGGCCCGAATCGGCTTTACGTCAACCAGGGTGACGGCACGTTTGTCGACCAGGCGCCCGACCTCGGGGTCGTCGAGCCGTCGGGGCGCGGCTTCGCCACGTGGTTCTGGGACTTCGACAACGACGGCTGGCTCGACATCTTCGCCGCCAACCACACGCCGGACATCGACGTCGTGGCGTCGGACTACCTCGGGCAGGGCGAGGACCGGACGTGGTCGCGCGTCTACCGCAACCTCGAGGGGCGGCGGTTCGACGACGTCACCGCCCGCATGGGGCTGAACCGCACGCTGATGCCGATGGGCGCCAACTACGGCGACGTCGACGGCGACGGCTTCCCCGACTTCTACCTCGGCACCGGCGCGCCGGGCTTCGAGGTGCTCGTGCCGAACTTCCTCTTCCACAACGTGGGCGGCACGCGCTTCGCCGACGCCACGCGGGCCACGGGCACCGGCTTCATGCACAAGGGCCACGGCGTGGCGTTCGGCGACCTCGACAACGACGGCGACCTCGACCTCTACCACCAGCTCGGCGGGATGTACCCGAGCGACCGGGCGCGCAACGCGCTCCTCGAGAACCCGGGCCACGGCAACCACTGGCTGGCGGTCGAGCTGCGCGGGACGCGGTCCAACCGCATCGCCATCGGCGCACGCCTGAAGCTGACGGTGACCGACGCGGCCGGCACACGCGACGTCCACGCGATGGTCGGCGCGCACGGCAGCTTCGGTGGGTCGAGCCTGCGCCAGACCGTCGGCATCGGGGCCGCCCCGTCGGTCGACGCCCTCGAGGTCTGGTGGCCCGCGACGGGCCTGCGCCAGACCTTCCGGGACGTCGCGGCCGACCAGCACATCCGCGTGACCGAGGGCACCGACGCGATCGAGCTGTTGGCGCGCCCGCGCCTGACGCTCGGGCCGTGAGCCGCACCGGGCAGCCGGCTCCGGGCGGTGATCCGCTCCCGGCCACCGGCCTGCCTGGCTCTGCTCCGGATCCCAGGCGCCCGGGCGGGGCCCCGAACCGATAGGGAGGCCGCGCATGCGCAGACCGACCATGCTGGACCGCCCGCGCCGCCGCCGGCGCCGCGTGGCGCTCGGCATCCTGGCGGCAGGCTTGTGCGCGCCCGCGGGGTCGGCCGCGACGTGGCCGGCCCCGACCGAGGTCGCGACGGCCGCGCCGGGGCAAGCCTGCGCCCCGGTCGTCAGCCGCCAGTACACCGGCGGCGGCGCCGGCGGGCCGCTGTGGGGCGAAGAGGTGACCGTCGGCATCGAGGCCCGCCTGGACTGCCCGGCGGGCCAGGTGGCGCAGCTCGCGATCACCGAGACGCTGCCGGCCGAGATCGGCGTGGTCGCCGGCATCGGGCGCGCGCCGGACGCCGTCGACGGGCGGGCGCTGACGTGGCGCTTCCCGCGGCCGATCGTGGCGCCCGGGGTGGTCCGGTTCAGCTACCGGATCTACGCGACCCCGGATGGGTCGGGCTTCGGGGCCGACGGCACGCAGGCCGTGGCGTGGCCGATGCTGGTCGAGGTGACCGAGGGCGGCACCGCGCGGCGCACCCCGCCGCCCGCCCTGGCGCCGCTGACGGTGCGCGAGCGGCCGGCGGGCCTGGGCTGCGGTCTGGCCCGGGCGCGGACGTTCGCGCCGGACCCGGTGCTGGCCGGCGCGCCGCTGGACGTGCGCCTGCGGCTCACCGTCAACACCTGCGCCGCCCACCGCCTCCGGACCCACGGCATGATCGCGCTGCAGCCGGCCGGGGACGCGGCCGAAGCGCTCCAGCTGGCGCAGGTCAACACCGCGCTCCTGGATCCCGCCCGCGTGTCAGCGGAGAACGCGCTCTTCGGGCTCGTCATCAACACCCGCGGCGCGCCCCGGACGCAGATGCCGACGACCGAACGGGTCTTCCTCGAGGACCTGGCGCGCGGCCAGCCGCCGGTGAGCGACGGGGGCGCCGACGCGGCGGCCGCGCTGGCCGCCGCGCTCGACCTCCTGCCGGACTGGCCGGCCCACCACGAGGTGGTGCTGTACGTCACCCACGCCCGGGCGCCGCGCGCCGACGCGGCGGCCGTGAGCGGCCTCCTGGACACGGCCGCGCGACGCGGGGTCGAGGTGGCCGCGGTGTGCGTGGGCGGCGGGTGCGACCCGGCGCTGGCGTACGCCCACGCCGCGCCCGACCTGCGCGCGCTGCGCGCCGACGTGCTGGCCGGCCGCATGGAGGCGCACCGCGGCCCGCCGGTCGCGGTCGAGGCGATCGAGGTCGAGGAGCGCCAGCTGCGCTACGTGCAGGTCGACGCCGCCTCGGTCACGCCGGGCTCCGGCGCGCAGGTCGGCGACGCGCTGCGCTGGCGTTTCGACGCGCCGGCGGTGGGCGTGCCGATCGAGGCGGGCTACCGCGCCCGGATCGACATCTGGGGCCGGCTGCCGCTCGGCGCCGGCAGCCGGGTCCGCCTGCGGTACGCCGGCGGCGGGCAGACCACCTTCGACTTGCCGAAGAGCCTGGTCACCGTCGAGCGCGACCCCGACGCCGTGCCGCCGCCGTGCCGCGCGGCCGTCGCCAAGTCGGCGGCGCCGGCGCGGGTGCCGCTCGGCGACCCGGTGACGATCACGCTGGACTTCGGCGCGGAGTGCCCCGGCGAGTCGAGGCTGGCCGACGTCGTGCTCGTGCTCGACGTATCGGGCTCGATGGCCGGCCAAAAGCTGGCCGACGCGCGGGACGCGGCGCTGACCTTCCTCGACGTGCTCCAGCCGGGCCATGCCCAGGTCGGGCTCGTGACGTTCGACGACCAGGTCGTGGCCCGCGAGGGCCTGACGGCCGACTTCGAGCACCTGCGGCGGGTGCTCGGCCAGATGGCGGCCGGCGGCGGCACCGACATCGCCGCCGGGCTCCGCGCCGCCACCGGCGTGCTGGGCGCGCGCCGGTCAGGCGCGATGCCGGTGATCGTCGCCATGACCGACGGGTTCAACGGGGGCGGACCGGACCCGGTGGTCGCGGCGGCGCTCGAAGCGCGCGCGGAGGGCCTGCTGGTGGCCACGATCTGCTTCGGCGAAGCGTGCGACCCGTCGCTGCCGGACGTCGCCTCCGCCCCGGCGTACCATTTCGCCGCGCCCGACGCCGACAGCCTGCGGCTGCTCTTCGCGGAGCTGGCGCTCATGCTGCGCGCGTCGCGGCTCGCGACGGCCCGGGTGGTCGACGTGCTGCCGCCGCACCTGCGGCTCGTCCCGGGCTCTGCCGTGCCGCCGCCGGCGTCGATCGAGCCTCCGGCCGGCGGGCAGGGCCAGACGCTGACGTGGGACATCGCCGACCCGCCGCTCGGCGCGCTGCGGCTGCGCTACCAGGCCGAGCCGCTCATCCTCGGGCCGCAGCCGACGAACGTCGAGGCGAGCGTGCGCTTCGTCGACGACCGCGGCCGTTCGGGCGAGGCGGTGTTCCCGGTGCCGGAGGTCGAGACGTACATGCCCGACCCGACCGGTCCCTGCGTGCCGGCGCTGGGCAAGGTGGCCGCGCCGGCGGCGGCCACGGTGGGCGAACCGGTCGGGGTCAACCTGACCGTGGGGCTCGACTGCCCGCGGCGGGCGGCGCCGATGGACGTCGTGCTCGTCATCGACCACTCGGCGTCGATGGGCGCGCTGGACCGCCTGGTCAATGCCCGGCGGGCGGCGGGGGCGTTCGTCGACGCGGTGGACCCGGACGCCACCCGGATCGGCCTGGTGGCCTTCGCCGACGACGTGACCGGACGCGTGCCGCTGACCGCGGACTTCGCGGCGGTGCGGGCGGCCGTCGACGGCCTGCGGGCGGCGGGGCGGACCGGCATCGCGCAGGCGCTCAACGCCGCGGGCGAGCTGTTGGCCGCGCGCCGGCCGGAGGCGCTGGGCGCGGTAGTGCTCCTGACCGACGGCGCCGACTCGGCCGGCGCCGACCCGATGCTCGCCGCCGCCGCGCGGCTCCGCGACGGCGGGGCGACGCTGGTGACGGTGTGCGCCGGCGAATGCGACGCGGCGCTGCCGCTGGCCGCGTCGCGGCCGGCGCTGGCCTTCGACGTCCCGGACAGCGCGCGGCTGGTGGCCGTGTTCCAGTCCCTGGCGATCCAGCTCACGCGCGACCGCGTGACCGACCTCGTGATCACCGACGCGTTTCCGGCGGCCGTCGCGGTCGATGCCGCCGCCTTCACCCCGCCGCCCGCGGCATGGGATGGCGACACGGCGGTCTGGCGGTTCGACGCGCTGCCGGATGGGGGGCTGGCCCTGGGCTACCGCGTGACGCCGCGGGTGGCGGGCCGCGTGCCGGCCAACCGCTTCGCCCGGCTGGACTACATGTTCGGCCCCGGCGGCCGCGGGCGGGCGTACTTCCCGGTGCCGGTCGTCGACGTCCACGGGCCGAGCCCGACCGCGACGGCGACGCCGGGCGTGACGCCGGCGACCCCGACGGCGGGTCCGGGATCGGCGACGGCGACCGGCACCGCAACCGGGACGCCCACCGCGACAACACCCGGGACTGGGCGCCACGCCGTGCTCTTGCCGTGGGTGGCGCGGGAGTAGGAGCGGCGGGAAGACCACCGGTCACGCCTTCGGCCGCCACGCGGCCGATCCACGTGGTGCCATTCGCGCCCCTCCCGCCCTGCCGACATCGCGCTCGCTGCGGCCGTATCCAATCCACTCATCCGCCGTTAATGCGATAGGATGCGCGATCGCCCGGCACCTGGTTGCGTGCTGGGTGTGGGTTGGGTGTTCCACCCGATCGCCTCGGTCGCCGACGGACACTCCACACGTTCACACAACTCAGGGGGCGGGCATGGTTCACCGGCTGCGCGCGCGAACGGCGCGTTGGATGCGTGGTGGCTTCTTCGATGGCTCCGGCCGCTGGTCGGCCGTTGGCGCGGGCGCGGTCATGGTGTGCGCCGCGCTGGCGGGCGCCGTGGTCGGCGCCGCGCCGGGGACGGCGCGGGCCGCCCGGGGGGCGGTGCCCGACGGCTTGGGCGCTCGCCTGGCGGCGCCCGCGCGGATGGGCGCGCAGGCCGCCATCGCGACCGAGGTCAAGGCCCTGCCCGACATCCCCGACCCGGTCGAGGTCCAGATCGTGCCCGACGAGCCCGAGATCCCGTACATCGAGGTGCCCGCCGGCGTCCACATGGGCCCGCCGCCCGGGTTGATCGCGCCCCTCGCCGGCGCCGACGGCGGCGCTCCGGGGATCTCGGCGCTGCCGATGGCCATCGACGGGCTGGACGCGCCGCCGTCGAACGACCTGTGCTCCAGCCCGGTGATCATCCCCGGCACGGTCGAGAACGGCTCGTCGGTATCGTCGATCGTCGACATCGCGGATGCCACCGTCACCGGCGACCCCGTCAACGGGCCGCCCAGCGCGTTCCGGGCGTCGCGCAGCGCGTGGTTCTCGTACACGGCCACGCGCTCGGGCACCTACACCATCGAGACGTGCAACACCGCGGGCACGCTCCAGGACACGGTGGTCTACCTCTACCTCAGCGCATGCCCGCCGACGGGCACGGTCTTCACCGGCAACGACGACGCGGTCGTGAGCGGCACGGGCTTCGCCGCCTGCGGCCACAAGTCGCGCACGTCGTTCGGCGCGGGCATCGGCGTTGGCGGCAGCTTGACGGTCATCATCGGCGTGTGGAAGTTCGGCCTGAACGCGCCGCCGCCCGGCGAGTCGAGCGTGCAGGTCCGCGTCATCGAGTCGACCAACGCGACGGCGACGCCGACCGCGACCACCGGCCCGACGCCGACGGCGCCGACGGCGACGAACACCCCGACCGAGACCCGCACCCCGACGCCGACGTCGACCGCTACCGCCACCCCGACGGCCGTCGGGGCCGTGGACGCGATCTACGCCTACGCCAAGAACGTGGCCGTCGGCCCGTTCAGCGCCGACATGCTGATGCACCTGCGCAAGAGCACCATCGGCATGCCCGCCACCTGCACGATCGGCCCGATCCCGGCGGACATGGAGTGCGACGACGACGAGGGCCACACCTACTCCGCCCCGGCCAACGTCGTCCTGCCGCCCGGCGGCGGCGGCAGCTCGCTCAACCCCGGCCTCGCCGGGTCGCCGCTCGAGCCCGGTGCGATGCTGGTGCTGCACGGCCTATCCGGCACCACCATCGTCGGCCCGCACGACCTGTACATCCACCGCCCCAACGGCAGCCTCGGCAACCCGACGGAGGCCGACGACGCGAGCAACAACACCCTCTCCGGCGCCCAGACCCTCCCGGCCTCCACGCTGCCGACGTGCAGCAGCGTGTTCAGCCAGGGCACCGGCAACCCGCGCCCGGTCATCGCCGCCAGCGCCTTCGCGACGGCCGCGATCCCGCCCGCGTCGGCGGGCTGGACGGTCTCGGGCGGGTTCAGCAGCAACGCCGACGTCGACTATTACGGACCGGTGACGGTGGGGTCCACCGAGGCCGTGTTCATCGCGGTCGACGGCTCGTTGGACTGCGCGGGCTGCCCGCACGACCTCAACACCATCAACAGCGACATGTCGCTCGAGCTGCGCAGCGCCTCAGACGTGAGCCTGGTCACCGGCGTGATCGACGGCAGCGTGACGACGACGACCGCCGGGCAGGGCACGGGCGAGTTCTTCAGCGGCACGCCGGGCCAGAGCTTCTGGATCCGCATCAACGCCAAGACCAACGACATCGGGCGTGGCTACCGCTTCACGGCGTGCAGCATCGGCGCGGCGGCGGGCAACACGCCGACGCCGACCCCGACGGCCGACCCGCTGCGGACGTTCACGCCGACCCCGACGTTCACGCCGTCGCCGACCTCGACGCCGCAGGTCAACGACACGTGCATCTCGTCGGTGCCGCTGACGCTCAACATCCCGGCGCTCGGCTCCATGGCCGGCGCCCGCAACGACTACCAGCTCGCGGCGTTCGGGACGTGCTTCGAGGCCAACGGCGCCGTCGGCAACCCGGTGACGCCCGCGACGCCGACGACCACCGCCGGGACGTCGACCCCGACCCCGCTGCCGCCGTCGGCGCTGGGCCGCGACGTCGTGTACCGCTTCACGGCCCCGTCCGCCGGCACGTACTCGTTCCGCATCGCCAACATCGACCCGCTGGGCGGCGCCAACCTGGTGCTGTACCTGGGCGACAGCTGCGCCGCGGCCGAGCCGACCGCCACGCCCGGCGGTGGGGCCACGCCGACGCCCGCCGTCAACCCTGCCTGCGTGGCGGCGTCCAACCGCAACGCCACGACGACGTTCGGCGCCGAAGAGGTCATGTGCTACCCGATGACCGCCGGGCAGACGGTGTACGTGTACGTCGACGAGCTGACGTATAGCGGCACGCAGCTCGGCGGGCGGTTCTCGCTGGAGGTGACGGCGTGCGTCCGCGAGACCGAGAACAACAACATCGGCGACCTGGCCAACATCCTGGCCTGCGGCATCGAGGGCTCGATCATCCGCACGCTGACGCCGACCCCGTCTCCGACGACGGCCGGCGCGCCGACGAACACGCCGACGCCGAGCAACACGCCGACCGTCATCGGCGCCCCGACCGTCACGCAGACGCCGGCATTCGGCGAGAACGACTTCTACCGGCTGCCGACGCCGCCGTCGTCAGAGTACCGTCTGTTCTCGCTCGTCGACGCGGGCGCGTCGAACAACAACGACATCGACCTGCGCCTGATGACGGGCGGCGACACCCTGGAGTTCGACGGCAGCGACAACGACACGCTGTTCGGCGCCAGCGCTCCCAACATCGGCGGCGGGCTCTTCCAGGTGACGCCGCAGCCGAGCAACTTCCTGCGCGTCAACGCCCCGAGCACCCTGACCACGGCCGAGCCGTATCGCGTCTTCACGGTGGTGCAGCCGCCGCGCGCGACGGCGATCGCCGAGAGCGAGCCGAACGACACGCCGGCCGAGGCCAACAGCAACACCGCCAACTACTACTTCGGTGAGCTGGCGGGCCGGCAGCCGGTCAACAACAACCTCGTCGGCACGCGCCCGTCCGGCGACACCGACTTCTACGCGTTCACCGCGTCGGCGGGCAGCTTGATCTTCCTCAGCGTCGACGGTGACCCGTTGCGCGACACCGACGCGTTCGGCAAGTCGCAGATCAACCCGCAGCTCGCGCTGTTCAACGCGGCCGGCGAGCTGCTCCTGCGCGTGAACGAAGGCACCAACACGCTCAACTACGCCAGCGGCCTGGGCCAGATGAACGCCTCGGCACCGTCCGGCGGCCAGGCCGAGGGCCTCTACTTCCTGGCGCCGTACACCGGCACGTACTACGCGGCCGTGGCGGCCGGGAGCAACAGCTTCACGCAGTTCGGCAGCGGCTGGCTGACGCACGTCGGCGAGTACCTGCTCTCGATCTCGATCAACTGCGCGCCGTACGTCCCGCCGCTGGAGCCGCCCACCCCGACCCCGACGCGGACGAACACGCCGACCAACACGCCGACCAACACCCCGGTGCCCCCCACGGCGACGCCGACGAACACGCCCACACGCACGCCGACCAACACGCCGACCAACACGGCGACCAACACGCCGACCAACACGCCCACGATCACCCCGACGCCCAGCAACACCCTGACGCCGTCGCCGACGTTAACGCCGTCGCGGACCCCGACGCCGTCGCGAACGCCGACACGGACGCCAACGCCAACCAGCACCCACACGCCCACCCACACGCCGACGAACACGCCCACGCGGACGCCGACCCGCACGCCCTCGCCGACTCGGACGGCGACGCCGACGCGGACGCCCACGCGCACCCGGACCCCCACCCGAACGCCGACGCTGACGCCGACGTTCACGCCCACGCCCACGCCGGTCGTGCTCGCGACGTGGACCCCGACCGCGACGAACACGCCGATCCCGACGGCCACCAACACGCCGACGGCGACGCCGCTGCCGGTGCTGTGCTCGGCCATCTCCGGCACGCAGTACCGCTGCACGCCGCTGGCCGACGCGCGCGTGTCGGAAGGCTCGCCAGACTCGAACTACGGGCAGTCGACCTACCTGCGCATCCGGGCCGCGCAGCTGGGGAGCTATCGCACGTTCTTCAAGTTCAACCTTGCCGGGGTCAGCGGGACGATCGTCGGTGCCGAGCTGCGGATGTTCGCCTACGACGGCACCGACAGCGGTGGTTCGATCTACGCCGTCTCGAACGACTTCGTCGGCGGTGGGCCGTGGCAGGAAAACGGTCTGACGTGGAACAACGCACCGGGCATCGGCGGAACAGCGCTTGGCACGCTGGGCGACGTCCCCGCCGGCTCGTGGGCGGTCTACGACGTGACGGGCGGGACGACGGGCGGGGTGAGCAGCTTCGGCATCACGACCGACAGCTCGGACAGCGCCTACTTCTACGCGGACGAGTCGACCGACTCGCGGAAGCCGGAGCTGATCATCACGATCGCGCCGTAGCCGACGGGCGCACGTCGGGACGTGGGGCACCGCGCCGCGCACGTCTCGATCTGACACCCACGCGGGAAGGCCGGCCTCGGCGACGGGGCCGGCCTTTCGCGTTCCGGACGCCGGGCGGGTCAGCGATCCCCGCCCGGCGCGCGGACCGGCGGCCCTTGGTCGCCTGGCGCACGCACGGTCGACCTTCGCCGCCCGGGCTCCCCGGGGTGCACGTGGCGATTGCACGCCGATCGGGCGGGCCGATACAATTGGGCCTTCCCGGGCGGATAGCTCAGCCGGTCAGAGCACCTCGTTTACACCGAGGGGGTCGGGGGTTCGAGTCCCTCTCCGCCCACAGCATGGATCGTCCCGCTGGCATCTCGGCCGTCTTCCCGGCATACAACGACGCCGGCACCATCCCCAGCATGGTGCTGCGCGCGGTGATGACGCTGCGCGACCTCACCGACGACTACGAGGTGATCGTCACCAACGACGGGAGCGCCGACCACACAGGCGCGCTGCTGGACGAGCTGGCGGCGCTGGTGCCGTGCCTGCGCGTCATCCACCACCCGCGCAACATGGGCTATGGGAACGCGCTGCGCTCGGGCTTCGGCGCCGCCACCAAGGAGTGGGTGTTCTACACCGACGGCGACGCGCAGTACGACCCGGACGAGCTGCGGCTGCTGCACGCGGCGCTCCGGCCGGGGGTCGACATCGTCAACGGCTACAAGATCAGCCGCAACGACCCGTGGCACCGGGTGGTGGTGGGACGGGTGTATCACCACCTGATGCGGCTCTTGTTCGGTTACCCGATCCGCGACGTGGACTGCGACTTCCGGCTCATCCGCCGGGCGTGCTTCGACGCGGTGACGCTGACGTCGCCGGACGGCACGCTGCCGCTCGAGCTCGTCAAGAAGTTCCACGACGCGGGCTTCACGTTCACCGAGGTGCCGGTGCACCACTTCCACCGGGTCTACGGGCAGTCGCAGTTCTTCAACTGGCGCCGGCTGGTGCGCGTGGCGCGCGAGATCGGGCGGATGTGGTGGCGTTTGGTGGTGCGCAAGGAGCATCTGGCAGCCCGCGAGGTTCGAGCCGCCAGGGTCGACCCGCGATGACCACCACGCCTCACCCCCCCGACCCCGCCGCCCACTACGCCGGCCGCCCCGTCCTCGTCACCGGCGGCCTGGGCTTCATCGGCTCCAACCTCGCTCGCCGGCTGGCCGACCTCGGCGCGCGCGTGCTCGTCGTCGACTCCCTCATCCCAGAGTACGGCGGCAACCCCGCCAACCTGCGGGGCTACGAAGACCACGTCCGCGTCAACATCGCCGACGTGCGCGGCCACGGCATCGACTACCTCGTGCGCGGTCACGACATCATCTTCAACCTCGCCGGGCAGGTCAGCCACATCGACAGCATGGAGAACCCCTTCACGGATCTCGACATCAACTGCCGCGCCCAGCTCTCGATCCTCGAGGCGTGCCGCAAGGGCAACCCCGGCGCCAAGATCGTCTTCGCCAGCACCCGCCAGATCTACGGTGCCGCAGACTACCTGCCGCTCGACGAGCGCCACCCCGTCCACCCGACCGACGTCAACGGCATCAACAAGATGGCCGGCGAGTGGTACCACATCCTGTACAACAACGTCTACGGCCTGCGCGCCTGCTCGCTCCGGCTGACCAACACCTACGGCCCCCGCATGCTCGTCAAGCATAGCCGGCAGACCGCCCTTGGCTGGTTCATCCGCCTGGCCGTCGACGACCACGAGATCGAGATCTGGGGCGACGGCCGCCAGCGCCGCGACTACACTTACGTCGACGACGTCGTCGAGGCCTTCGTCTCGGCCGGCATGTCCGAGGCCGTCAACGGCCGTGTCGTCAACCTCGGCGGAAGGGCGCCCGTCGACCACCTCGAGCTCATCCAGACGCTCATCGACGTGGCGGGCACCGGCCGCTACCGCCTGATCCCGTTCCCGCCCGACCGCAAGGCCATCGACATCGGCGACGTGTACTCGAGCCACGCGCTGGCGCACGAGCTTCTTGGCTGGGAGCCGACGGTCACGCTTCGCGACGGCCTGGCCCGCACCGTGGCGTTCTACCGCGCCCACCGCGACCTGTACTGGTCGTGACCGACCGCCTGGGCGCCCGCCTACCCACTCGAGCCCCGCGTGCCGGCGCGCCCGCGCCATCGGTCAGCCCGGGCGGGCCGGCGCGCCGACCCCGACCGCAGCTCCCAGGAAGGCTCCCACCCGCATGATCCCGTTCGGCGACCTCCGGCGCACCTATGCCCGCCACCAGGCCGAGATCGACGCCGCCGTCGGCGCGGTCCTGGCCAGCGGTTGGTTCATCCTCGGCCAACGCCTCGCCGCGTTCGAGGCCGACTTCGCCGCCTACTGCGGCACCGCGCACGCCATCGGCGTCAACAGCGGCACCGACGCCATCGCCCTCGCCCTGCGCGCCGTCGGCGTCGCGCCCGGCGACGAGGTCGTCACCGCGCCGCTGTCCGCCGCGTTCACCGCGCTGGCCGTCGACCAGATCGGCGCCACGCCGGTGTTCGCCGACATCGACGCGCGCCGCTTCACGCTCGACCCCGCCGCCGTCGCCGCCGCCATCACCCCCCGCACCCGCGCCATCCTGCCCGTGCACCTCTACGGCCAGCCGGCCGACCTCGACCCGATCCTGGCCGTGGCCCGCGCGCACGGCCTCGCCGTCGTCGAGGACGCCGCCCAGGCCCATGGCGCGCGCTACCGCGGCCAGCGCGTGGGCGGCCTGGCCGACGCCGCCGCGTTCAGCTTCTACCCGAGCAAGAACCTCGGCGCGTTCGGCGACGCCGGGGCCGTCACGACCCACGATCCCGCCATCGCCGAGCGCGTCCGGCGCCTGCGCAACGGCGGCCAGTCCGCGCGCTACCGCCACGAGACGCTGGGCGTCAACAGCCGCCTCGACGAGCTGCAGGCCGCCATCCTCGCGGTGCGCCTGCGGCACCTCGACGCCGACAACGCGCGGCGCCGGGCCATCGCCGCGCGCTACACGGCCGCGCTGGCCGGCGCCCCGGGCATCACGCCGCCGGCCGCGGCGGCGGACTGCGAGCCGGTGTTCCACCTGTACGTCGTGCGCGCGGCCGATCGCGACGCCCTGGCCGCGGCCCTCGCCGCGCGGGGCGTCGAGACCGCCGTCCACTACCCCACCCCGATCCACCGCCAGCCCGCCTACGCCGCCCGGGGCATCGGCCCGCTGCCACGCGCCGAAACGGCGGCGGCCGAGGTGCTGTCGCTGCCGATCTTCCCCGAGCTGACCGACGCCGAGGTCGACGCCGTGTGCGCCGCCCTCGCCGCGGTCGCGGCCAGCCCCTCTGCGACGGGCTGACCCCGCCGCGACCGATCACGCCACGCAGGAGAGACACCGCATGCCAGACTTCGTCGCCGAGCTGATCCGATCGCCGCGCACCGTGAGCTTCGCGGTGCTCCTGGCGGCCATCGCCACCAACCTCACCGGCGAGACGCTGATGAAGCATGGGATGAACCAGACCGGCGAGATGCGGTTCGACGGGTCGTCGCTGTTCCGCACGTTCACCAACCCGTCGGTGGTCGGCGGGCTGGCCCTCGCGTTCGGCGCGGCCGTTCTGTGGCTGAAGGTCGTGTCGCGCGAGCCCTTGAGCTGGGCGTTCCCGATGCTCGCGCTGAGCTACATCCCGCTCCTGGCGATCTCGCGCTTCGTGCTGGGCGAGGCGGTCAGCCCGCAGCGCTGGCTGGGGGCCGTCGTCATCATCGCGGGCGTGTTCCTGGTGTACCGTTCTTGACCACCCGTTTGGCCTGTCCGGCGTGACGCCCGTGGCCGCCGCGAACCCGCCCATCCCACCGGCCGCGCCGGACCTCCCGCCCCCGACGCCGGCCGAATGGGCCGTCGTGGCGGCCCTGACGCTCGCCGCGCTGGCGCTCCGCCTGTGGCGGCTCGGCGCGGTCCCACCCGGCCTGCACGTCGACGAGGCGTTCAACATCCTCGACGCCCAGGCCGTCGTCGCCGGCGCCCGGCCGGTGTTCCTGCCCGCCAACGCCGGGCGCGACGTCTTGTACACCTACCTCCAGGCCCCGCTCATCGCCGCGCTCGGCCCCACGGCCACGGCCGCCCGGCTGGCGTCCGCCCTCGTCGGCGCGGCCACCATCTACGACTGCGTCTCGGCATCGGACTCACCCTGGTTCTGCGGGCCGTTCGGCTTCCTGCTGTCCCATGTGGTGGCGCTTCCCGAGCCGATCCCGTGCAAGGGCGCGCTCGGGCTCTGGGATGTGCCGAACACGGTGGAGGAACTGGTGCGACTCTCGGCTGGGAGGCTGCTGTGAGTGCGGTCCGCCTCACCCGCTGCGC
>CAYQBA010000094.1:0-18692 GCA_964415605.1 uncultured Anaerolineales bacterium | reverse complement strand
GCCCGAGCCCCGGGTTGATGGCGGGATGCCGGGCCGCGCCGGTCTCCTCCGGCGCCCGGGCCGCCAGCACGTGCCCGCCCAGCACCGCGGCGGGCGAGTCGGCGCCCGGCCAGGCCGCCGCCGCGGCGAAGCCGGCCCGATCGAGCGCGGCCAGCCAAGCGTCGGCCGAGAGCAGCGGGTGCTCGCGCCGCCGGCCGTCGTCCTGGTGGCGGCTCCAGCCGTCGATCAGCGCGATGGTGGCATCGAACCAGGTGGGGTGCTCGGTCGTCTCGAACACCACGAGCAGGCCGCCGGGGGCCAGGAGCGATCGCACGTGGGCCAGCGCCGCGTCGACGTCGCGCGTCGCATGCAGGACGTTGGCGGCCAGGGCGATGTCGAAGCCGTGCCGGCCGAAGCCCTGGTCGGCCGGCGACTGCTCGATGTCCAACCGCGCGCAATGCATGAAGGGGTAGGCGCCGAAGCGCTCCGAGGCCCGCGCGAAGAAGAAGTCGGAGACGTCGGTGAACGTGTAGTCGGCCCGGTCCGGAGGCAGGACGGGCAGCACGTCGGCCGCCAGCCCGCCGGTGCCCGCGCCGATGTCGATGACGCGCAGCGGCCGGCCGGGGGGCCATGCGCCAGCCGCCGCCTCGACGATCGCGCGGGCGACGGCATTGCAGTAGCGCGGCACGTCACAGGTGCGGTACAGGTAGTCGGCTGTCTCCAGGCGCCCGCCGGGGAAGAGCAGGTCCAGGGGGCTGCGGCGCCCGGCGACGACGTCCGACAGGGCCTCCCCGCACCGCTGGACGTAGTCGGGGAGCGTCGGCCCGTCGATGAACCGCTCGCGCGCCGCCGCCAGCCGCCCGGCAACGTCGGGCCACACTTCCGGCGGCGTGGCGCGGTATTCGCCCGGCGAGGCGACCTCGCACATCCCCGCCGCGGAGAGGAGGCGCAGCCAGCGCGTCATCAGCCCGCGGTATCCCGGGTGCCCGCCCAGCCGCGTCAAGAGCCCATCGACCGTGACCGCCGCCCCCGCGGGCTCGAGGCCGCCCGAGCGGCGCACGGCCGCGGCGATGTAGGCGAACGCCAGGGCGTCGAGGGCGGCCCAACGACCCGGATGCCCGGCCAGGTCGAAGCCGAGCGGTGCCTGGCCGGACTGGCGGTCGCCGGCGCTCACCGCCGCCTGCCAGACCGACGAGGGGCCAGGCTGGGTCGACTGCTGGGCGGCGCGGACCTCGGGCAGCCAGTAGGCCTCGCGCTGCCACGGATAGGTCGGCAGCGCGAGGCGGCGCCGCCCCGGGCCGTGTTCGACCGCCGACCAGTTGACGGCCGCCCCTGCCACGTAGAGCCGCGCCAAGCTGTCGAGCATCTGCTCCCCGTCCTGGCGGTCCGGCCGCAGCGACGGCGCCCAGACGCCCGCCCCGCCCTCCGCCGGCCAGGCGCGCCGCGCCATGCCGACCAGGGTGGCGCCGGGACCGATCTCGACGAAGGCCCGGCAGCCCTCGGCAGCCAGCGTCGCCACGCCCGCGGCGAATTGGACGGGCTCGCGCAGGTTGCGGCGCCAGTAGGCCGCGTTCGCGACCTCGGCCGGCCCTGCGACCGCGCCGGTGACGCCCGAGACGAAGGTGATCTCGGGCGCCCGGAAGGTCGCTCCCGCCGCGATGGCGGTGAAGGCGTCCAGGATGGGGTCGACCCGCGGCGAGTGCGCCGGCAGAGCGACGTTGATGGGGCGGGCCTTGATGCCGGTGGCCCTGAACTGCGCGACGATGTCCGCGACGGCATCCGCGCGCCCGGCGATCACGGTGTTGTCGGGGCCGTTGACCGCCGCGATGGCCACGGCGCCGGCCTGGGGCGCGATCGACGAGGCCACGCGATCCGCGCCCGCGAAGACCACGGCCATGGCACCGTCGGCCGCCAGCGACTGCATCAGTCGGCCGCGCGCCGCCGCCAGCATCAGCCCGTCCGCCAGGCTCAGGATCCCGGCGACGTGCGCCGCCGCCAGCTCGCCGACGCTGTGGCCGAGCACGGCCGCCGGCTCGATGCCCCACGCCCGCCACTGCGCCGCCAGGGCGGCCTGAAGCGCGAACAGCACGGGCTGGGTGTACTGCGTCCGATCGAGCGGCGCCGGGTCGCCGCCCGCCGCCCACAGCACGTCGCGCAGCGGCCGACCGAGCCACGGCGCCGCGAGATCGGCGCTCTCGTCGAGGACCCGGCGGAACGCCGGCTCCGTTTCGTACAGCCGGCGCCCCATGCCGATGTATTGGGCGCCCTGGCCGGTGAACAGGAACGCGATCGGGGGACGGCCGTCCGGGGGCACCCGCCCCGCGTAGACGCCCGCGGGATCGCCGCCCTGGCGCCAGGCGGCGAGCTTATCGACCAGCTCGGCCGTTCCATGGGCGGCGGTCGGGCCTTCGACGCCGTGGCCGGTGTCGTCGACCCTGTCGCGCACCGTGCCGGTCGTCGCGTCGTCGACCGGATCGCCACAGTCGGCGACGGCCGGGTCGGCCACGACGGCGGCCAGGCGGTGCTCGAAGTGCGATCTCCCGGCATTGGCGGTTAAGGCGACGTCGGCCAGGGCTGTCTCCGGATGCGCTCGCAGATGCTCCGCCAGGCGCGCGGCCGATGCCGCGGCGGCCGACGGGGCACGGGCCGACAGGCAGATGATGCGGTGCGACCGGCCGTCGTCCAGGCGCTCGTCGACCGGATCCGGGGCCGCCTCCAGGACGACGTGGGCGTTGGTGCCGCTGAAGCCGAACGAGCTGACGCCCGCCCGCCGCGGCCCCCTGCGCTCCGGCCAGGGGGTGCGGGTGGTCGGGACCGCCACCGGGGATCGTTGCCAGTCGATCAGCGGGTTGGGTTCGCGCAGGTGCAGGTGCGGGGGGATGGCGGCATGGCGCAGGGCCAGCGCCGCCTTGATCAAGCCGGCGACGCCGGCCGCGGCTTCGAGGTGGCCGATGTTGGTCTTGGCCGAGCCGAGCAGGAGCGGCCGGTCCGGCGGTCGGCCGGGGCCGTAGGCCTCGCCCAGGGCATCGACCTCGATGGGGTCGCCGAGGGCGGTGCCGGTGCCGTGGGTCTCCACGAAGTCGACCGTGGCCGGCTCGATCCCGGCATCGGCGAGCGCGGCGCGGATCACGGCCACCTGGGCCGGGCCGTTCGGCGCGGTCAGGCCGTTGCTGCGGCCGTCCTGGTTGATCGCCGTGCCGCGAATGACGGCCAGAACCCGATCGCCGTCCTCGATGGCGTCGTCCAGGCGCTTGAGGAGCACCATCCCGCAGCCTTCGCCGCGGACGAAGCCGTCGGCCCGGGCGTCGAATGTCTTGCAGCGGCCGTCGGACGCGAGCATGCGGCCCTTGCTCAGCGCGACGACCATCTCCGGCATCAGGATCGCGTTGACCCCGCCGGCGAGCGCGATGCGGCACTCGCCCAGGCGGAGGCTCTGCACGGCCAGATGCACCGCCACCAGCGACGACGAGCAGGCGGTGTCCACCGACACGCTCGGGCCGGTGAGGCCGAGCGCGTAGGACAGCCGGCCGGAGGCGATGCTGTGGCACGTGCCGGTCGTCAGGTGGGCGTCGATGCCTTCGCGCGCGCCGGACATGAGGCGCAGGTGCGCGTAGTCGTGCGTGCCGATGCCGACGAACACCCCGGCCGCGCACGCCGCCAGCCGCTCCATGCTCTGGCCGCCGTGCTCGATGGCCTCCCACCCGACTTCGAGCAGCAGCCGCTGCTGCGGGTCCATGCTGACCGCTTCGCGCGGCGTGATGCCGAAGAACGCGGGGTCGAACGCCTCGATGCCGTCGACGAACCCGCCCCAGCGCGTCGCGTGCTTGCCCGGGGCCAGGGGGTCGGGGTCGTAGTGGGCGGCCGCGTCCCAGCGGTCGGAGGGGATCTCGGTGATCGCGTCGACGCCGCCGTCGAGCAGCCGCCAGTACGCCGCCGGATCGTCGGCGCCGCCCGGGAACCGGCACGCCATGCCGATCACCGCGATCGGCGCGTGGCGTGCCGCGCGCAGCGCGTCGCGCTCGGCGCGCAAGGCGCGCAGCTCGGCGATCGCTTGCTTCAGCGGCGACAGGTCCGCCGCGGCCGCCGGGGCGTCCGCCGGCGCGTCCGCCGGCGCCGCGTTGGCTCCCGTCTCGACCCTCTCGGTCGTCGGATCATGCATCATGCGCTGCCCGCCTTCTTCCGTCTTCCGCGCGATGCGCGGCCAGCTCCGCCATCAGCACGGCGGCCGCCTGCTCCTCGGTCAGGTCCGCCAGGTCGGCCGCGGACCCGTCGCCTCCGGCCGGTGGGGCGACCGCCCCCGCGACGGTTCGCGCCGCCGCCGGCGAGGTCGGCGAGGTGGGCGCCGGGGTTGTCGCCGGCGCGGACGCGGCGTCGGCCGGGAACAGGAGCGCGCCGAGGTGGTCGGCCAGCGCGTCGACGCTGGGATGATCGAAGACCAGCGACGCCGGCAGCGGCCGGTCCAGGCCCAGATCGGCGCCGAGGATGTTGCGCACCTCGACCGCCATCAACGAATCGAGCCCGAGCGCGTGCAGCGGCCGGGCGGTGTCGAGCGGGTCGCCGGGAGCGATTCCGATGACGCGGCGAGCGCGGTCCTGGATGAACCCGATCAGGAGCGCCCGCCGCCGGCCGGCCGGCGCCTCGGCGAGGGTGCGGCGGAAGGTCGACGCCGGCGGGTCGACGGACGCCCCCACGCGGCGCGGCGAGGTCGTCGCGGAGCGGTCGCCGGGGAGGCGGGATATCCCGCCACCGGCCAGCCCGTCGGTCCAGCGCGCCGACCGGCCGGCCGGCAGCGCGGCGCGGAACCGCGGCCAGTCCACCGGCGCCACCGCGACCTGGGCCGGGGATCGGCGCGGATCGGCCGCCGCCCGGGCGACGAGATGGGCCAGCACCGCGACGCCTTCGTGGGGCGCGATGCCGCCGATGCCGCGTGCCGCCAGCCGGTCGGCGACGTCCTGCCGGGCCGCGCTGCCGATCTCGGACCACGCGCCCCAGTTGATGCTCAGGGCGGGCAGGCCTTGGGCGCGGCGGTAGTGGGCCAGGGCGTCCATGAACGCGTTGGCCGCGGCGTGGTTGGCCTGCCCCGGCGAGCCGATCACCGCCGAGAGAGACGAGTACAGGACGAAGAGCTCCAGCGGCATGGCGGCCGTCAGCCGGTGAAGGATCCACGCCCCCCGCACCTTGGGGGCGAGAACCCGCGCGAAGCGTGCTTCGCCCTGTGCCAGGAGCGCGCCGTCGTCGAGAACGCCGGCGGAATGGAACACGCCGCCCAGCGGCGGCAGCTCGGCCCCGATCGTCTTGAAGAGGCGCGCCATCGCCGCCTCGTCGGCCACGTCGACCTGCGCGGCGCGGAGCTGGACGCCGGCCGCTTCGATCGCGGCGAGCCGGGCCCTCACAGCGGCGGGCGGTGCGCTGCGCCCGACCAGGACGAGGTGGCGCGCACCCTGGCCCACCAGCCATTCCGCCGTCAAGAGGCCCAGGCCGCCGAACCCACCGGTGATCAGGTAGGTGCCGCCGCCGCGCACGGCGGCGGCCGGATGGCGGACCACGATCTTGCCGACATGCTCGCCCCGGGCCATCCGGTGGAACGCGGCCGCCGCGTCCGACAGCGCGGCAACCTCGAAGGGCAGCGCGCTCAGCGTCCCGGCCTCGATCTCGGCGACGAGGCCCTGCAAGAGGCGCCCGACGCGCACGGGGTCGGCGGCGAACATCGCCGCCATGTCCACGACCCAGTAGCCGGAGGCCGGCCGGACCGCCGCCACCCGGCCGGCGTCCCAGATGCCGCGCTTGCCGATCTCGACGAAGCGGCCTTCGGGCGCCAGGGCCGCCAGGCTCGGCGCGATGAACGGATCGGCCAGCGCGTTGAGCACGACGTCCACACCCCGCCCGCCGGTGGCGCCGAGGATGGCCGCGGCGAAGTCCGCGCTGCGCGAGCTGAAGACGTGCGCCACGCCAAGCGACTCCAGATAGGCGCGCTTGGCGTCGCTGCCGGCCGTGGCGAAGACCTCGGCGCCCAAGCGCTGCGCGATCTGCACCGCGGCCAGCCCCACGCCGCCCGCCGCGGCGTGGATGAGCACCCGCTCGTCGGGCCGCAAGCCGGCGAGATCGCGCAGGGCGTGGGCGGCGGTCATGAAGGCGACGAGCACGGTGGCGGCCGCGTCGATGGACAGCCCGACCGGCTTGTGCACGACGAGGGCACGGTGGGTGGTCACATGCGACGCGAAGGCGCCCGGCGCGAGCGCCATCACCGTCTCGCCAACCGCGAGATCGGTCACGCCCGGGCCCAGCGCGGCCACCTCGCCGACGCACTCGCCGCCGAGCGGCCCGGCGTCGCCGGGGTAGGCCCCGAGGGCGTTGAGCACATCGCGGAAGTTGAGGCCGGTGACCTGCACGCGCAGCTCGACCTCGCCGGGACCCGGGGTCCGGCGTTCTTCCGCCCGCAGGCCGAGGCTGTCGAGCACGCCCGGCGTGGCCGTTGCCAACCGGTACGGGCCGGACGGCACGATCCCGGGATCGCCCGCGACATCGCGCGCCAGCCGTGACACGAAGGTGGCGCCGCCGCGCACGGCGAGCCGGTCCTCGTCGCCGGCCATGGCCAGCGCCGCCGCGAGCGCACGCGCGCTGTCCGACTCGGCGGCGCGCGGGTCGAGGTCGATGCACGTGCAACCGAGCTGCGGCTGTTCGAGGCCGATGGTCCGCGCCATGCCCCAAAGCGTCGCATGCGCCAGGCCGGGCGAGCGCCGAACCTCCGTCACGTCCGTCGACGGCCCGCCGCCGTATCCGTCCGCTGACGGCGTGCCACCATATCCGTTCGTCGACAACTCGGCGGCGTGCCCGTCCGCCGGCGCGAGCGGGCACCCGCGGGTGACCAGCCACAAGCGCGGAAGCGTCGCCGGGTTGGATCGGACGACCGCCTGGGCGACGTGCAGCGCGCCGATGCACCCCACGCCTTGCGCTGCCGCCACGACGTCGGCCGGGGCGGCCTCGACGAGCGGTGCGTCGAGGCTCCAGAGATGCACGATGGCGTCCAGCGGCGCCCCGAGCCGCGCCTGCGCCGCCTGCAGGGCCCTCTCGACGGCGCTGGGGTCGGTCGGATCGACCGTGTCCGCCCCGGTGCCGGGCGCCGTGTCCGCGCCGAGCCGCGCGCGCAGCCGCACCACGCGGCCGCCGCTCCGTTCGATGATCCCCCCCAGCACCGCGCCGACGCCGCCGGCATCTTCCAGGACGAGCCATGCACCGCCGGAAGGCGCCGTGGACGTCGCCATCGGATGCGCGCCCACCGTCGACGCCACCTCCAACGCTGCTGGCGCCGTCGCGACGATGACCGCTTGCGGGAACAGGGCCGTAGGATCGTCGCCGGTCGCCGACACGGCCAGGGGGTCGTCGAAGCCGCAATCGGCCAGCACGCGCGCCCAGCGGTCGGGCGCCAACAGCGGATACGCCGGCCGGACGTCGGTGTCGGTGAAGCGCCACCAGCCGTCGGTCAAACCGAAGGTCAGGTCGATCCACCGCCGGGCGGTCGTCCCCTCCAGCAGCACGAGGCGGCCGCCCGGCGCCAGGAGCCGGCGCGTGTGGCCCAAGGCCCCCGCGAGGTCGCGGGTGGCGTGCAGGACGTTGGCGGCCACGATCACGTCGAACGACGCCGGCGCGTAGCCCTGGCCCGCGGGATCGCGCTCGATGTCGAGGCTGCCGAAGCGGATCCAGGGCGCGCCGCCCAGCCGCTCGCGCGCCCTGGACACGAACGCGCCGGAGACGTCGGTGAACGTGTAGCGGGTGCGCTCCGCCGGCAGACGCGGCAGGACGAATGCCGTCGTGCCGCCCGTGCCGGCGCCGATCTCCAGCACGCGCACCGGCCGATCCGGCGGAATGTCCGCCACGGCCGCGGCGACCGCCTCGGCCACCCGCCCGTTGGCGCGGCGCGCCGTCGCCGAGTCGCGGTACAGCGGCTCGAGCAACGCCATCGAGCCTTCCGGGAACAGCAGCGACAGGGGATCGCACGTGCCCGCCAAGACTTCGGCCACGCGCGGCCCGCAGCGATCGAGGAGCGCCAGCTCGGCCCGGCAGCCGGGATGGAGAGTCAGGAGCGACCGCAGGCCGGCCGCGGGATCGCGAGTCGCCGGACCCTGGATCGCGACCCAAGCTCCGGCTTCGCGCATGACGATGCCGTCCTCGGCCAGCATGTCGAGCAAGCGGTCCAACAGTCGCCGCTTGCCGGGGACGACGCCCAGCTGGTCGACCAGACCCTCGGCTTCGACGCGCGTGCCGGGCACCATCGGCCAGCCCAGCGTCTCCAGGGTGGCCGCGGCGAACGCCGCGCACAAGCGATCGATCGGTGGGAGGGCGTTGCCCGTGTCGCCACGATCCCCGGCTGCGGCCGCGTCGGCGAGTGCCGATTCGACGGACCTGTCGGCATGCGACCGTTCGACCCCCATGTCGGCATGCGCCGGTTCGACGGCCGTGTCGGCGTGCGCCATGCGCTCGGCCGTCGCGCCATCCGCTCGGCCGTTGCCCTGCCCGGCATCGCGACGGGATGGCAGCGCCTCCCAGCGGGGCGTGTAGAGCCAGCCGCGCCAGTCTGCCGGCGGTCCGTCGTCCACCGGCGACGTGGCGACGACGCGCTTGAGCACCAAGCCATTCACGTCGCCCACCCGTGTGCCGTCGGGGGCGAACAGGTGGATGTCGAACGTGCGGACTTCGCCCGGCGTCGTGCCGGCGGACCGGGGCACGGCGTGGCTCCACAGCCGCGCCCCCGCCGGGCCGTAGAGGCGGATCGCGTCCACGGCCACCGGAAGGTAGGGTTCGGCGGTCTCGTCGAGGGTCGGCGGCGCATCGTCGTCGGCGGGCGCTTCGCCGTCGACCGTTCCGCGATGGCCGTTGCTCCTGCCCGCGCCGGTGCTGCCGGACGGCCAGGCGGCCATGAGGACCTGCCAACAGGCATCGAGGAGTGCCGGATGCAGGCCGTAGGCGTCCCGATCGGCCGCCGCGTCGGGCAAGACCACCTCGCCCAGGGCCTCGCCCTCGCCGCGCCAGAGCCGCGTGATCCCCCGGAACGACGGGCCGAACGCGATTCCCCGCGCCTCGAAGTCCCGGTAGTGCGCGCCGACGTCGAGGGGCACATGACAGCGGTCGCGAACCCGCGACAACGCGTCGCAGGGGTCATCGCCGCGACTTTTCGGCGCGGCGACGGCATCGAGCGGCGCGATGCGCGCCGTGGCGTGGCGCAGCCAACGACCGTCGTCGTTCGGCCCGAGGCTGAACACCTCGACCGTCGCGCCGCCATCGGCGCCGGGCGTCACCACCGTTTGCAGCGTCCGCGGGGTGGCCGGCGCCAGCGCCAGCAGGCGATCGATTCGGATGTCCGCGACCAGGCCGGGACCGGCGCGCCATCGGCCGGCGGGATCGGCGCGCCATCGACCATTGGGGCCGGCATGCCATCGACCGGCGGCGGCCAGCGCCAGCTCGACGTAGGCCGTGGCCGGAAGGACGACGCGACCTCCGACAACATGGTTCGCCACGAATGCCGGCCAGTCGGCCCGGAGCGTCGTCTCGAAGACGACCCCTTCTGGCGCCAGCGGCGATCTCACTTCGTCTCCCAGCAGGGAATGGCCAGTGGCCGACCGGTGCGGCACGTCAGCTGCGACGGGCTTGCCGCCGGCCGGCGCCGGCGCCGCGGCGAGCCAATAACGCTGGCGCTGGAAGGGGTACGTGGGCAGGGCCAGGCGCCGCCGCGGGTAGGGGCGGTCGAACGCCGCCCAGTCGACGTCCGCGCCCTGCGTGTACAGCGTCGCGAGCGCATCCAGCGCGACGGCCCAATCGTCCCGGCCCGGGCGCAGCGAAGGCAGCCAGACGCCCTCGCCCTCCGGCAGACAGCGCTGGCCCAAGGCGATCAGCGTCGGCCTCGGCCCGATCTCGACGCATGCCGTGATGCCGCGCGCCTGGAGCGCGGCGATCCCCTCGGCGAACCGCACTGGCGATCGGGCGTGGCGACGCCAGTATCCGGGCGTCGTGACCTCGTCGCCGGCAGCGACCATCCCGGTCACGTTGGAGACGATCGGCACGCGCGGGGGGCGGTAGGCGATGGCCGCCGCGGCCTGCTCGAAGGCATCGAGCATCGGGTCCATCGAGGGCGAGTGGAAGGCCTGCGAGCCCCGCAGCCGCCGCCAGCGGATGCCTTCGCCGTCGAACCGGGCGCCCAGCGCATCCACGGCGGTTGCCGGGCCCGAGACCACGACGTGCTCGGGACCGTTCAAGGCGGCGATCGCGACGGCGCCGGCAAGGGGCGCGACGGCGGCGCGCACGCGGTCCTCGGCCGCGAAGACCGCTGCCATCGCGCCGTCCCGCGGCAGCGCGCCCATGGCGCGGGCCCGCGCGGCGACCAACCGGCAGCCGTCCTCCAGGCTGAAGACGCCCGCCACGCAGGCCGCGGCCAGCTCGCCGACGCTGTGCCCCAGCACCGCCGCGGGCTTGATGCCCCACGCCTGCCACATGTCGGCCAGGGCGTACGCCAGCGCGAACAGCGCCGGCTGACTGAACGTCGTGTCGTCGATCCGGGCCGCCGCTGCGGGATCGGCGGGATCGGCGAACAGCACCGGCAGCAGCGGTGAGGCGAGATGCGGGTCCAGCAGCGCGGCGCAGCGGTCGAGCGCGGTTCGGAACGCCGGCTGGGCGTCGTACAGCCCGCGCCCCATCCCCACGTGCTGGGCGCCCTGGCCGGTGAAGAGGAAGGCCACGCGCGGCGCCGGCCGTCCGTCGGTGTCGCCGCTCCGAAGGCCGGCGGACGGCGCGCCGTCGAGCCACGCCGCGAGGCCTTCGCGCAAGGCGTCCGTGCTGGGCACGACCGCTGCCAGGCGGTGCTCGAAGTGCGCGCGTCCGGCGTTGGCCGTGAACCCGATGTCGGAAACCGCCAGCTCCGGGTGCGTGTCGAAGTGCGCGCGGTAGCGTTCGACCAGCGCCCGAAGCGCGGGCGCCGATCGGGCCGAGATAGCGACCACGTGCATCGGGCGCTCGCCGGAGCCGGTGGTGGTCGGCGAGGCGCCGCGGCCGGAGGCGTCGCCGTGGCTCGTCGCGGGGCGCGGGCCCGGCGCCGCCTCGATGACGACGTGCGCGTTGGTGCCGCTGAAGCCGAACGCGCTGACGCCGGCCAGCCGCGGCCCTGGCCCGACCGGCCACGGCGTGCGGCGGGTCGGGACGGCGATCGGGAGCGTCGGCCACGCCACGTGCGGGGTCGGTTCGGTGAAGTTCAGGTGAGGCGGGATCTCGCCGTGGTGGAGGGCCAGCACGGCCTTGATCAGGCCGGCTACGCCAGCCGCGGATTCCAGGTGGCCGAGGTTGGTCTTGACCGAACCGATGAGCAGCGGCCGCTCGGCGGGCCGGCCCGGGCCGTAGGCGGCGTCCAGGGCGTCGACCTCGATCGGATCGCCGAGCCTGGTGCCGGTGCCGTGGGCCTCGACGTAGTGGACCGCCGCCGGCGCGACCCCGGCGTCGGCCAGGGCGGCGCGGATGACGTCGGCCTGCGCCGCGCCATTGGGCACGGTAAGGCCGCCGCTGGCGCCGTCCTGGTTGACGGCCGAGCCCCGGATGACCGCCAGGATGCGGTCGCCGTCCGCCGCGGCGTCCGCCAGACGCTTGAGGACGACCACGCCGCAGCCCTCGCCCCGGGCGAAGCCGTCGGCGCGGGCGTCGAAGGTCTTGCAGCGGCCGTCCGGCGCCAGCATGCCCCACTTCGAGAAGCTGACGAACAGCTCCGGGGCCAGCACGGCGTTGACGCCGCCGGCCAGCGCCAGGTCGCACGCGCCGCTGCGCAGGTTCTGGCAGGCGGTGTGGATGGCCACCAGCGAGGACGAGCAGGCCGTGTCGATGGCCAGGCTGGGTCCGCGCAGGCCCAGCACGTACGCCACGCGCCCCGGCGCCGCGTTCAGCACGTTGCCCGAGGTCAGGTAGGCGTCGATGGCTTCCGGATGCATCCGCTGGGCATGAAGCTGCATGTAATCGGACGTCGTGATGCCGACGAACACGCCCGTCCGGCTGCCGGCGAGCCGATCCGGGGCCAGCCCGGCGTGCTCGAGGGCTTCCCACGCCACTTCGAGCAGCAGCCGATGCTGCGGGTCCATCCCGGGCGCCTCGCGCGGGGCGATGCCGAAGAAGGCCGGATCGAACCGGTCGATGCCCTCGACGAAGCCGCCGCGGCGGGCGGCGATCTTGCCGGGCGCCGCCGGATCGGCGTCGTACCAGGCGTCGGCGTCGAACCGATCGGGCGGGATGTCGGTGGTCGCGTCGCGCCCCGCGGACAGCAGGCGCCAGAAGTCGTCCGGGCCGTCGACGCCCCCCGGCAGCCGGCAGCCGATGCCGATCACCGCGATCGGTGCGTGCCGCTGCCGCTCCACGGCCTCGAGCTGCGCGCGCAGCCGGTCGATCGCGTCCAGCGCGTCCGACAGGCGGGCGGCGAGGTCGTTCGGCATGGGCTGCCCCGTCATCGCCGGCTCCGTCATGGTCGTCTGCTCCCGCCGACCAGGTCGTCGACCGCGGCCATCGTGGCCTCGAACCGGCGCAACAGGCCCGCCGCGGCGCCGTCGTTCGCGCGATCGCCGGCCGCATCCGGCGCCGGCGGGGCCGCGGGCAGCGCATCGGCGGGCATCGCGGCGCTGTCCGCCTCGGCCATCGGCGCATCGGCGGGCAGCGCGGTGCTGGGCATCGCGCTGGCGTCCTCTTCGACCATGAGCGCGGCGACGAATCCGGCCAGCGCGCGGATGCTGGGATGGCTGAAGATGACCGTGGGCGACAGCGGGCGATCGAGGGCGGCCTCCAGGCGCCGCCGGAGCTGCATGGCGAGGAGCGAGTCCAGGCCAAGGTCGAACAGGCCGCGGCGGACGTCGAGCCGCTCGGGCGTGGCTTGCCCAAGCACACCGGCGACGGCGGCGCGGACGAAGGTGATGGCCGCCTCGTGACGCTCCGCCGGCGCGGCATTCAGCCAGAGGGACCGGAATGCCGGCGGCGCGGAGGGGACCGCCGTGGCGGGAGCGTGGTCGGTCCGCCCGTCCGGCGCGCCGTCGGTCCGCCCGTCCGGTGCGTCCACGCGGTCCAGGAACGGGCGCGGGCGCCGGGCGGTGTAGGCCGCCTTGAAGGTGGGCCAGTCGATCGCGGCGACCGTGGCCTGGACCGCGTCTTGCGCCACCAGGCGGCCCATCAGGTCCAGCGCCGGCTCCTCGGGCATCGGACAGAGCCCGACGCGCGTGCCGTCCGCGACGATCGCGCGCGCCGACCCTTCCTGCTCCGCCCAGATGCCCCAGTCGATGCTCAGGGCCGGCATGCCGTGCGCCCGGCGGTAGTGGGCCAGCGCGTCGAGGAAGCCGTTGGCGGCGGCATAGGCCGCCAGGTCGCGCGCGCCCCACAGCGCGGAGGTGGACGAGAACAGGACGAAGGCGTCGAGGTCGGCCGCCGCGGTGGACCGGTGCAGCGCCCAGGCGCCGGCGACCTTGGCCTGGAGCATCTCGGTCAGGGCCTCCGGGGTGAGCGCCGCCACCGCGGCGCCGCCGAGGTCGGCGGCGGCGTGCCACACGCCGCGAAGCGGCGGCAGCGCGGACCCGAACCGCGCCGCCAGGGCGTCGACCTGATCGGCGTCGCCGATGTCGGAGGCGATCACCGTGACCTCGGCGCCCAGTGCCTCGATGTCGCGGACGCGCGCCACGCGGCGCGCCGCGGTGGAGTCGGCGTCCAGGGCGGCCCACGCCGCGCGGTCGGGCAGGCCGGTGCGGCCTGTGAGCACGAGGTGCCGCACGCCCGCGCGGGCCAGCCAGCGCGCGACGGCCAGCCCGACGCGTCCCAGACCGCCGGAGACGAGATGGGCGCCGTCGGTTCGCCAGGCCGGGGAGGGGCCAGGCGACGGAGCGCTCCGCACGAGCCGCGGCACGCGGCGTTGGCCATCGCGCCAGACAGCCTGGTCTTCGGCGCCGGCGCCGGTGCCAAGCGCCTCGGCCAGCACGCGATCGGCCTGCGCGGCAGCATCGCCATCGGCCAGATCGATCAGGCCGCCCCACAGCTCGGGGTGCTCGATCGCGACGACCCGGCCCAGCCCCCACAGCGGCGCCTGGGCGAGCGCGGGTCCGGACCCGGTCCTGGATGCTACGGCTTCGGCCGTCGCCTGCGCATTCTGCGTGACCACCCACAGCCGCGGACCCTCCGGGCCCGCGACGGGGGCCAGCATGCGGGCGACGCCGGCCAGATCGCCCAGCGACGCTGCCAGGTCCGCGATCAGGCGCGCCGGCGCCGCGTCCGCGGGAAGCGCCGCATCCAACCCCCACGCGAACACCACGCCCCGCGGCGGGCGGCCGTCCGGGGCGGCGGCCGCCATGAGCTGGCGCAGGTCATCCGCCACCCCGCGGCGGACCGTTGCGGCTTGGCCGTCGTCCCGGATGGCGTATCGCTGGCCCGGGTGGACGAGCACGGCGCCGTGGCCGAGATCCCGCAGGCGTCCCGCGACCGCCGCTCCCAGCCCGGCCCGGTCGGCGAAGACCAGCCAGCTCCCTTTCGCCGCCGCCGCCCTGTCGCGACGCGCGCCGTGGTCCGCCGCCGTCACGGCCGCGCCGGCATCGCGCACCGGGGCTGGCACGGGCGACGGATCCCAGACAACTTGATATAGCCATGTGCGGGCCGCGTCCTCATTCCGCCATGCGCGGGCCGCGACCTCGACGTCCTCCTCGCCGGCCGCCTCGGCATCGAGCGCATGGAGGCGCAGTCCGTCCATCGCCATCACGCACTGGCCGACCGCATCGTACCAGCGGACGTCCGCGATGGCCGCCCTGCCCCTGCCTGCCCTGCCCCCTCCCGGCGCCGCGTCGCCGCCCGACCGTACTTCGACGTGGCTCCAGAACGCGTCCGGCAGGGGGCCGGCGGGTCGGACATGCTCGATCCCGGCCACGACATGGATCGTGTCGCCGGGCAGGGCGGCCCGCGCCGGCCGCAGCGCGGCATCCAGGATGGCCGGATGGAGGCGATGGCGGGAGATGTCAGCGCGCAGCGCGGCCGGGATCTCGATCCAGCCCAGCGCCTCGCCGTCGCGGCGCCACAGCCGCCGCAGCACGTCCCCCGTTCCCGGATCGTTCGGGTCGCGCCCGCCGGGCGGCATCGGACCCGCCTCCACGGGGGCTGCGACACAGCGGGCCTGGACTTCGGCGGGCTCGAACGCCGGCCGCGTGGGCGCCGCGGCATCGACCGGGCGCAGCGTGCCCGTGGCGTGGAGCGTCCAGGCGCCGCCGGCGTCGGCCATCGACGGATCTCCGGCGGAGCCGTGAATCCGGACAGTACCGCCGCCCGCGCCGTCGGGCACGAGCGTCGTTTGAACGGTCACCGCTCCGTCGTCCGGCACCACCAAGGGCGCCAGCAGCGCCAGTCCCGACACGGCGGCCGCGTCGGCCCCCAACCCGGCGTGGGCCGCGGCCACCGCCAGCTCGACGTAGACCGCCACCGGGGCCACGCAGCGGCCGAACAGGCGATGATCGGCCGCGAACGCCAGATCGTCCGGCCGGATCACGGTCTCGAACGTCGGAAGGGCGTTCGGCAGCCGCAGCCCCAGGAGGGGATTGCCGGTCGACGACCGCCCGGGCGCGGTCGCCCGGGACCGCGCGCTTGTCGGCGCCGGCTGGTACCAGTGCCGCTCCCGCTGCCAGGGGTAGGCCGGCAGGCTGACCCGCCGCCCGGAGGGGTACACCTGCCCCCAATCGACCGACCATCCCCGGACGTACAGCTCGCCGAGCACCTCGAAGAGCGCCGTGGCGTCGTCCTCGCCCCGCCGCATGGCCGCCAGCGCGAAGCCCGATCCGTCGCCGGTGGCGGCGCTGGCCTCGCGGATCGACGGCGCGAGGACAGCGTGCGGCCCCAGCTCGACGAAGGCCGTGTAGCCGTCGTCGAGCAGCCGGCGGACCATGGGGCCGAAGCGGACCGGCCGGCCGAGGTTGCTCGTCCAATAGTCCGCGTCGCAGCCCGCGCCGTCCACGACCTCGGCCCGCGACGTGGAGTACATCGGGATCGCGCCGCGGCGGGGGCGCAGGCCTGCCAGCGCCGCGCGCAGCTCCGGCAGCAGCGGCGCCATCTGCGGCCCGTGCGACGCGACGTCGACCTGGACGCGGCGGCCGAACACGCCGCGCGCGCTCAGAGCGGCCAGCAGCGCATCGATCGCCTCCGGATCGCCGGAGACCACGGTGGCGGCGGGGCCGTTGATCACCGCCACGCCCACCCGGCCGGCCAGGTCGCCCAGCGCGGCCTCGGCCGCCTCGGCGCCAAGCTCGAGCATGGCCATGGCGCCCTGGCCGCTCAGGCGCTGCATCAGCCGGCTGCGGACGGCGATCACCCGCATGGCGTCGTCGAGGTCGAGCGCGCCGGCCACGTGGGCCGCCGCCACCTCGCCGAGGCTGTGGCCGATGACGGCGTCGGGCACGATGCCCCAGTCCCGCAGCACGTCGGCCAGGCCGATGCCGATGGCCACCAGGGCCGGCTGGATGACCTCGATCCGGTCGATGAGACAGCCGGGCGCGTCCGCGGCCAGCCCGAGCTGCTCGGCAAGGCTCCACGCCGCCCACGGGCGCAGCGCCGCGTCGCAGCGCGCGATGGCCTCCCGGAACACCGGCGAGCGGTGCATCAGGCCGCGCCCCATCCCCAGCCACTGCCCGCCCTGCCCGGGAAACACGAACACCGTCTTCGGCCGCTCGGCGTATGGATCGAGCGCGAAGGGCATCGCGGCGGTCGCCGCGCCCATCGCCGCTGGCGGGGCGTCACCGACCGCCGCGAGCTGCGCCGCCAGGTCGGCGGCGTCGGCGGCGACGAAGGCGAGGCGATGGTCGTGGTGCGTCCGGCACGTCGCCGCCGTGAACGCGACATCGGCCAGGGTGGGCGGCTCGGCGCGCAGCGCCTCGAGATCGCCCGTCGCACCGTCGATGCCCGCGCCCGCATGGCTCGATGGCTGGAGCAGGCGCGCCAGATCGAGCGCCCGCTGGCGCAGGGCGTCCGGCGAGCGGGCGGAGAGCGGCACGAGTCGAACCAAGCCCTCTCCGGCCGTCCCGCCCGCGTGCGGTTGGGCCGTCTCGGGAGGCGAGGCCAGGACGAGGTGGGCGTTCGTCCCGGTGATGCCGAAGGCACTGACCCCGGCCACCAGCCGGCCCGCCGGCGGCATCGGGGCGGCCGACGTCGGAACCCGCAGCTTCAAGTCCGCCCAGGCGACGGCCGGGTTCGGCGTCCGCAGGTGCAGGCTGGGGGGGATGACCCTGTGGCGCAAGGCCAGGGCGGCCTTGATCAGCCCGGCGACGCCGGCCGCGCCTTCGGTATGGCCGATGTTGCTCTTCAGCGAGCCGACGGCGCACGGGTCGTCGGCGGCACGGTCCTCGGCCAGAACCGCGCCGAGCGCCGCGAGCTCGGCCGGGTCGCCCACGGCCGTGCCCGTGCCGTGCGCCTCGACGAATCGCACCGCCGCCGGCGGCACACCGGCGTCGGCGTACGCCAGACGCAACAGCGCCGCCTGTCCGGAGACCGCCGGCGTCACGAGATGGCCGCTGCCGCGGCCGTCGTTGTTCACCGCGCCGCCGAGGATGAGCGCGTGGATCGGGTCGCCGTCAGCCAGCGCCGCGCCGAGCGGCTTGAGCACCACGATGCCGGCACCCTCGCTGCGGACGTACCCGTCGGCGCGGGCGTCGCCGAACTTGCACCGGCCGTCGGCGGCCAGCATCCCGGCGCGGTCATACGCCAGCGTGATGTGGGGCTGCAGGATGACGTTGGCGCCGCCGGCCAGGGCCAGCGACGACTCGCCGGACCAGAGGCTGCGGCATGCCAGGTGGACTGCCACCAGCGAGGACGAGCAGGCGGTGTCGACGACGAGGCTCGGTCCCGCGAGATCGAAGGCGTACGAGAGCCGGCCGGCGGCCGCGTAGCGCCCGCTGCCGGTCGTCATGTGGAGGTCGACCTGCCGCGGATCGTCGAAGACGTGGGCCTCGAAGTCGCCGAGCCACAGGCCGACGAACACCCCGGTCCGACTGCCCGCCAGGCGATCGACGGGCAGCCCGGCGTCCTCGAGGGCCTCCCAGGCGACCTCGAGCAGCAAGCGTTGCTGCGGATCGAGCCGCGCGGCTTCGTGCGGCGCCATTCCGAAGAATGCCGCGTCGAAGCGGTCGATTTCGGTCAGGCAGCCGCCGCGGGGCGCCCGCGCGGGATCCGGCGTCGTGCGGGTGCCAGAGCGCATCCCGTCGAGGCGCTCGCTCGGCACCTCGCCGACGGCATCGAAGCCATCGACCAATCGCCGCCAGAATGCGTTCGGACCGTCCGCGCCTCCCGGAAATCGGCAGCCGATCCCGATGATCGCGATCGGCTCGCGCAGCGCGCCGGCACCGCCGCCGATCTGGGCGTCGGCGTTCGAATATCCAAACACCGTCACAATAGCTCCATCCAATACACGCAAACGAGCTCGATGCTTCACCGCCCGGCCAAGAACGGCAACGCCTGCCCGGCCCAATGAGATATGACGTCGCTTGGAAGGGCCTGGGCACGCGTGCCCGAATGACTGGACTTTACGACGCTGCGCGGCCCCAAATGGGTACGCCCCGGGGCCATCGTCGGAAGGTCTGTGTTCAACCCGCTGCGATCAGGCGCGTGGCGGGTCGCGGCGCGGCGGCGCCCCCCCTACTCACACGCCTGCAACCGCCCCGCGATCTCCCGATAGATCGCCGCCAAGTCCTCCC
>CAYQBA010000093.1:0-18867 GCA_964415605.1 uncultured Anaerolineales bacterium | reverse complement strand
GCCGCCTGCGCGACTACCAGCCGACCATCCGGCCGGCGGGCGAGCCCGAGGCGGCGCGCGTGCGCCTGCCGGCGCCCGGCGAGGAGGCCTGGATCCTGCGCTATCGCGACCCTCGGCTCGCGGACCCCGACCGGCTGCGCGACCTGCTCGTGCTGCTCAACGGGGATGCCCATGCGTCGGGCGGCATCGCCTTGAGCGGGCCGGAGGCAACCCGATCGGCGGGCGTGATCGCGGTCCGGGCCGTCATGCCCAACTGGCTGCTGGCCACGGCTCCCAAGACCCACACCGGCGCCGGCCCGGGGTCGCAACCCGTCCCGGCGCCCGAGCTCGGGCCGGGTGCGGGGCAGTTCCCCAAGCTGGACGCGTTCGTCGCGCAGCTCACCACGGACGACGCGGTGCCGGCCGAGCCGGTGGTGGCGATCCTCGACACCTGCCCCTCGGCCGATGCCGTGCGGTCGGCGTCGGCGACGCGCTTCCCGGCCAACGGCCTCCTGTCCGACGTCGCCGCCAACGTCCGGATCGGCCAGCCCCCGTCGCTGGCGCCCGACGCGTTCACGCATCTCGATCCCGACCAGACCGACGCCGCGGCGGTGACGGTCAACTGGCAGGACGACCTGAGCGCCGCGGACGCCGCCTACGCGATGCCGGATCACGGCCTGTTCGTCGCCGGCCTGGTGCGCGCGATCGCCCCGGGCGCCGAGGTTCACCTGATCCGCGTACTCTCCGACAACGGCGTGGGCGACATGTTCGCGCTGATCCAGGTCTTGACGCAGCTGCCCGAGGCCCTGGGGATCTCCGGCGCGCGCAGGCTGATCGTGAACCTGAGCCTGGTGGCCGACGTTCCGCCGCCGGACGCGCTGTGGGCGGAGTGGTGGCCGGAGGCGGCAGGCACGCCGCCGACCGCGGCCGAGGCCGCCCAGGCGCAGGCCATCTGGGAAGGGGCGCACGCCGGGCTGCGCGATGCCATCCGCTGGCTGGGATCGCAACAGGGCGTGCTCGTCGTCGCCGCGGCGGGCAACGATGCGCTGATGGCCGCCGCACGGCCCGCGCCGCGGGTGCCGGCGGTGTACGACGACGTGCTGGCGGTGGCCGCGACCGCGCTGGGCGACCGCCCGGCCGGCTACTCCAACGCGGGCGACGTGGCGGGATCGGCGCCGAACGGCGTGGCGACCTTCGGCGGCAACGCCCGGGTCGGGCCGGTGGGCCGGCCACCGCAGGTCGTCGACCGGCACGGCAACGCGCTGACGGCCGCCACGCCCATTGCCGACGTCGACGCGGTCCGCGGCCTGTTCATCAACCCGCGCTTCCCGCTCTCCACGGCCGCCAACGCCACCGGCTGGGCGTACTGGTCGGGCACGTCGTTCGCCGCGCCAATCGCCGCCGCCATCGCGGCCCGGGTGTGGGCCCACCACGGCGATTGGGGGCCGCCCGCGCTGATCGCGGCGCTGCGCCAGCCGCCCGGCACTGTGGCCGCCAGCTCCACCGAGCTCGGGACGCCGCTGATCGCGGTGCGCTGAGACCGCGACCCATGGCCATTGACGCCTCGGGGGGAGGAGCCTAAGCTCTGCCCCTATCATGGCCGCACACCTGATCGAGGCTGGCCGGCGCCGTGACGCGTGGCACGCCGCCGCGGGGCACCGCCAACCCGAGGCGCCGCCCGCTGGTCCTGGCACTCGGATCGTGCCGCAGGGAGATGTCCGAGGACGCGCAACGCCCGCTTGCGGCGCCATGGCGATCGCGCGGTGCGCCGCAAGCCTCGCCGGCCTCGTCGCGGCCATGTTCGTCGCGGGCGCGTGGGCGGGCTTCGAGGGCTCCGCTTCGGCCCGGCCCGCTGCCCCAACCGCCACCCCCGTGCCGCAGGCGCCCAGCAGCACCCAGGTCCACCTCCCGGCGCTCGGGCCGACCACCACCGACCCCGCGTGCCGCACGTGGATCGACGTTCAGCTCGCGGGCGGCGAGCCGTCCAAGGTGATCCTCGTCGTCTGGGGCCCGCCGAGCGCCTGCGCGGCTCCCGCCGGTCCGTCCGGCGTGGCGTGCTCTGGCCTGCTGGGGCCGGGTGGCGCCTGGGCATTCGGCACGTCCGACCTCCCCATCCCCCCCGGCGCCCGCAGCGGCGCGCTCTACAGCTTCAACGCGCGCGGCCTCGGTGAGATCGTCGACCTCGGCGGCATCGCCATCGACGACGTCGTCGCCGACTACATGTGCGAGGTCCTGTTCTTTGTCACGCGCGGCGACGCCGCCGAGTACGCGCGGTTCAAGTGGCAGTTCGACACCGGTGGCGAGTACTACGGGCTGCCGCAGGATCTGGCCGCCGGGAGCCCGATCGTCGCCAACGTCCGCCGCCGGTGCCCGGGCCCGGAAGGCAGCGGCGTGTTCGAGACCGCAGCCAACGGCATCCCGGGCACCGCGGCGGCCATCCCGAGCGCAGCGCCAGGCGGCCCCTTCGCGTACGGACTGCCACACGTGGTCGCGGCGGGCGGCGGGCGTTCGAGCCAGGTCTTCGTCCAGAACGCCGGCGCGCAGTGCGCCACGGTCGAGGTCTGGTTCCGATCCGCCCCTCTGGATGGTGCGGCGGCGTGCCTGTCGCCGCGCCGATGCGCCGCGGTGGCGGTGGCGCCCGGCGAGGCCGCCCGGCTCGACGTGGGGCGGGCGTGCGGGATCGTCGGGGTCGCGGGCGACCTCCGGCTGGTGTCGCCGGAGCCGCTGGCCGTGATGGTCGACACGGTGGCCGAGGCCCTCACGACAGATGACACCGCCAGCCTTCCGCGGGCCGCCCTGGCCGCACCGCTCGCCGTCGACCGCGACGCGGGCTGGCGGGCGCGGGTGGACGTCTTCAACCACGCCGACGTCGCGGCGACGGCCGCGATCACGCTGTCCGATGCGGCCGGCGTGCGGCTGGTCGCTCATGACGTGGGACTGTGCCCCCAAGGCGCGTCCGGGTGGGACATCGAGGTCCCGACGGGCACTGGTCCCTTCCTCGGCTGGATCGAGGTCGAGGCCTCGGCCACGGGGGCGGCCGACGGATCACCGACCCCGCGGCTCACGGGCTTCGTGACGCTGGTGGGGCCGCCGCGCAGCGGCGCGAACGGACGGCCGGCGGCCGCCCGCTACCCGGTTTCACCCGCGGTGGCAGCGGGGGGTGCCGGGCTGGAGGCGGGCGCCTCACCCGCCCGCGCCGGCATCGTGCTCGTCCCGTCGCTCGTCGCGTCGGTGGTTGACCCGGTGGGCGCGACCAGCACGCTGGTCGTGGCCAACACCGTCAGCGCGCCCGGGTCCACCGACCTCGCGGTGGTGCTCCTCGACCACAACGGGATCGTCGACCAGCGGTGCCTGAGCCTGAGTGCTCGCACGGTCCAGGTCGTCGACCTCCGCACGTGGGCGGGGCTGCCCCCGGTCTTCGTCGGCAGCGGCGTCGTCAGCGCCACGGCGTGGCGGCACCCGGTGGTCGAGCCCGGCGGCGGGCAGGCCAACCCCGTCGGCCTGGCCGTCCTGGCGCTCCGTTCGGGCGCCGCCTTGGGCCAGGCCGATGACGCCGAGCTCGTCGCCACGGCGGGCATCGCGGCGGTGCCCGGCGACATCCGCGGGCTGGGCCTCTGGTCGCTGTTCATCCCGGGATGCCCCGGTGCCCCGCGCCGCGTCACCCCGGCCCCCCGCCCGACGCGAACGCCGGCCCCGACGGCACCTCCCACCCCCCCGCCGCCGACACCCGCGTGGACCGTCCGGCTGTGGCTGCCGCGGGTCGCGACCAGCCGCGTGCGGCGATGAACGGCCCGGCAGGAGCGGCGACCCGGCGTCCGCAAGTCGCGACCGTCCGCGCGCGGCGACAACTCATCGGGCGGGCCGCGAACGCATCGGCCGGCCGTCGCGACCGTCCGCGGCGACGACGCGACGACGGAGAACCTGCGCCGACTCTGAGCGACCGCGCGCCGCGCCCGCCCACGCGGCCGCGGCCCTATCCTTCGACGAGCAGCGCCGCCACTGCCGGCAGCGCCATCCCGCGGCCGCGGCGCTCGGCCGCGGTGCTGGCCTCCGCCGAGAGCGCCGCGCGAGCCGCGGCCACCGGGCCCTCGAGCTGCCGCCGGTAGTAGGCCTGCCGCGGCATGCGGCGCTGGCGGCGCTGCTCGTCGACCGTGGCCAGAACCTCCACCGCCCGCGCCGCTTCGCCCGCCTGGGCAAGGAACACGACCCATCGGTCGAGGGCCTCGAGGCGATAGTACGGGTCGGCGATCTCGCCGGTCACGGCCAGCTCGTCGCGCAGACACGCCCGCGCCTGGTCGACGTCACCGCCGGCGATCGCCGCCGCGGCCCCGGCGGCGAAGGCCAGCGCCAACGCCAACCCGTGCTCGAGCGCGACGGCATGCGCGCGCATCTCGCGCGCGTGGACGCGGGCCGTCAGCGCGTCGCCGCGCGCCACCGCGACGTCGACCAGCAAGCCGAGCGCCCGCACGACGCACAGCGTGTCGTCCTGCGCCCGCGCCGCTTCGAGGGCCTCTTGGGCAAAGCGCTCCGCCGCCTCGAGCTTGCCCCAGTCCCGGTACGCCAGCCCGAGGTTGTAGAGCTGCCAGAGCGCAAGCTGCTCGTGGCCGTGCCGGCGGGACCACGCCATGCACTCGGCGTAGTGCTGGCAGGCCTGCGCGTAGCGCTCGCGCGTCAGCTCGAGCGTGCCGAGCAGGCTCATGCAGCGCGCCGTGTTGGTGTGGTCGCGCAGGCCGCGGAACCCCACCAGCGCCTCTTCCAGATGCGGCTCGGCCGCCTCGACGTCGCCGTCTTCGAGGAGCACGCTTCCGTAACCCAACAACGTCTGCGCCAGGTCGTAGGGACGGGCGCGCACCGTGCGCAGGAGATCGAGGCTGGCCAGGTACCGGCGCCGCGCCGCCGCGTGGTCGCCGCGCTGGCCGTCGATCTCGGCCAGGAGGCGCAGGGTGACGGCGATGCCGGCGCGGTCGCCTCGCGCCTGCTTGAGCTTGAGGCTCTGCTCGGCGTGCGCGGCCGCGGCCTCGTGCTCGCCGGCGTCCCTGAGCAGCGCCGCCAGGTGGTCGAGCACCGCGACCGCGCCGGCCCGATCGCCGAGATCCTGAAACTGCGCCAGGCTGCGCTCGAACCACACGCGAGCCTCGGCGACCCGGTTGTGGGCAGCGGCGAGGACGCCGGCGCCGCGCAGCACCTCGGCGCCATCGGTCGAGGGCGCGGCGGCCTCACCGGCGGCGAGCCGCGCGAGCCAGGCTGCCCCTTCGTCGAGCGCCCCGCGCAAGTACCAGAAGCGCCACAAGCCCGCGCCCAGGCGCAGCCCGGTGGCGCGCGTGCCGCCGTCCAGCGCCCAGCGCAGGGCCGCGCGCAGGTTGTCGTTGTCGGCCTCGAGGCGCGCCCGCCACGGTCCGGCCGCGTCACCCGCGAGCTCGGGCGATGCCTGGGCCGCCAGGTCCGCGAAGTGCGCCGCGTGGCGCTCGCGCAACGCGGCGGCCAGACCGGCCGCTTCGACCTCGTATCGGCCGAGCTGGCGGACGGCTTCCAGCAGCCCGTAGCGCGTGCCGCCGTCGTCGGTCGTCCGCACCGTCACCAGCGAGCGGTCGATGAGGCGTGTCAAGCCGTCGAGGACGGCGTCGCCGGCTGCCCCAGGCTGCAGCGTCACCGGCGCCGGACCTGCTGGATCAGGCGGGCCTGGGATGTCGGCTGCGGCCACAGCGACGGCCGCCGCCAGGTCACAGCCGCCCTCGAAGACCGCGAGGGCGCCAAGCAGCGCCCGATCGGGCGCGTCCAGCAAGTCGAAGCTCCACGCGATCGTCGACCGGAGCGCGATCTCGCGCCCGCCGCCGCCCCGGTCGTGGAGCAGGCCAAGGCTGTCGTCGAGCCGCGCGGCGATCTCGTGGGGCGAGAGCGCCTGCGTCCGGCCGGCCGCCAGCTCGATGGCCAGCGGCATGCCGTCGAGGCGCCGGCAGATCTCGGCCACCGTGCGCAGCGTGTCCGCGTCCAAGGGCAATGGCCGGTGCAGCTTCGCGGCGCGCGCGAGGAACAGCCGCACGGCCGGGAGCTCGGCCAGCGCGGTGGCGGGCAGTTCGGCGGCTTGCGCCGCCGTCGGGAAACCAAGCGGCTGAACCGCCCAGACCTGCTCGCCGGCCACCCGCAGCCGCTCGGTCGACGTGGCGACGACGCGCACGCGCGGGCAGTGGCCGGCGATCGCGCGGGCCAGCTCCGCGCACGGCTCGACGAGGCGCTCGCAGCCGTCGAGCACCACGAGCGCGGCGCATGGCGCCAGCGCCTCGACGAGCGCATCCACCAGGCCGGCCGAAGAGCGGGCGCGGACGCCCAGGAGGATGGCCAGCTCGTACGCCACCAACGACGGGTCGTTCAGCGCCGCCACGTCGATCCACCACACGCCGTCGGGGAAGCGTGGCTCGACGCGCTGCGCGACGGCGAGCGCGAGGCACGTCTTCCCCATCCCCCCCAGCCCGACCAGCGTGACCAGTGGCTGGCTCGCGAGGTGGTCGACGAGCGCGGCGACGTCGGCGTCGCGGCCCACGAGGGGCGTGATCGTGGCGGGGAGGTTGCCGCGACTCGGGTCGGGTTCGGCCCGCCGGTCGGCGCGAGGGTCGGGCGCCGGCCGCCAGCCGGTCACGCTCGAGGGGGTGGGCGCCAAGGACGACGCGGCGGCCGGCGGCGGGCCTTCGCCATCGGCCAGCGCCAGGGCCAGCACGTCCGCCGGCGGCCAGCCGGCATGCACCGCTGCCTGCAGCGACGCGAGCACGGGCGTTGCATCGGCATCGAGATCCTCGCGCAGGATGGCCCGGCAGGCCTCGATCTGGCGCAGCGCGCCTGACCGATCGCCGGCGGCAAGCCGCGCCCAGGCCAGCAGCCGATGCGCCGGCTCGCTCGATCGATCCGATTGGAGGCGGCGTTCGGCGGCCGCGATGACCGTCTCGGTCCTCCCGGCAAGGGCGGCCAGCATGCCGAGCTGGTCGAGCATCCGCGCCTGCCGCCCGCGCACGGCCTGGCGCGGGGCCTCGAGCCAGTCGGCTTGCAGGCCTTCGGCGAGCTCGCCGTGGCAGAGATCCGTCGCTTCCTCAAGCAGCGCCATCGCGGCGGCCGGCGCCATCGTCGCGCCGTGGGCAAGCCAGCGTTCGAACAAGGCATCGAAGCGATCGAGATCCAGACGAAACGCGCTCTCGGGATTCCACCGCAGCGACTGGGCCGTGGCCAGGATCCACGGCGACGACGCAGCCGGCAGGTATTGCCCCAGCCCGTGGACATGCCGCCGCAGGTTGGCCCGGGCGGTGGCCTCCGTGGTGTCCGGCCACAACGTGAAGGCGACCTGATCGCGCTGCAGCGGGGCATGCCTGTGGAGCAGGAGGTAGACGCACACGTCCAGAAACGCGCGCCGGGGCGGCGGCGGGAGCAGCCGCCCGTCGTGGTACAGGACGGGCGGCCCGAGGATCTGGATGAGCAACATGCCGGGCCCCGCGAAATCGGCTGGCGCCCCGTGCGGCGCACGGAAGGTTGAAGGGTCGATGCGGCGGTGGGATTATACGCCCCGCCCGGCGGCGCGTGCATGCCTGCGCGCCAAGGCACCGCGGTAGCGGCAGCGACGGTGCGCGGGGTCCGCGATCGGGTGCGCCACCGGCGTTGAACGCACGGCGGCGCCGCCCCCCTCGTGGCCGAGAGGGACGGCGCCGGATGGGCGCCCGCGCCAGCAGCGCCCGGAGGGGCGGGGCGATCAGTCGGGGATCGGCCGGGGACTTCGGTCGGCGCGGAGGGCGAACGGCTGCCCGGACTGCGAGCCGGTCACGAGGTAGTCCTCGGTCTCACCGAACTGATAGCCCGCATACGGGCCGCGGCCGTCTTGCGGCAGCGGGGCCGTGGCGTCGCTGAGCGAGATCCGCATCCACTTCGCCGCGGCCGGGCCGGGAAGCTGCAGCGCCGAGAACTGCGGCGTCGAGCGGTGGTGCGTCCCCGGTCCGAGGTTGCTCGGGTTGTCCCGGACCGCCCACTCCGGCACGGTCCGCGTCACGCCGTTGATCGTGCAGGTGAGGACATCGGCCCAGTCCCCGTCGCGGTTGAAGTCGATCCACACGTTGACGAACCGCGTGCGGACCGGCGCGGTCGGCGCGACGGTGATGGCGTACGTGAAGAGCGCAGGGCCGCACGTGGGGAACTGCACCGCCTGCGGCAAGACGCTGTCGTCGGCACCGTCCAGGTCCGCCTGGTTCGACGCCGGTTCGATGTTGTTGCTCGGATCCTGGTCGGGGTCGAGATCGGCGTCGCGTTCGCCGGTGACCGACTCCCCGAGCCAGGCATCCTGCTTCGCGGAGCGGTGCAGCGGGCCCCGCGCCACGCGGTTGTTGCTTTCGTACACCGTCGGGAAGTTGGCCGGCGCACCGGTCGGATACGCCGTCATCGGAACGCCGCTGTGGTTGAAGCTGTCGGGCGCGTCGCCCGTGTCGGAGCAGACGCCCCCCTCGACCTCGGCGGTCGTGGACGCCAGGTTGTTGTCGGGATCGGGATCGACCTCCCCATCGGCGAGGTTGGCGACCTCGGCCTCGTTGGCGATCTCGGCGGCGCATTCGTCCTCGATCGCCACCTCGATCTCGATGCGGGCCGTGGCGCCGCACTCCATCGCCCCAAGGTCGCACGTGACCGTACCGCCCTTCGACTCCCCCGAGTGCGTGCAGGTCGGGCCGCCCGGGTTCACCGCGACGAAGCTGACGTCGTCCGGCAGCGGGTCGGTGACGACCACCTGCGACGCCGACGACGGCCCGAGGTTGGTCACGTCGAGGAAGAACGTGAGCGGTTGGCCGGCCTGCGCCGGGTCCGGCGCGTGGCTCTTCTCGATCTTCAGGTCCGCGCGGTGCACCACCTCGGTGTCTGCCTGTGCCGACACCGGCGATCCTTCGCACGACAGCGGCGTGGCCGTGACGGTGTTCGTGTAGACCCCCGCCGGCAGGTCGCACGGGACCGCGGCCTTGATCGTCACCGTCACCGGCTCGCGGACCGGCGGCGTGTCGGGCTCGCCGTCGCTCGGCTCCGCTTCCTCCGTCAGCGTGCCGAGGTCGCAGTTGACGATCTGGCCCTCGACGGTGCACACGTCGAGCGTGTCGGCGACAGCGGTGATGTTCAAACCAGCCGGCACCACGTCCGCGAGGACGACGCCGTGCGCCGGGCAGGCGCCGACGCTGGCCACCGTGACGGTGTACGTGATCACCCCCGCACCCGCGACCGCCTCGAGGGGATCGCCGACCTTGGTGACCTCAAGATCGACGGCGCCGATGGCCGTGTCCCAGGCCGCCGTGTTGTTGGCGGGGTTCGGGTCCTGGTTGTCGGCGGTCACCGTCGCCGTGTTGTGAAGCGTCGGGCCCGCGCACGCGTCCACGCCGACCGTGATGGTGATGGTGGCGGTCGCTTCGGGGTCCAGCTCGTCGGCGGTGCAGGTCACCGTGCCGCCGGTGGCCCCCGAGGCGTCGGCCGCGAACGCGCAGTCCCACCCTTCCGGCTCCGCCGTGGCGCCGACGTACGTCACGCCCTTCGGCAGCGTGTCGGTCATCTTCGGGTTGATGGCCCACGCCCGGGTGTGATTGACGACCGTGACCGTGTAGACCACGTCGTCGGGGTCGAGCGGGCAGGCGGCCTCGGGGCCGGTCTTGGCGACCTCGAGGTCGGTGGGGATGCGCGAGGGCCGCCCGCAAGTCCATTCCGCGATGGTCCTGAACGCGCGGAGCAGGTCCGTCTCGTCGTCGATCACGATGCTGTGGCCGCCGGTCGCCCAACGCGCCATGCGCTCGGCGGTCTCCGGGTTGACGCCCAGCGCGACCGTCATGATCCAGATCCCATCCGCCTTGGCGGCGGCAATCGCGGCCTCGGGCTCGGGAGCGCCCTCGGTGTGCTCGCCGTCGGTCAGGATGATGATGACCGGACGGGCACCTTCGCGCCGGTGCCCGTCGCCGGGCAGCTTGAGCTCGTCGTGCGCGGCGGCGATGCCGGCCGTGATGTTGGTCCCGCCCCCTGCGCCGCCGACGAGCCCGTCGAGCACGCCCTTGAGCGTGCCGGCATCACGCGTCAGGTGGACGAAGTGATGGACGACGCTGTTGAACGGCACCAGGCCCACCTGATACTGCGGGTTGCCGGGGTCCACGCCCCACATGTCGATGGCGGCCTTGGCGGCTTCGACGGCGCGTTGAATCCGCACGCCTTCCATCGAGCCCGACGTGTCGATGGCGAGCATGATGTCGTAGTTGCACGCCTGGATGATCTTCGTGGTCGCCGTCGCCGAGTTGGGTTGGGGCTCCGGGTCGCTGCGGCCGGCCGGCAGCGACTGGGCGGTGTGCGCCGTGTTGGTGACGGTGTGGATGGTCTCGCCGGGCTGGAACGTGTACGTGACGTCCACCGGCACCGTGATCGTCGCGACCTCCCCGAGCGCCAGGTCGCCGAGGTCGCAAGACAGCCGCCGCGCCGCGCCGTCGTACACGCACGCGCCGCGGGACGTCGTGGCCGCCGCCCGGGCCGGGTCGTACGTCATTTCCGGGGGAATCACGTCGGTCATCGTCACCGAGCGCGCCGTCCCATACCCGTAGTTCGTCACGGCGATGGTGTAGTCCAGCCGCTCACCGACCATGGCCGGATCGGGCGCGTCGGTCTTGGTGATGCCGAGGTCCGTCGTCCCGGGATCCGGCCCCACCCAGACGGCATGGTCCTCGACCTCGCCGCGCGCGATCGTCTCGCACCCCGCGTCGGTTGGAGCCGGCGCGGACTCGTCGGCCGCGACCAGCCGGAAGCGCGCGATGGTGAGCCCGGTGTCCGCGGCCGGGGGAACCGTGAAGTCCAGCGCGTTGGCCCCGCCCGCGACGTCGCGGTCGATGAAGACGGCGTCGCCGCCGAAGTCGCCGTCGCGGCCGAAGTCGATCCAAACGCTGAGCTTGCCCGGCCCGCTGGTGGTCACGACGACCGTCGCCGGCTGGCCGGGCTCGAGGTCGGTCGGCCATTCGACGCCGTCCTCGTCGTCGGCGCCGGCGGCGTCGTCGCCAAACGCGGTGTCGCCGGGCGCGCCGTCCGCCTCGGGGTCGATCAGGGCGCCGAGGCGCAGGGTCTCGTCGATCCAGTGGCGCGGGCCGCCGGCCGCCGCGGTCGTGCCGTAGCCGTCGGGCGCGTCGCCCCAGTCAAGCGCGTTCTCGGGCAGCCGCACGGCGGCGTCCTCGGCGTCGTGGTTGTCCGCGGGGTTGGCGTCGGGCTCGCGGCTGGTGATGTCGGCCGTCGTCGTGATCCGGCAGCCGACCCCGATCTCGGGCCGCAGCGTGACGCGCACCATGAAGGATGTCAGCGACGCCATCTCGGCCTTCTGGCAGGTCAGCACGCCGCCGGCCGCCTGGCACGCGACCCCCTGAGTCTGGGTGGTCGCGTCGACGAAGCTGACGCGCGGGGGCAGCGCGTGGGTCAGCACGACGTCGTGGGCGTCCTCCTGCCCGTTGTTGCTGGCCAACAGGTCGTAGCTGAAGGGCTCGCCGATGACCACCGTGTCCGGGTAGAGCAGGCCGACCACCGGCGCCGTGGCGGTCTGGAACCCGATCTGCACCGCCAGGTCGACCTCGGGCACCTTGAGCTCCAGGACGTGGTCTTCGACCTCGCCATCCGGCGCCGGTTCGGACGCCCCCGGCCCCGCCAGCGGCTCCCGCGAGACCCGCAGCCGAAGGAACGTGGCGCCGGGGGCCGCGTCACACGGCACCGCGACGTCCACGTTGATGGCGCGCCCTCCGTTGCCGGTCTCGAGCCGGTTGTCGACCAACCGCTCGCCGGCGTCGTCCCAATCCTGGTCGCGGTTGAAGTCCAGCCAGGCGTTGACGTAGCCCATGGCCGGCGCGCCGCGCGCGTCGCTGAGGTAGACCGTGAAGCCGATCCGATCCGTCTTGCACACGTACAGCTCGTGCAGCGCGGTCGACGGCGGCCCCATGGGGATCTCCTCGTCGTCGATCCCTGTCAGATCGTCCGTCGTCGCCGACGCGTTCCCCGTGAGGCTGGTCTCGGCGTCCACCGTGGTGCCGAGCATCAGGTCGCTCATGTTCGGCCCACCTGGGTTGGCGGTGATGCGGTGGTGGACCGACGGGTAAGGCGCCGGCGCGTCGCCGAAGTCCAACAGCCCCTCGAGGTCGAGGTTCGTCGGCTCGGTGTCGGTGTTGTTCGCCGTGACCGGGTCATCCGGGCGGTCGGCCGCCACGCTCGCCGCGCTGTGCAGCGTCGCCGGTCCCTGGATCACGACGCCCGCGTCGGCGTCGACCACGACGTCGATCTGGGTATCGACCCGGCCGTCCTTGGCGATGTCATGGAGATCGCAGCGCACCTCGCGGCTCGGCGCGTCGAAGGCGCAGGTGCCCTGGGCGGGCACGGCGGACACGAAGGCGGTGTGCGCGGGGATCGTCGTGACTAGCTCGACGCTTTCCGCGACGGCGGGCCCGCCGTTGGAGACCGTGGCGGTGTAGCGCAGCGGGGCGCCGGGCCTGACGGGATCGGGGAGATCGGCCAGCGTCACCGCGAGATCGGCAAGCCCTCCCATGATCTCGATCGTGTGGTCTTCCACCTCGCCGTCGGGCGTGTAGTCGGTCGGGTTCCAGTACGTCAGCCCCGCCTCGCTCGCGAGGCGCAGGCGCATGTGCGCGGCGGGATTGCCCACCGCGTCGCACGGGGTCGTGATGGGCACGAACGCGTTGCCGCCCCAGACGCTGCGATCGACGATGACGTGCTCTCCCAGGTCGTCCCAGCGCTGGTTGCCGTTGAAGTCGATCCAGGCGTTGAGGTAGGCCGGGTTCTGGAGCAGGTTCGTCACGCGAAACACGAGGACGGTGGTCTGGCAGGCGATCAACGGCGGGAGGCTCACGGCGCCATCTTCGTCGTCGCTCGCGGCGAGGTCGTCGCCGTCGGCACCGGGGCCCGGCTGGCCGTCCGGCTCGGGGTCGACGCTGGTGCCGAGCACCAGCGTGGTCTGGGTGTTGCCAATGCGATGGTGCGCCCCGTTCGGGCCGAGGGTGCGGAAGCTGTCCGGGGCGTCGCCGAAGTCGGACGCATCGGCGGCCTGGTCCAGGGGCGCGGCCCGCGCGGGGCGGGCCGCGCCATCGCGCGGCCGAACGAGGGCGCCGGCGACGACGCTCGCGATCACGAGCGCCATGCTGGCGGCGAGAAGGCGGAGGTTCCAGCGACGGGATGGGTGTGGCGAATCCATGACGATGCGGTCCTTTCCTGGGTGGCTGTCGGAGGGCGGTTGCGGCGGGCCCGCGCATGCGGGGCGGGCGACGCCGGCCCGGACAGCCTAGGGCGCGGCCGTCGCATCGCCGTCGCAATCGGGCGCGGGGCCTTGGGACGCCCGTCGAGGACCGCCACGGGCCTGGCGCCCCCGGCGGCGCCGCACCCGTCGATCGCCGGCACGGCGATGGGGCGCTGGCCACGCGGCGGGGCGACCCGGCCCCGGCGTCCCATCCCCGTCGCACGCTCGCGGCGGCGGAGGCCACGATCCCGGCCACCCGCCGTCGCGCATCCACCTGCCGCCCTCCTTGCCCACGCATCCGCCGCGGCGCCGCGCGGCACGAGGCGCGGCCGGCGGCGTCCGCTCCCGGCCCGCGTCAGGCCCCGCCGGAGCGCCGTGCGAGGAACCGGCGCAGGAAGGGCGGGCAGCGGAATCGCCGGCGGCCGGCGCCGCAGGGGATGAGCAGCCCGGCGTCGACCGCGCGCTGCACGGCCGCGACGTCGCCACCCTCGTCGCGCCCGGCAAGGATCGCCTGCACGGCCGCCCGCGCTCCGGCGTCGACACCGTCCCAGATCGGCGCCCACAGCCGGTCGCACAGCTCGGCCGCCGCGCCGCGGGTGGCCGCGAACGCCGCGGCCACACCGGTCGCGTCGTCCGCGCACAGCTCGCCGACGGCCGCCTGGATCGCGAGCGGGTGCCCGGCCGTCGCCGCCACGAGTGGGCCGAGATCCTCGGCGCTGGCGTCGGCCAGCGCTTCGAGCCCCCGCTCGGCGGCCGCGTGGCGCAGGAGATCCAGGGCGGGGCCGGGGGGCAACGGCGGCACCTGCGTCACGCGCACCCCGGTCAGGCGCCACCACCCGACGCGCCCGGTCAGCAACACCTGGGTGGCGCCGCGCGCGCCGTGCGCGGCCGCCACCACGGCGCGCGCCAGCGCCGGATCGTCCACCCCGTCGACCACGACGAGGCGGCTGCCCGCGCCCGCCGCCACGCCGTCCTCGGACAGCCATGGGGCAGCGTCGGCGTCGGTCCCGAATCCGAGCAGCCGCCGGGCCGCCGACGACCCGGCGGCCCCGTTCCGCGCGTCGTCGCCGACCTGGTACGCCCCAGCGCGGACCGTGTTCGAGGCGCGGGCTCCAAACGCGAGGTCGTGCGCCGCGCCCGGCGGCTCGGCCACCCGCCTGTCGCCGCCGGCTGGCCGCCCAAGCGACTCGGCGCGTACGCCGGCCGCGGGCGGGGCGCCCGCCGCCGGCACCCGGTCAGCGATCGCTGCGACCTCCCGCGGCCGTGCCGTCTCGGGCCGAAAGACCGCGATCACGCCGGGCGGGCCACACGCCGGCGCGTCCACCCAGACCACCGCGTCGAAGGCCCCGCTGAGCAGGCAGCGCTCGGCGACTGCGCGCGCGATCGCGGTCTTGCCGATGCCGCCGGCCCCGCCCAGCGCGACGACGGGTCGCCCGCCGCCGTCGATCAAAGCGCCCGCGAGACGGTTCACCAGGCCGTCCACCCCGAAGAGCCGGCTCGACTCGGGCGCCGGCAGGTGCGCGCGCACCCGGGCATCGCGGGCTGCCGACAACGCGTCGTGCTCGAGCGCGCGGAGGCGTGCCGCCAGCGCCTCGACGCCGTGCCGGAGCCGCCGCTGCAGCGTGCGCCGATGGCGGTCGTCGATGCAGGCGGCGAGGGCCGAGAGGTCGACGCCGAGGTCGGGCCGCAAATAGACGTGGTAGAGCGCGCTCCACGCCTCGAGCTCGGGGAAGCCCGCGGCGAAGTCGGCCCGCAGGACCGCGCGCTCGTCGGGAGGCGGACCGGACACCCGCGTGCCGGCGCGGCGACGGAGGCGCGCGAGCTCGGCCTCGACGATCTCGGTCAACAGCCGGCCGATCTCGAAGCCGCACGCCTCGGCCGTGGGTTGGTAGCCCGCGCGGCGGAGCGAGCGGCGGACGATCGCGAGCCGGCAGAGCGGCGAGTCGCCGGGCGTGCGGTCGGCCGCCAGCTGGCGGAGCGCCGCGCGGACGGCGGCATGCGTGATGGCGTCGAGCGGGTCCATCGCGTGGAATCCCTGGCGTCGTGGGCGGCGCGGGCGCGCCGGGGCGGGTCAGGCCGCCAGACTACCGCGGCCGCGGCCCGCGACGCCAGTAAAAAGTGCTCGACTTGCACGGGGGGTGAGGCGTGAGGACGGAGGGCTGGCTTCGGATGCCGCCCGCGTGCGGGGGGAGCAAGGGCGGACAGTTGGGGCGATGGGGGAGGCGCGGCAGCGGCGTCACCCTCTTTGCCCCAACTGTCCGCCCTTGAACGCGTACGGGGGAGATGACCGACGGCCTTCGGACAGTGCCCGCGCCACGGGGGTCGATGGCGCCGTCCCGGGACGTCACCTGCCGACGGCCACGACCCCCACGGTCACGCGGCCGCCCGGCGCCGCCGCACCCGCCGCCGTGGCGGGCAGGCGCGGGAAGCCGGGCGCCGCCGCGTCGTACAGCCCGACGAGGACGGCGTGCTCGCCCGCGGGGAGATCCGCCGGCAGGGCGACGGCGTGGGCATCCGCGATCACCTCGCCCGCGCGCCAGCTCGTCGTCGGGCGGGCGCCGCTGGCGGGCGCGCCGTCGCCCTGAGCCACGGGCGCGGCATCGTCGGCGACCGCGGTGCCGCCGCCGGGCGCGTGCGGCACGACGTGCACCAGGACGGTGTAGGCCGTGCCCACCGGGCGCACGGCCCGCCAGTACAGCGTGACCGTGATGCGATCGCCCGCGCGCGCCGCCGGCGGGAGATCGGCGCCGAGGAGCTCGAGATCGGGGCCGAGACGCGCGCCGACGCTGTGCTCCATGGCCGGCACGTCCGTGCGCGGCGGAGGCTGCGCGGCGACGTCGACGGGGCCAAGGTCGACCGCCGGCCCGACGGGCCGCCCGCCGGCATCCTCGACGGTGGCCGTCAGCCGCGCGGCGCCGGCGCCGGCCTCGGGGGCGACGACCACGGCGGCACGGGTGGCGACGACCTCGCCCGGCCGCCAGCGCGACGTCGGGAAGCCGGGTCCGCCGGGCGGCACGACGCCTTCGCCGATGACCGCGCCGCCCGACCCCGCCAGCCGCAAGCGGACCCGGTCGTCGCCGCCCGGCGCGCGGGTGGCCTGCCACGTCAGCCGCACGGCGAGATCGTGGCCGGCGGTCACACCGGCCGGCCGGCGCGCGGCCAGCAGGCGATAGCCGCCGATCGGCCGGTCGAGCCACGCGACGGCGGGGTCGGCGAACGCCGCCCGGAACGCCGGGGCGTCGACGTCCGGCGGGCGTGCCGGCGCCACCACCTCGATCTCCCCGGCGTCCCAGGCGTCGCCCGTGCCCTGGTCGGGCGCGGTCCACGGCAGCCGGGCGCCGGTGGCGGCGTCGTAGAGCCCGAGGCGCAGGCGGTAGCGGCCGGGCGGGGCGCCGGGCTCGGCCGCGAGCGTCAGCGCCGACGCCACGACCTCGCCGGGCTCCCACTCTTCGGTCGAGCGCGCGATCGCGTTGTCGAGCACGCCGTCGCCGCCGCCCCACTGCGCCCCGTCGGGGCCGACGAGGTGCAGGAACATCGTGTAGCGCCGGTCGGGCCGCGCATGGGTTTGGAACACCACGGTCAGCGGCAGGGTGCCGCCGGCTTCGATCCGCGACGGGCCCTTGTCGACCGCGATCAAGGTTCCCCAGCCGAACCCCACCGCCGGCCGCGGGATATCGCGCCGCGCGTGGACGACCTGGCGCTGGTAGTGGCGGTAGAAGTGCCCCAGGACGTCGTAGTCGCGCCCGAGCGCCGCCATGAAGGCATCGTAGTCGACGAGGTCGGTCATCTGCCCGTTCTGCGACGACGCGTCGATGAGCACCAGCGCCACGTCGCCGGCCGCCATCTCCTCCAGCAGCCGCGCCCCCGTGATCTGGCCGCTCTCGGCCGCGCCCTCGGAGATGCCCGCGCCGGAGTAGGTCGTCCGGCGATCCGCATAGAACCCCAGGCCCGGAAAGTCGCCGAGGATCCGCCCGCCAGGGGGCACCAGCGCCTGCACCAGCCGCGCCAGCCGGGCGGTGCCGATCTCGTGCTCGGGCAGCGCCTCGGCGTCGTTCATCAGCGACGGCACCGCCAGCACCCCCACCAGCGTCGGGCCGAGGAGCAGCGCCAGCGCCCGGTCGCCGCGCAGGGCGCGGGTCAGCGCCGCTACGGCCGCACCGACGAGGAGGGCCAGCGCCGGCATGAGGTACACCAGGTGGCGCGCCCAGAGCTGGCGCGACAACACCAGAAAGGCCAGGAGCGTCGGCAGCTGCCAGGCCACCACGCGGCCGCGGTCGGGGCACAGCCGGCGGATGGCGACGATCCCGAGCGGGACGAACAGCCAGAACGCGGTGAAGTTGCCGAACGTCTGCCAGAAGAACCCGAGGTTCTTGCGCAGCACGTCCGCCATCGTCAGCGCCCGCCCCTGCATCAGGTGATGGCCGACGACAGCGGTGTAGGTGTACGGCGTCAGCGCCCAGAACGCCCCCATCACGCCGCCGACGAGAGCCGCGCCGGGCACGATCAGCGCGGCCAGGTCGCCCGCGGCGCGCCGCCACGGGCGGTCGCCGCGCACCGCGCCCCACGCGACGTACGCCGCCGCCGCGGCCCATGGCAAGAGCCCGAACAGCTTGGCCAGAAGCGCGCCGCCAAAGAGCACCCCGGCCGCCGCATAGCCCGGCCGGCGCCGGCGCTCGTCGGCGCGGACAAAGGCGTACAGCGCCAGCGCGCCGAGCGCCAGCATCGTCGCCTCGGGCCGATAGGCACGGCCGATCTGGAAGACTTCCTCCTCGGCCAGCAGCATGACCAGCGCCGCCAGGCCGGCCAGGCCGCCGAACAGCCTGCGGCCGGTGAGGTAGGTCGCGGCGGCCGCCGCGAGGACGAGGCCGGCGCTCCACGCGCGCATCGCCCACGGGTCGCGGCCGGCCAGCTTGATGATCAGCGCCCCGGGGAACAGGAACCCCGGGAGCTGGGGCGTCAGGAAGTCGCGGTACGGCAGCTCGCCCTGGCTGATGCGCCATGCGGCGTAGAGGTAGCCCTCTTCGTCGTCGTTGATCAGCCAGCCGTCGATCCGATGGAGGTAGAGCGCGGCGAACGCCGCCAGCAGCGCCAGCGCCGCCAGGTGGTGCCGGTCGCACCGGCGCCACCACGTGCGCGGGGACGCGGCGCCCTTGGGTGCCACGCCGACCGCGCCGGCCGCGCCAGCCATCACCGCACCTCGACCACGCCCAGCGCGGCCGCCTCGCCGCGCGCGTCGGCGCCGGTCACGCTGCGCCGGGCACCGGTGAGCGGGTGGTAGAGCGCCGCGATGAGGTCGTAGCGCCCCGGTGGCAGGTCGCGCGGGAGCGCGAGCACGTGGCGGTCGACCACGATCTCGCCCGGGATCCAGCCGGTCGTCGGCCGCGCGCCGCCGCCGGGCGCGCCGTCGTGCTGGGCGACCGGGCGGCCGTCGGGGTCGAGGAGCTGCACCGACACGGCGTAGCCGAACACGGTCGGCATCGCCGCGCGCCAGACCAGGGTCACCGCGAGATCGGTGCCGGGCGCCGCGGTCGCCGGCGCGTCGACGCCGACGACGGCGCCCGCCCCCGCGAACGCCGCGTCGCGCGGGCGGCCCACGGCGGGGGCCTGGGTGATGATCGGCGGTCCCTCGCGCG
>CAYQBA010000092.1:2016-19254 GCA_964415605.1 uncultured Anaerolineales bacterium | reverse complement strand
CGGCAACCCCGCCGGGCGGACCCCCGCCGTCCCGCTGTCCGCCGCGCCCGGCGACGCCCTTCCAGCCGTCCCGCCCGGCGGGGCGCCGGCCCGCGGCCCGCAGGCCGCGAGCGCCACCACGGCGCCCGCGGCCCACAGCCATCCGCAGGCCACGTTCCCGACCAGCCGCCTCACGGCCAGGGCTGACCCCAGTCGTGCCGCCCCGCCGGGCAGCCGAACGAGTAGGCGATGCCAGCGTAGATGCTGGCCAGATCCTCGGCGTTGGGGGTGTAAAAGAAGTAGCCGGGCGCCGACGCGCACTGCGCCATCAGCGTCTGGTTGATGTCTTCCGGCAGACCCACGCCGACCGTGTAGACCCGGACGCCGGCCTCCTTGGCGCGCAGCGCCGCCTTGCGCACGGTGGTCTCCATCGTTCCGTCGCCGGGATCCGGGGGCACCATGTTCGGCAGCCCGTCGGTGAGCAGGACGATCACCGGCGTCGTGTTGGCCGTGCCGATGAACGGCCGCACGGCGTCCAGGCCGCGCTCGAAGCCGAGGTCGAGCCGGGTCTGCTGCGCCTGTCCCGCCGGCAGCCGGTCGATGGCCCGCCCCAGCGCCTCGGCGTCGTTGGTCATCCCCTGCTCGATCCACGCCTTGGCGTTGAAGCCGACGACGGCCACCCGGTCGCTGCGCCCCTGGCCGTCGGGCGTCAGGTCCAGCCGCGCCAGGAACTGCCGCGCCGCGTCGAGCGTCGCCTCGAGCTTGGTGCGGCCCGTGCCGGTCGCGCGGTTCATGCTCGTCGACATGTCCATGACCATCACGATGTCGGAGTACACCCACTGCACCGTGCAGCGCTCGTTGACCATCACCGGTAGGTAGATCGGGGCCGGCGTGGGCGTCGGCGTGAAGGTCGGGGTGTGCGTCGGCGTCGGCGTGCGGGTGGGGGTGTTCGTCGGCGTGTTCGTCGGCGTGTTCGTCGGCGTCGGGGTCGGCACGTCCGTCGGCGTGTCGGTGGGCGTCGGCGTGGGCGCCAGGCACAGGCCGCTGACCGTCACCACCGTCGACGGCATGATGAGGTCCTGCCGCCGGTTGTCGAGGTCGATGACCCGCATCCAGCCCTCGATGGTGTGCACGCCTTCGGCCATGGGCTTGGCCGCGTACGTCACCGTCTGGGCATCGGTGGAGCGGAGCTGTTTCCACTCCCAGTTGAGCATGACCCTGTCGCCCGTGTCCGTGGTCTTGGACGGCGGGATGTTCGCCGAGCCGTCGACGTAGGCCAGGCCCTTGGGCAGGATCTGCGTCATGTACAGGTCACGCATGCCGACGTCGCGCTCGTACTCGGTCATCTGGTTGTCGATCATGCGGCCGAGCTTGCCGCGCTCGTTGTGCTCGGTGTAGTTCTGCGGCGAGCTCGGCATCTGGCGCGTGAAGTCGCAGTAGTCCGCGACGTTCTCCGGGCAGCCGACGAACAGCTCGACGTCCTGGCTGCGGATCATCTGGGCCGCCTCCAACATCGCGCGGCCGTCGTCCTGGAAGATGTTCTTGGTGCTGGCGAAGTAGACGATGAACTCGCACGGCTCGTCGACGGCGCCCTGCGACTTGTTGCGCGCGCTGCGGAGCATCTCCAGCGCCGCCCGCGCCGCGCCGACGAAGTCGCCGTGTGGGTCGTGCCCGTTCACCGGCCCGCTGAGCGGGCCGCGCGCCGAGTCGACCTTGTCGGTCATCTGCAGCACCTTCTTGACCGTTTGGCTGTTGTAGTGCACCACCCCGATGCGGACGGTGCGGTCGCGCGCGAAGTCACGCAGCTTGTTGAACGAGTTGAGCGACTCCTGCACCATCCACTCGGCCTGGAACGCCTTGTCGACCTGGACGTACACGACGTTCACGCCGCCGGGGCAGACGGGGCAATCCGGCACCATGCGCACGTTGACCTGGAGGGGGTCGCACATCTGGATGGTGCTGGCCGACAGCGTGCCCGTGATGGTGCCGCCGCAGGCGCCCTGCGGGGTGTTGGGCTGGCGCTGGGCCTGCGCGCGGGGAGCGGACAGGAGGACCACGGCCAGGGCGACCAAGGCGATCGCCATGGCCCCGAGACCACGGAAACGAGACATCGCCGGACTCCTTCGGGCTGGCAAGCAAGGCGGAACATGGACATGCTGCTAGCGTTCAACCGATGTTCGTCCAATGACGCGACGCGCAAGACGGTGCAAGGCGGCCAGGCCGCATGACGCCGGAATAGGGGAGCCAGGACCGGGCGAAATTATTCCTGATTTGTCACCAAAGTCAACCGCGCTCGGTTTTGTCCAACAACACGGGCTCCCCTGCCCCACGGCGGGGCGCACCGGATCCCTGCGCGGATCGCCACGCTCGCCCCAGGCCGGCGGCGTAAAGCGCCAGCGCGATCCAACGGCCCGCCAGCGCGAGCAGGTCGGCGGCCGACGCCGGCGGGCCGTCGCGGACGAACGCCGCGTACGGCGACCAGGCGAGCCAGACGACCGACGCGCCGGCGATCGGCCCGCCGCCGGCGGCCGCGGGGAGCGCCGGCGCCACCCAGCCCATCGCCCAGGGCACCCAGCCGACCGCGACGAGGGGCATCAGTCGAAGGGTTCGACCGCGCGCCGCGTGCCAGCTCGCGGCCAACAGATCGCCGGCGGGCACGCGGGCCGCGGGGGCCATGGGGTGCTCGGCGGCGCGCGCGTCATCCGCCAGCGCGCGAAGCCCGCCCGGCGCCCCCAGCACGGCCGCCGGCACGGCGAGCGACACGCGCGCCGCCACGCCGATGGCGATGGCCAGCGCCAGCAGCATGCCCAGCGTCGCGGCGTCTCCCGCCGACAGCCCGGGCAGCCAGGTCACGCGTGCGGCGTGCAGCGCGGGGTCCGACCGAACCGTCGCGAGGAGGGCGGCGGGCACTAGCCACAGCGTGGTCACGGCGCCCGCCAGCAGCACCGCGAGCACCACCCGTGGGGCGGCGCGGGCGGTACTCGCCGCCCCCGCCAGACCCGCGTCGGCCCGCCCGCTCGCGCGCGCCACCACCCCGGCCATGCACCACGCCAGCGTGAGCGCCGATGCCACGCGGGCGGGCAGGCGCAGCATGTCGGCCGTGCTGAAGGCGTAGTAGGGGATCTCGGACCCCCAGCCCGCCATCGTCCGCCCGACGATCGGCAGGATGACCTCGACGGCCGCCGCCGCCAGGGCCGGCGCGGCCACGGCGAAGAGGCCGCCGCCGGCCCTGCGCGGGTGTGCGGCGCGCGGGAGCGAGGCGGCGGGCGGGGGGACGGGGGGGCGTGGAGGGAGAGCGGTCACCGTGAGTCGAGGCCTGTGCAGGCCATTCTACGCCGACGGGGCGGTGGCGCAAGGTGGTCGCGCGCCGCCGGGGGCCGCCGAAGGGCGGAGGAGCCCGAATGGTGATGGTCGTCCGGTTCGTCGCCCACATGGGAACCCGCCCTTGCGCATCGACAGGCCGGGCACCACTTGACCGGCAGCGATCGCACCGTTAGGATGGGCCAGCGGCGCCCCGTCCCGGGCCGCCCCGTGACGGGAGTGGCCCGACCGTCCACCGCTTGCTCCCCTCCAGTGCGAACGCGGACCCCAGATCGACATGGCAGCGATTCCCTACCACGACTTCGGCGGCCACGGCGGCCCCCTGCTCCTGGCGCACGCCAACGGCTACCCCCCTGGCGCTTACCGGCGTTTCGTGACGCCGCTGCTGGACCGCCACCGCGTGTGGGGCATCCTTCAGCGGCCGTTCTGGCCGAATGCGCGCCCCGCGGACCTCCCGGATTGGCACCCGCTCGGCGCCGACATCATCCGCCTGCTCGACGCCGCCGGCCTGGGCGGCGTCGTCGGCGCCGGCCACTCGCTCGGCGGGGTTGCGATGCTGTACGCCGCGGTCGAGCGACCGGACCTCTTCCGCGCCCTCGTGCTCATCGAGCCCGTGTTCCTGCCGCCCGATCTTCTCGCCGAGCTGCGCCGCGCGCCCACGGCGGCGGCCGACCGCTTGCCGCTCGTCCGCGTGGCGCGGGCGCGGCGGTCGCGCTGGACCAGCCGGGCCGCGGCGTTTGAGCACCTGCGGGGGAAGGCCGTCTTCGCGCGCATCCCCGACGACGTCCTGTGGGACCACGTGGTGGGCGCCCTGCGCGCGGCCGCCGACGGCTCCGGCGACGTCGAGCTGGCGTGCACGCCGGCGTGGGAGGCCCACATCTACGCCACGCCGCCGACGGACGTCTGGGACCTCGTCCCGCGGATCTCGTTGCCCACGCTGGCCATCCGCGGCGCCCTCACCGACACCATCCGCCCCGCGGAATGGGGGCTCTGGCGGCGCCGCCAGCCGGGCGCGGCGTTCCACGAGCTGCCCGGGCTCGGGCATCTGTTGCCGCTGGAAGCGCCCGAGACCGTTGCCGCCGTCGTGGCCGACTGGCTGGCCAACCCTCAACCAGGGTGAACCTTGCCTTGAAGCCACTTGCGCGCCGGTTTGACGGCACTTGACAGGCCCGGCCGTCCTCGCGATAATATCGCGCGGCCTGCCTGGGCCGAAGGCCACTTCCAGGCGCCTTTACTGTTACGGAGGAAGACGCACATGCGTGATACGGACCTGACGAGACGGCTGTTCATCCGGCGCACCGCCACGCTCGGCGCGGTGACGGTGGGTTCGACCTATTTCCTGGCCGCCTGCGGCGGCGGCACCGAGGGCGGCACCGAGGGCGGTGGAACGGCCGCGCTGGATTGCTCCGACACCTCGGCCCTGACGCCGCAGGAGGTCGAGACCCGGACCTCGCTCCAATACCTCGAGAAGTCGACCCTCGAGGGCAAGAACTGCACCAACTGCCAGCAGTTCCAGGCCCCGGCCACCGCCGGCGAGTGCGGCAAGTGCCTGGTCGTCCCCGGCAGCATCAACCCCGACGGCCACTGCACGGCCTGGGTCGAGAAGGTCAGCTGAGCCGGCGCGCCGCGATCCCGGCTCCCGACGGCGATGGGGCGTGTCCGCGAGGACACGCCCCGTTTGTTTGTCTGCCGCTAGATGGCCTGTCGCCCGTTCCGCCCGTCGGACCGCTTTCGCCGCTCCCGCCGCTGCTTCGTCGTCGATGTCGGCGAACCACTTTACGAATCCACGTGGCGCGCGGTAAAATGTCCCCACCGATGTTTCCGCTTCGCCAGGGAGGTTGACGATGAGCTTTCTCAAGAAGCTGTTTGGCGGCGACAAGAAGCCCCCGCCCCCGCCGCCAGTGCGTCCGAGGCGAGCCCCCCCGCCCCCGCAGCGGTCCGAGGCGCAGGCGGCCGAGGCCGAGGCGGAGCGGGTCGCGGACATCGACGCCATGGACGCCCGGCAGCTCATCCGGCTCCTGAGCGCCAAGGACCCCGGCCAGCGCGAGGAGGCGGCGACGCGACTGGCCAACCTCGGCGACCGGTCGGCGCTGCGCCCGCTGATGAACGCGTACCTCAACTACGGCGACGGCGCCGTGCTCACGGCCCTCGCGACCTACGGCGACGCGCTCGTGCCGTCGGCCAGCCGCGAGGCGAAGGACATCGGCATCATCGGGACGCGCCGCGCGCGCGTGATGGACATGCTGGGGATCACCGGCTCCGACGACGTCATTGGCATCGTCCGCGATGCGACCGACGACATCGACCTCGAGATCCACACCCGGGCGTGCGTGGCCCTCGCGCGGCTCGGCGACGTGTGGGGCATCGACCGCCTGGCCGACGACCTGCGGCTGACCGACCCGCATCGGCGCACGATGGCGCTCGAGGCGCTGCGCGAGATCGGCACCGAGCGGGCCAAGGTGGTGCTCGACGAGCACGTCCGCCGCTACCTCGCCGAGGCCGGCGCCGTCCCGCCCGTGATCGATGTGTCGGCGCCGCTGCTGGAGAACCCCGACCTGAACCTCATCACGTACGTCACCGATCACATCAAGCGCTCGCCGCACGCGCTGACGGTTGTCATCGGGTCGATGGCCATCCAGATGGCGTCAAACAAGCGCGACGTCGTCAAGGAGCACCTTGCCGGCTGGGACATCCACTTCTCTATCCCCACCATGGCGCCCGAAGAGCAGATTCGCGCGCTTCTGGCGTCGCGCGACTCGGCCGCCGCCGACGCCGACGCGCGGGCCGTGTTCTTCGGCATGCTGCCGGCGCCGCACGACAACCCGCCGCTGCCGCACTTCCTGACCCGACCGGCCGATATCGGCAAGTCTTACACCGCCAAGGTCGTCTCGGTGGATCCCCACGAATACAAGCTCTTGCAGGACTGGCTGCACTACATCCAGGACAAGAGCGAGGTGCCCACCGACATCGAGGTGATCCTCGCCGTGTCGCGCCCCGGCAAGTCGGCGATGTCTCCCGAGGAGTACGACATCTACCAGATGACCCCGGTCGAACGCCGCAACGACTTCCCCCGCGCCTACGTCGCGCATCTCTCGCCTGTGGCGCGCCCCCCCCGGGCGCGGGGGGGCGGCGCGCGCCATTCCCGAGCCCCATGTCGCCCACCGATCCCGCCGATCCCGCCGATCCCATCGATCCCGCCGGACCGGCACCCGCCGCTCCCGTACCCGCCGCTTCCGAGCCCGCCCACCAGCCCGGCGCGGACGAGCCAGTCGCCGCTCCCGGCGCTGCCCACGCCGTTCCCGACCGCCGGAAGGCGGCCGCCGGGCCGGCGCACGATGCCCATGCTGCGCACGGCGCCCACGGTGCCCACGGCGCGGGGCTGGCGGCGCTGTGCGTCACCGCCCTGGGCGTCGTCTTCGGCGACATCGGCACCAGTCCCCTCTATGCGATCCGCGAATGCTTCGAGGGCCCCCACGCCGTGCCGGTGAGCCCCGAGAACGTCCTCGGCGTCCTCTCGCTCATCGTGTGGTCGCTCATCCTCGTCATCTCCGTCAAGTACCTCGCCATCGTGCTCCGCGCCGACAACCACGGCGAGGGCGGGATCCTGGCGCTGACGGCGCTCGTCATCCCGGCGCGGGGACGGCTCTCCGAGCGCGGCTGGTGGGTGGTGGGCCTCGGCCTGTTCGGGGCGTCGCTGCTGTACGGCGACGGCGTCATCACGCCGGCGATCTCGGTGCTGAGCGCGGTCGAGGGCCTCGGGCTCGTGACGCCGGTCTTCGAGCCGTACATCGTGCCCATCACCATCACCATTCTCGTGGCGCTGTTCGCGATACAGCGCCGCGGCACCGCCGGGGTCGGCAAGGTGTTCGGGCCCATCACGCTGACGTGGTTCGTCGTCCTGGGGGCCCTAGGGGTCCCGCACATCCTGGCGCGCCCGGACGTGCTGACGGCCGTCAACCCGGCCCATGCCGTGACGTTCTTCGCCGCCAACGGCTGGGCGGGCTTCGTGCTGTTGGGCACCGTGTTCCTGGTCGTCACTGGCGGCGAGGCGCTGTACGCCGACATGGGGCATTTCGGGCCGCGGCCCATCCGGGTCTCGTGGTTCGTCGTGGTGCTGCCGGCCCTCGCGCTCAACTACCTGGGCCAGGGCGCGCTCCTGCTCGTCGACGCCGATGCCAACGAGCACCCCTTCTTCCACATGGCACCCGATTGGGCGCTGGTGCCGCTGGTGCTGCTCGCCACCGCCGCCACCGTGATCGCGTCGCAGGCGCTGATCTCCGGCGCGTTCTCGCTGACCATGCAGGCCGTCCAGCTCGGCTTCAGCCCGCGCCTGGACATCCATCACACGTCGGCGCAGACGCGCGGCCAGATCTATATTCCCGACGTGAACTGGCTGCTCATGCTGGCGTGCGTCGCGGTGGTGCTCGGCTTCCGGTCCTCGAGCAGCTTGGCCGCGGCCTACGGCATCGCGGTGACCTCGACGATGGTCATCACGACGCTGCTCCTGTACGTCGTGGCGCGGCATCGCTGGAAGTGGGGCAAGGCCCGCTCGCTCGCGGTGTGCGTGCCGTTTCTGGTCGTCGACGCCGCGTTTTTTGGGGCCAACCTGACCAAGGTGGCTCAGGGCGGGTGGCTCCCGCTCAGCCTGGCCGCCGTCCTCTTCGTGTTGATGTCGACGTGGAAGCGCGGCCGCGAGCTGCTCAGCGATCGGCTGCGCCGCCGGATGGGCTCGCTGCGGACCTTCCTGGCGGAGATCGAGATCGCGCCGCCCATGCGGGTGCCGGGGACGGCCGTGTTCCTGTTCAGCAACCCCCAAGGCGTTCCACCGGCGCTGCAGCGGAACCTCGACCACAACCACGTCCTGCACCGGCGCAACGTCATCGTCCACATCGGCACGGCCGACGTGCCGCGCGTCCCCGCTGCCGATCGGGTGCGGGTGGAGGAGCTGGCGCACGACTTCTACCGCATTCGCCTGCAGTACGGGTTCATGGAGACGCCCAACGTGCCGGAAGCCTTGCGTTCGATCGCCGAGCCGCGCATCAACCCCGAGGCCGTCAGCTACTTCCTCGGCCGCGAGACGCTGGCGGCGACGCCGGCGCCGGGCCTCGCGCTGTGGCGCGAGAACCTGTTCGTCATCCTGGCGCGCAACGCGCGCAGCGCGAGCGACTATTTCGGGCTGCCGCCCAGCCAGGTCGTCGAACTGGGCGAGACGGTGGAGCTCTAGCGTCTAGCCCGCCAGGAGCGCCTCGACGAAGGCCGCGACCCCATCCTCGGCGTTGGAGGCCGTCACGGCGTCGGCGGCGGCCAGGACGTCGGGGTGCGCGTTGGCGACGGCGACGCCCGTCCCTGCCCAGCGCAGCATCGCCAGATCGTTGGGCATGTCGCCGAAGGCGACGACCTCCGACGCGCGGATCCCGGCCGCGGCGCACCAGCGCGCCAGCGCGCTGGCCTTGGTGACGCCGCGGCCGTGGATCTCGACCAGGTGCGGGGTCGACCACGTGACCTCGGCGGCGTCCTCGGCCAGGCCCGCCGCGGCCGCCGCCACCGTCTCGACGGCATGGCCCGGATGGCGGACCAGGAGCTTGGTCACGGGCTCGGCCACCAGGTCCAGGGCGTCGGCGACCCGGATCCGGTCGGGAAGCGGCAGGCGCAACGGGGCGTAGCCTGGCTCGCGGCCATAGGTCAGGCCCATCTCGCACGCGAACGTCGCGCCGGGCACGGCGGCGCGCAGCCCGGCGACCAGGCGCGCGGCGACCCCCGGCTCGAGCGGGGCGTGGTGCAGGATCGCACCCGCCGCCGGATCGTAGACGATGGCGCCATTGGCGCAGATGACCGGCCCGCGGTGACCCGTGGCCGCGACCGGGCCATCCAGCCAGCGGGGCGGGCGGCCGGTGACGAGCAGCACCGGGATGCCCGCCGCGCGGGCGCGGTCCAGTGCCCGCCGCGTGCGCGGGGTGACGGACTCGTCGGGTGCGAGCAGCGTCCCGTCGAGGTCGGTGGCGATGAGCCGTGGCCGTTCCGACGGCGGCGGTGTCCGCCGGGGGCGCGCCACGGTCAGGCCCGCCGCCGGGCCAGGGCGACGAGGCTCAGGCCGATCGGCAGGTCGTGCCGGCGCAGCCACACCGCCTCGGCCCGCAGCAGCGCGGCGAGCCCGGCGTTGACCGGCGCGGGCGGCAGGACGACGTCCGACCGCGGGTCGGCCGCGCGTTGGGTGAGCCAGCGGGCGACGGCACCCGGCAGGAGCGTCGCTCCGACGGGCGTGAGGCGCACGACGTCCAGCCCCGCGGCGGTGAGCTTGGCGCGCAGCTCGCGGCGGCCGTAGCGGTGGCGCGTCTGCACGTGGCGGTCGTGGGCGCGCCGCAGCCAGTCGTGCGCCGGGACGCGGAGGACGAGCCAGCCGCCCGGCGCGCCGGTGGCCCGATCCGGGCGGCGGAGGACGCGGGCCATCTCGGCCAGCGCCGCCGCGTCGTCGTGCACCGCGAGGTGGTAGAGCACGTCGAACGACGTGACGAGGTCGAACGCGCCGTCGGCGAACGGCAGCGCTTGTACCGATGCGGCGGCGACGCGCGGGCAGCGCCCGGCGGCGTGGTGCGCGGCGAGCGGGTGGATGTCGATGCCGAAGGGCTGGCCGTAGGCGGGCAGCCACGTCAGGGCACCGCCGGCGCCGCAGCCGGCGTCCAGCACGCGCGCGCCTGCCGGCAGGTCGATCCCGCGCAGCATTTCCTCGGCGATCCGCCGCATGCCGGTGTACCACCAGTGGGAGGCTTCGACCCGGGCGAGCGTCGTGTACTCGCTGGGAGTCATGCGGCGCTGACCGCCGGCCGCGGTGGCGGCGTGGACCGCCGCGTGGTCGCGGGCGCGAGGCGAGCTGGGGCGTTCGTGGACATCATGCGTGGGTAATTGTACGCCTGGCAAGCCGTCGCGCGGCCGTCCCAGCACCCCGGGCCCGAGTGCTCGAACGGCCTTGAACACCATCCCGGGCGGGTGGTAGAATTCCAGGGGCGGGTGATGGCCGCGGACCAAGGAGGGGCACATGGGCGAGGCGGGCGAAGGTGGCATGGTCCGGCTGGCGATGCCGGGCGTGCGCGACAACATCGTGGAGACCATCGGGGGCACGCCGCTCGTGCGGCTGCACGGCGTGGCCCGCGGCGTGCGGGCGGACATCCTGGTGAAGGTCGAGTCGTTCAACCCGGGCGGATCGGTCAAGGATCGCATCGGCCTCAACATCGTCGAGGCGGCCGAGCGCGAGGGTCGGCTGCGGCCGGGTGGCACCATCGTCGAGCCCACCAGCGGCAACACCGGCGTCGGGCTCGCGATCGTCGCGGCCCTGCGGGGCTACAAGACCATCTTCGTGATGCCGGACAAGATGTCCGACGAGAAGATCCGGCTCCTGCGGGCCTACGGCGCCCGGGTGGTGATCACCCCCACCGCGGTCGAGCCCGACGACCCGCGCTCCTACTACTCCGTGGCCGACCGCCTGGCGCGCGAGACGCCGGGCGCCATCCTCGGCAACCAGTACCACAACCCGGCCAACCCCGAGAGCCACTACCGGTCCACCGGCCCGGAGATCTGGGACCAGACGGCCGGCCGGGTGACGCACTTCGTGTGCTGCATGGGCACGGGCGGCACGATCTCTGGCACGGGGCGCTACCTCAAGGAGCGCAACCCGGCGGTGCAGGTGGTCGGCGTCGACCCGGTTGGCTCGATCCTGCGCGACCTCTTCTACACCGGAACGCACGGCCCGGCCCAGGGCTACCTGGTCGAGGGGTTCGGCGAGGACTTCCTGCCGACGACGACGGACTTCGGGGTCATCGACGACGTCGTGCAGGTGACGGACGCCGAGTGCTTCGGGCTGGCGCGCCGCCTGGTTCGCGAGGAGGGCATCTTCGGCGGGGGATCGTGCGGTGCGGCGGTGGCCGGGGCGCTACGCTACGCCCGCGAGCGCGATCTCGGCCCGGATGCGGTGGTGGTGGTGCTCTTGCCGGACTCGGGTTCGCGCTACCTCAGCAAGGTGTTCAACGACGACTGGATGCGCGAGCACGGCTTCGAGGTCGACGACGGTCCGCCGGGCGTGGTGGCGGATTTGTTGGCCGCGCTCGGCGAGCGCCCGGTCATCACCACGACGCCCGCGGCGCGCATCCAGGACGTCGTGCTGCTGATGAAGCACCACGACATCAGCCAGGTGCCGGTGCTGGACGGCGACGGCGCCCTCGTCGGCTCGGTGTCGGAGCGCGGGCTGTTGCAGTACATGCTGGACCCCGCGCACGACCGGGACCCTGAGGCGACGATTGCCCCGGTGGTCAGCGACCGGATCGCCGAGGTCCGCCCGGACACGACGCTGGCGGCGCTGGGGCACCTCTTCGCCGACCGCAACATCGCGGCGGTGCGCACGAACGGGCACATCGGCGCCGTCATCACCAAGATCGATCTCATCGACTTCCTGACGCAGCGCGAGCGGGCGGCCCGGGCGTGACGGGCGCCGGCATCGGCCTGCCGGACCTGCGGGTCGTGGCCATGGCAGACGTCGTCCTGCACGAAGAGGCCGACGACCGCCGCATCTCGGCCCTGACGCAGCGCCTGCAAGCCGAAGGGGTGGTCAAGAACCCGCCGATCGTGGCGCCGTTGGACGCGGACCGCTTCGTGGTGCTGGACGGCGCCAACCGCGTCAGCGCCCTGCGGAGGCTGGGCGTGCCCGACGTGGTCGTGCAGGTGGTGGACTACGGCCGCGTGGTGCTCGAGACGTGGTACCACCTCGTCACCGGCACGGACGGCGGGCGGCTGCTGGCCGCGACCCGCGAGATCGACGGCCTCGTCGTCCGACCGTCCGGCCTCGAGGACGCCCGGCGTGCGCTGGCGGCCGGGGCGGCCATCGCCTACCTCGTGACGCCCGACGACCGCGTGCTGGAGCTCGACGGCGGGCGGGCGACGGACGCCGGCGACGGGCTCGAGGAGCGGACGCGGCTCCTGCGCGCGGCGGTGGCGGTGTACAAGGGCCGTGCCAACATCCACCGCGTCCAGACCGACGCCATGGCGGCGCTGGCGCCGTTCTACGACGACATCGCGGGGTTGGTCGTGTTTCCGACGTACCGGCCGGCCGACATCGTCGACCTCGCGCGTCGCGACCTCAAGCTGCCGACGGGCATCACCCGTCACCTGATCCCGCACCGCGCGCTGCGCGCCAACACCGAGCTGGCGTTCCTGTGGAGCGACACACAGCTCTCCGAAAAGAACCGCTGGCTCGCGGAATGGACCCGCCACAAGCTGCAGTCGCGCGAGATCCGGATCTACGAGGAGACGACGGTGCTGTATGATGAGTGAGGGGCTCTCAGCAGACGGCGGAGGGGCAATCGTTTGAAGGCGTCCGGCGCGGGCCTGCGGATTGAACGTCCGGGTGGCGTCGACGTGCCCCTCGCCGTCGAGGAAGTCCTCCGCGCCATGTTCCCCCGCCATGCGCGCATCGTCGTGGACCGCGAGCTGACCGGTGGGTTCAGCGGCTGCCGCGTGTTCCGTGTCGTCGCGCACCGTGCCAGCAGCGTCGGCCACCTGCCGGCGGTGGTCAAGATCGGCCCGACCGACGTGATCGCGCAGGAGGCGCGCGCCTACCGCGCCTTCATTCGCGACCACCTCTCCGGGATTCCAGAGATCTGGGGCGACCCGGTTCATGCGCCCGACGGCTGGTCTGGCCTGCGCTACGATCTGGTCGGCGGCGGCGTGTTCGCGTTCGAGAGCTTGAACCGGTTTGCGAGAACGGCCTCATCGGAGGACCTGTGGCAGGTGATCGAGCATCGGCTCTTCGTCCACCTGTCGTGCCTGTGGGATAATGCCGCGCCCGGCCCGTCCCGTCCGTTCGGCAGCGCGTTCGACCGTGTGCTGCCCGTCAACGCGGTGATCCGGGTGGGAGGCATCGGCCCGACGACGCCGCGGACGCTGATCCATGCCGCAACGCCCCCCGATCGCGCGTCGCTGATCGGCGACGCCGTCCGTATCGAAGGCTTCGTCGTCTCCGAGGTACGGGCAGACGCCGGCATGGTGACCCTCGACCGCCCTGTCGATGATTCGACACCAAGCTCTTCCTACCGGCTGCGCATTGCGACGGACACGGTGGGTGCCTTCGATGTTGGGCAGCCAGTGCCGGACGGTCTGGAGGGGACGGTGGTTGGCACGCGCGCGACGATCCTGACCCGTTTGCTGCGAGGAGCGCTCGGTCCGCGGGTCGACCTGGCGGGGGCGACGGTGGATGCCGGCCGGCCGGATGCGCGCGTGCTTCCCAACCCGCTGATCGTGTTGGAGGCGCTCATTCATGGCGTCCGCCCGGCCAACGTCGGGACGGTCCACGGCGACCTGAACCTCGAGAACGTGCTCGTCGATCCCGAGGCGCGGACGGTTCGGATCGTCGACTTCGCGCAGAGCCGATGTGACGACGTGTTGCATGATCTCTTGCGGTTGGAGACCAGCGTCGTCACGTTGCTTGTGCCGGACGTCCTGGCGGAATCCGGCTGCCCGCCCGAGGCGGTGTGCGACCTGCTGCATTCGGTGCAGGAGGCATCGCGGCCGGGTGAGCCAGCGGCCGAGGGGCGTGCGAGCGATCTGGCATCCGCCCCAGACCCCCTCGATCGGGTGCGGCTGATGCTGCTCTTGATTCGGCGGCGTGCCGCCCCGCTGTTGTATCGCCCGGGCGATTGGTCCGAGTACCATGCCGGCCTGGTGGCCTACCTGCTCGGCGCCAGCCGCTACCGCAACCTCGATGCGACGGCGCAGCGGACGGCTTTTTGGGCGGCCGCCATGGCGGCGCGCCATTTGGGCCAGGCGTCCCATTCCGGGCTCGATGCCGGCCGCCTGCAAGCGGCGATCGAGCGGCTCATCGGCCGTATCGAGACGCCCACCTGCGGCCAGGTGCCGCCGTGGTTGCCGTTGCCCGCCACGGCCGTCTTCGGGCGCGAGGCGGACGTCGACGGCATCGCCGGCGCCTTGGACGCAAGCGCTTGCCTGTCGATCGTCGGCGCGGGCGGGGTCGGCAAGACGCGGCTGGCGCTCGAGGTTGCGCGCAGGCTCACCGGACGGTTCGAGGGCAGAGTGTGGTATGTGCCGCTGGCATCCGTGAGCTCGTCGGCTGAGATCGACCACGCCATCGCCAGCGCGGTCGGCGTGGCAGAGCCAGCCGGCACGACGCTGCGCGAGGCGGTCTTGCGCCGCATCGAGATGCGGACCGGGCTGGTGGTGCTCGACAACTGCGAGCAGGTTCTCGACGCGTGCCGAGCGTTGGTCGACGCGATCACCCGTCGTTGTCGGTCCATCCGCACAATGATGACGAGCCGCGAAGCGGTGCGCGTTCCGGGTGAGCATGTCTGGCTGCTTCAACCCCTGGATGTGCCTGCGCCCGATGCCGCGCGCGATCCTGCGCGGCTGGCCACGGTGCCCGCGGTTCAGCTCTTCGTCGATCGCGTACGATGCGTTCAGCCGGAGTTCACGCTGACACCCGCGGTGGCACTTGCGGTGGTCCGGATCTGCCGAGACCTCGACGGTCTACCGCTTGCGTTGGAGCTGGCAGCAGCTCGAGCGCGGATCCTGCCCGTCGACCAGATCGCGGGTGGCCTTGCGGTCCGGCTCTACCAACTTCGGCAGGACGGACAGATCTCGACGCCCCATCACCGCACGATCGAGGCCGCCGTGGGCTGGAGCTTCGTCCTGCTTCGGCCGGACGAGCGGGACCTCCTGTTGCGGCTCGCGGTGTTCGCAGGTGGATTCACCCTGGCGGCGGCGGCTGCCATCAGGATCGATGCCGGCGACAGAGCCAACCAAGACGACGTGTCTGGCGAGGTCGATCCTACCGGAGCGCCACACGGCGTCGACGATGACAGCGCCGGGTCGCCGGATATGGCCATCGACCTCCTCGACCGGATCGCGTCGTTGGCGGACAAGTCGCTGGTCGTGAGGCCGGACGAGCAGGCGCGGCTGCCGCGCTACCGGCTGCTCGGACCGATCCGTGCGTTTGCCCTGGATCGACTGCGGGCGGCCGACGCATGGGACCGCATCGCCGAACGCCATGCCGAGTGGTACCTCGCTTGGGCCGAGAGGTTTGCCCGAACGCAGGACGGGATGGCCCAGGCGGTCTGGCTGGACCAGGTCGCTCTCGAACACGGCAACTTGTCGGTGGCTCTGCGCCACTGGGTCGATCGAGCGGATGGCCCGCGCGCCGCGCGCATGGTCCGCGCCCTCAGCCGCTATTGGGCCCTCGCCGGGCGTTTCACCGAAGGCCGCGCCTGGTGCGCGGCGGTGCTGGCGCTGCCCGATGGTGCGAGGCCCGCTGGCCTCGACGCGGTGGCGCGGGCCAGGCTCGATGAGGTCGACGGTGAGCTGGCGCGCTTGCAGGGTGATCTGCCGCCAGTCTGATCGCGCCTCACAGTGCCTCGCGTTCGCGGCGCATCGGTCCGACGGCGTGACCGCCGGGATTAGCGCGGCTTCGATACTCCCCACCGCCTATCCCCAAGGTGTCGCGCCGTCGAGCGTGCGCGCCGTGCCCCGGACCTCAGGATGATCTCAGGTCGGGCTCAGGACTTCCGGACGGGTAGGTGGCACACTGGGGCGCAGTTGACTCCGCTCGCCAAGGGTTGGCGAGAGGAGCGCCGCCGTCGTGAGCGGTGCCCGCGGGCCGCCGGGCTGCGCCGTGGCGTCGTCGACGGCGCGCGAGCGCGCGGTCCCCCACAGGTCGGGGAGACCCGCGGCTGCTGCCGGCCCGTGTGGAACCAGGAGGATGGCGATGACGACTCGCTCTTCGTTGCGCCCAGGTGTGTCCCTGGCGCTGGTCTTCGCGTGCGCGGCCACGGCGGCGCACGTCGTCAGCATTGACCGCCACCCCCAGCGGGCCGAGGCACGGCCCGTTCATCAGGAATCGGCCGACTCGACGTCGCTCGAACTCGTCGCGACGGCTGTTCCAGAGCCGCGGGGCGCAGAGGACTCCGCGCGCGCGCCTGCCGACGGACGACCGGTTGAGGGGGTCGATGGCGTGCAGGCCGTCGTCACGTTGTCGCCGCAGTACGACGACAACTACACGCTGACGTTTGGCTCGAGCGGTACGCCCACGCCGGCCCCATTGTCGTCCAACTGCCTTGGACCCTGGCTCGACGTGGGCTGGAACAGTCCCGGCAGGGTCAGCACCCGCTTTCGTGCCATCATGCGGTTCGACGTTTCGGGTATCCCGGCCGGGGCAACCATCAGCCAGGCTCGGCTGCGCATCTACACCGGTTGGATTCCGGTGGGCGACGATGGCGCCGGGTCACCAGCCAGCATGGTGCCTCACCGGGATGAACACGACCAAAACCCGCCCCCCATGCCGATGCGCGTCCGCCGCCTCACCGACCCGTGGTCATGCCCGCGCTCGATCGTGCCGCGCGGCGCGACCAACCCGATCTACGCCTCCGTCCAAGTCCCGTCTGGAGAACAGGTGCCGGTAGACCTCGACCTCAGCACGTTGGTTCGCGAGTGGGTGGCCGGCACCAACCCCAACTACGGCCTGGTGCTCACCGACGACGGCTCGACGAACGAGTATCGCTTCTTCTTCAGCCAGGACCACACATCCAGCAGCTACCGCCCGAAGCTCGAGATCACCTACACGACTGTCGCCCCGCAGGTGTCGATCAACATCGAAGGCCGCTGCGGCGAGGCGTTTCCCCAGAACGCGATGCCCGTCGCGCGCACCGTGTTCGTCAGCGTCAACACGCCGGGGACGGTGTCGGTGTACCGGCAGCCAGGGAACGTGCCGGTGTCGCTCAACAACAGCGTCACACAGGCTGGCGTTTACCAGCTGCTCGTCCGCGACCACACCGCTGGCCCCATCGGCGACTGGGCCTACGAAGCGCGCTTCACCGCCGGCGGCACGACCGTCTCAAGCGAGTGCCCGTTCTCGATCGTGGAGCCTCCGACCCATACGCCGACGCGCAC
>CAYQBA010000092.1:0-1916 GCA_964415605.1 uncultured Anaerolineales bacterium | reverse complement strand
ACGCGCACGCCAACGCCCACGCCGACGCCGCGGCTCAGCGTCAGCCTCGAGGCTGGCTGCCTGACCGAGCAAGTGGTCGGCCACACCGTCAACGTCCTCTACGACACCGACACCGCCGGCAATCCCTTGCGGATCGTCGAGCAGCCCCGCAACTTCACGGTGCTCTCGGATGTCGTCCCGCCCGGGCAGGGCACTGTCCCGCTGACGATCGTCGACGGCACCTACGATCGCAGGCTGGCCGCCGAGCTGTACCGCGACCGCACCGGCGCCCCGATCGCCACGGCGGAGTGTCGGTTCTTCGCCGTCACGCCGACCCCGTCCCCCACCGGCTCGTCGACGGCGACCGTGACGTACACGCCCTCGCCGACGGCCACCGAGACGGCGACGCCCAGCCCGACGCTCACGCCCACCCACACGCCCACGGCCACCCCGCCGGCGACCCTCCGCGTGTGGATCGCGACCGGCTGCGACCGGGTGTACACGCTCGGCGAGACGCTCGACATCCGGATGCTCGCCGACCGCGCCGGCACCGTCGAGATCCTCGAGCTGCCGGCGCGCGAGACGATCCACCGCACGCAGGCCCGTGCCGGCGAAGAGCGCCGGACCACGCGTCTGCTGCAGGGCCAGCCGGGCGGGCGGCAGCTTGTCGGCAGCCTCTTCGAAGGCACGTCGACCAGCCCGAGCGCCACGTCGACCTGCGACTTCGAGGTCGAGCCCAGACCCGGCGACGTGCCGTTCACCGTGCGCGGGCGCATCGACCTCGAGCGACGCGGAAACGACGCCGGCGCGCAGGCGTGCGTCGGCCAGCTCTGCGCCGCCACGGATGCCGAGGGCGGCTTCGAGCTGAGCGGCGTGCGACTGGGCGACCTGCTGACCGTGCGTCACCCGAGCTATCTCCGCACCGAGCGGCGCCTGTCGGAGGCGCCGGCGCGCGCGGGCGGCACCGTCGTCCTGCCCGACCTGAAGCTCCTGTCGGGCGACCTCGATCAAAACGACGTGGTCGACCTGCTCGACGCCCGGACCATCGGCATCCGGTTCGACCTCGCGCGGTCCGGCGCGCCGCCGGGGCTGTGGCTCGAAGCGGCCGACATCACCAGGGACGGCAACATCGACATCCGGGACATTGCGGGGGTTCAGTACAACTACGACCGCACCGCGCCGACCGACTGGTCGACAAACCCGCTCGCCGCCGGGTCGACGCGTGAGCCAGGGCGCCGGGAGCGCTCGGGCGCGACGGGCATCGGTGCATCTGCGACCGATCGAAGCGTGCCGGCTCGGCCGGTCCCCGCCGGCGCCGCGCGGACCGGCGGCGGCGTCGACCGCCTGGTCCCCGCCGCCGGGCGGCCCGTGGACGGTGTCGACCGCCTGGATCACGTCGCCCAGGCCGCGGCCGTGCGGGTCCAGCCGTCGTTCAAGCAGGCGCCGATGGGCGTCGACATCCCCATCGACATCGTCGTCGCCGACGTCACGCGGCTCTACGCGGCGGAGGTGACCCTGTCGTTCGACCCGTCCGTGGTCGAGGTCGTGGATGCCAGCGCCGGCGAAGCCGGCGTCCAGTCCGCGATCGGCGCGTTGTTTGACCCGGTGAACCTGTTCACGCTCAAGAACGAGGCGGACAACACGCTCGGCCGCGTGCGCATCGCGGTCACCCAGACCCGACCGGCGACGGCACGCAACGGCACCGGCGTCCTCGCCACCGTGACCTTCCGCGGCAAGCGCGACGGCAAGAGCCCGGTGCAGGTCGACGGCTTCAGGCTCGTCGACGACACGCTGCCCGACGGCCTCCTGATCGGCGCCACGCCAGCGCACGGCGAGGTGGAGATCGGGGGCGCGGGCTGGCTGAAGAACATCTCGACGCGGAGCCACGTGGACGTCGGGGACAAGATCATGATCGGGGGGTTCATCATCGAGGACGG
>CAYQBA010000091.1:0-19260 GCA_964415605.1 uncultured Anaerolineales bacterium | reverse complement strand
GCTGCCGGCGATGGTCGGGGCCGATGGGTCGGCCAGGTCGAGCACCCGGAGGTCGGCTCCACCGAGGACGCCCACGTCGCCGGCCACCGCGATCTCGCTGCCGACGAGCGCGGGGTCCGGGGTCAGCACGCGCGGGGCGCGCGGGTCCGTCAGATCGACGACCTGCAGGCCGCTGCCGGCGCCCGCAAGGTACGCCCGGCTCCCGGCGACCGTGAGCCGGTGGTTGTAGGCCACGGCAACCGTGGCGATCCAGAGCGGCAGCTCGGGCTTGGCGATGTCGATCACGGCCAGGCGCCCGGGCCCCAGGCGCGGCGAACGCAGGTGGGCGATGACATGGTGGTCGTACAGCCCGACGTCGACGACGATGCCCGGGAGGACGGGGCTCTCGGCGATGGCTACCGGGCGGGTTGGGTCGCGCACGTCCAGCACGACCACGCGCGGGCCGACGCCGATGAACGCGTGCGGCGGCGCGACGGCCACGGCGTCGGTGACGCCGCCGATCTGCCCGACCACGGTGAGCGGCGACGACTGCGCGCCGGCGGGGTGGGGGACGACCCACAGCGTCAGGGCGATGGCAAGGGCGAGGGTGAGCGCGCGGGGCCAGGCGGCCAGGCGGGCGGGGCGGGGCATGCGGGCACCTCCATCCGGTATCATCCGACGGGCTGGGCGGGACTCGACTGCTATACGATCGGGCGATCGAGGGCGTGACCGAACAGCCTGGGACCGCCGACATCCTGGGGCCGCGGGCAAGCTTGCATCACCGTCGCCGGAGCGCCTGCCCCCCACGCGCCCAACGAGACCGCCTGGCATCAGTCCATCGGTGACAAGTTTAGGGCCCGGCCGCGGGGTCAAGTGGTCAGCGGGGCGACTTTGGCCCCCCTACCCGCCGACCAGGATGACACGGTTGACCGCCTCCGCCAACCCTTGACTTGTGATCGTCGGCCTCAGACGCCTCCCGGCGCCCCCAATGCCTCCAGCCGCGCCATCCGCGCGGGCTCGGCGTCGAGCAGCCAGGCCTCATGGGCGGAGAGCTGCGTGAAGGCCCGTGCGAACCACGGCCGCGCCTCGTCCGCCCGCCCCAGGGCGAGCAAGCACTCGCCGATCTCCTCGGCGGCGTAGCCCACCTCCTCCTCGCCGGCCGCGGCGTACGCGGCGACGAGGTCGCGCTGAATGGCCAAGGCCTCGTCGAGCCGGCCCAGGGACCGCAGGCAGCGCGCGACACACCACCGGGCGATGCGCAGCGGGCCGGCGACGCCCCGCGCGGCGCGCCAGTCGCGGGCCTTCTCGAAGAGGGCCAGCGCCGTGGCGAAGTCGCCGCGTTCGTGGTACGCCCAGCCGGTGTTGTTGTAGAGCGAGCCCAGCCAGGCCTGGGCGTCGGGGTCCGGCGAGGCCTCGGCGAGCGCGATGGCGCGCCGGTTCCAGTCCAGCGCCGCGTCCGGCGGCTCGACGATGCCGAGCATGTGCGCGGCGTCCATGGCCAGCCCGTGAATCCCGAGGCGCTGACCGTCCTCGAACACCTGCAGGAAGCAGCGGCGGGCGGCGGTGGTGTCCTTGGCATCGGCCGGGTGAACGGGGCTGTCGAAGGTCCGGCCGCGCTCGAGCTGGCAGCGCAGGCGCGCCACGGGCAGGTCATGCCCGGCCAGGAGCGCCTCGGCCTCGTCGAGGGTCCGCCGGGCGGCGTCGAAGTCGCGCCGCAGCCCTTGCGTGCGGGCGATCTGCGACAGGAGCTGGGCGATGCGCGACCGATCGCCGGTGGGCCGCAGGGTGTCGAGCGCCGCGCGGAAGCGGACCTCGCTGGCGGCGGGGTCGCGGAAGTCCCACAGCGCCAGGAAGTCGGGGCGCGGGTCTTCGGGGGGCTGCTCGGCACCGGGAGCACCGAGCGCATACTCGAACATCACGACGTCGTCGGGCGATTCGGCGCCGCCGGCGGACGCGTAGAGGCGCAGCGCGGGCGCGTTGGACCGATCGGTCAGCACCCAGGCCGTTTCGCAGCCGAGATCTCGGCCGATGGCGAGCGCCGCCCGCAGCAGGCCCTTGCCGATGCCCTGGCCGTGGTGCGTGGCGGCCACGCCGACCTCGTTGATCCACAGCTCGGGCCGGGCCTTGTCGGGGTGGAGGTAGTGCACGGCCGAGACGAAGCCGACGACGCGGCCCGCGTCGAGCGCCACGACGAGGTGGTGGCGCGGATCGGCGAGGAACGCGGTGGTGGCGGCGGGGTCGAGCGGGTCGTCGAAGACGTCGGGGTCGAGGTCGTCGAGGACGTGGGCGTCGGCGGCGGAGAGGCGGCGGATGTCGATGGGCATGGGGGCCTCGCGGAGCAACGGCTGGCGGATGAAACGGGGAGCGTGGCAGATGGGATGGGCGGAGCGCCCGGCTGATTCTACAGCGGCCTGCCGGTACCCGGGCAGGATTGCCTGTATTCGTCGACCAGGACCCCTGGGGAACCCGACAGCAGTCCTCATGGGTACCCGACATCAGTACCCATCAGTCCTTCGCCAAGCACCCTGGGGTCATTGCACCCAATCGTCCGGCCAACGGTCATCGCCTCCGATGCCCCCGATGCACCCTCGGGGTGATGCCAGGCGATCCGCCGGATGGTATTCCAACGCCGGCCGCGGCGGATAGGTTCCGTTGCGGGTAGATTCCGTTGAAGGCCAGCATCGTTCGCACCATCCCATAGGCCGGCCACAGGTCGCACCCAAGGCGCGCGCTGCGCTATCATCGCCGGTCAGCGACCGCCTCGTCTGCCCGGCCGCACCCACTCTCCCCACCCCATGGAGATCGACGCATGGACCCCGCATCGGACATCACGATCCCCGAGTTCCTGCGGCGCCTCGACGCCGCGTGGTCCGACCTCGTCGCCGACATCGCCGGCTACACCGATGCCCAGATGACCGGCCCCACCGACGCCGCCGGCTGGACCGTGAAAGACCACGCCGCGCACCTCTTCGTCTGGCTCGACGGCATGAACGCCGTCCTGACCGGCGCGCCGCGCATCCCGCGCATGGGCCTCGACGAGGCCACCTGGAACAGCGGCGACGGCGACATCATCAACGAGGCGATCCGGCGCCAGCACCAGCACCGGCCCCTGGTCAGCGTCATGTCGGACCTGCGGAACGCCCACAACGAGTTCCGCGGCCGCGTCGCCGCCCTGTCCAACACCGACCTCTTGCGGCCGTATTCCGACTTCCAGCCGGGCTCGCCGATCACCGACCCCATCGTCGGCCGGCTGGCCGGCAACAGCTTCGAGCACTACGCCGAGCACCGGCCGTGGATGCGGGCGATCGTCGACGTGGGGTGAGATCGAACCGAGGCGCTGCGGCCTTGACACCGTGCGGGTCGAACGGCGCCCTGCTTCGAAAAGGCTGTCCCCGCCCCCGGTGCTATACTTCCCGCCGTCAACCGCATATCGCAAACCAACCTTCAGGGCAGGGTGAGGCGCGCACGCGCCAATTCCCGATCGGCGGTGTGGGGGATGTCCCCCGAGCCCGCGAGCGCCGCGAGGCGCACGATCCGGTGAGAAGCCGGGGCCGACGGTATAGTCCGGATGAAAGAAGGTGCGGTCGGGGGCTGCGGGTTCTGCTCCGTGCGGCTGGGCATTGAGTATGCCCGTCGCCGGCGTCGATCCCCGTGTCCTTTCCGCGTGCACGGCCGCGCCGGGCGCTTGCCTGGGCGCGCGGTTTCGTGTTGCCCTGCAGACGGTTGGTCTGGAGGGCATTGTTCATTGTCGAAGCCGCCACCCATCGAGCGCGCCGCCGAACCGGGCGGATCCGTCGGCATCCCCGTCACGCCGGCCGATCCCGCCGCCAGGTCCAGTGCCGGCGATCGCGTCGCCACGTCGGCTGATCCCCCTGCCGCGCCGGCCGATCCCATCGCCGAGGCCCACATGGCCCGCGCGCTGGCGCTGGCCGGCCGGGCCGCCGGCCGCGTCAGCCCCAACCCGCCCGTCGGGGCCGTCGTCGTGCGGGACGGCGCCGTCGTCGGCGAAGGCTTCACCCAGCCGCCCGGCGGGCCGCACGCCGAGGTCGTCGCCCTGCGCCAGGCCGGGCCGGCCGCGCGCGGCGCCACGCTTTACGTCACCCTCGAGCCGTGCTGCCACCACGGCCGCACCCCCCCGTGCACCGACGCCATCGCCGCCGCCGGCATCGCCCGCGTGCACTTCGCCGTGCGCGATCCCAACCCCCGCGTCAACGGCGGCGGCGCCGCCGCCTTGCGGGCTGCCGGCGTCGAGGTGATCGAGGGCGCCGGCGCCGCCCCCGCGCGCCGCCGTGTCGCGCCCTTCGCGCGCTGGATCGCCACCGGCCGCCCGCTCGTCACGCTCAAGTACGCCATGACGCTCGACGGCCGCATCGCCACCCGCGCCGGCGACAGCCGCTGGATCAGCGGGCCGGCCAGCCGCCGCCGGGTGCACATCATGCGCGACGCCGCCGACGCCATCCTCGTCGGCGCCGGCACGGTCGTCGCCGACGACCCGCGGCTGACGACGCGCATCGACGGCCCGCCCCCCGAGTCGACCGCCGCGGGCGAGGTTCACCATCCCCTCCGCGTCATCCTCGACAGCCATGGGCGCGTCCCCTTGCGCGCCCGCGTGTTCGACCCCGACCTCCCCGGCCAGACGCTGCTGGCATGCGTCGACGTGCCGGCGCCGCACGCCGCGGCGCTCGCCGCGCGCGGCGTCGAGGTCGTCCGGCTGCCCGCCGCGCCGGACGGGCGGGTGGCGCTGGGTCCGCTGCTGGATCGCCTCGGCGAGCGCGGCGTCCTCGACCTGCTGGTCGAAGGCGGCGCCGCCGTCCACGGCGCCTTCTTGGACGAGGGCCTCGCGGATCGGGTGTGCGCCTTCGTCGCCCCCAAGCTCGTTGGCGGCGCGGCGGCGCCGGGCCCGATCGGTGGCGGGGGCGTGCCCACGATGGCACAGACCGCGCGGCTGGCCGACGTGACCATCGAGCTCGTCGGCGAGGACGTCGCGGTCGAGGGCGCGGTCACCCGGCCGACAGCCGCGGCCAATGCCCCGCGCACGGCGCGGCGCGCCCATGCCGCGCCGCTTGCCAAGCGCTTAAGCTTCAGCGATCGGCCCTGAGCCCGGACATCGAGAGGGACTGCGTGTGTTCACAGGCATCGTCGAAGAAGTCGGCCGCGTCGCCGCGGTATCCCGCCGCGACGCGCTCGCGGTCGTCGCGATCGACGCGCGGGTCGTCGTGGCCGACAGCCGCGTCGGCGACAGCATCGCCGTCAACGGCGCCTGCTTGACCGCCGTCGCCGTCGGGCCGGACGGCTTCACCGTCGAACTCGTGCCCGAGACCCTGCGCCGCACGAACCTCGGCGACCTCCGCCCCGGCGACCCGGTCAACCTCGAGCGCGCCTTGGCCGCGGGCGGGCGCTTCGGCGGGCACATCGTCCAGGGCCATGTCGACGCGTGCGGGGTGGTCGAGAACCTCCTCGCCGAGGGCGCGTCGACGCTCGTCCGCTTCACCGCGCCATCCGATGTCCTGCGTTATGTCGTCCCAAAGGGGTTCGTCGCCATCGACGGCGTCAGCCTGACCGTCGTCGACCGCGACGGCGCGGGCTTCCGCGTCGCCTACATCCCCCACACCCTGGCCCACACCACGGCCGGCGCCTACCGCGCCGGCACGCGGGTCAACCTCGAGCCCGACATCCTCGGCAAGTACGTCGAGCAGCTCCTCGCCGGCGGCCCGGTCGCCGCCGGCGCCCGTCCCACCGCAGTCCTGGAGGCAGACGCATGAACTGGTGCACCGTCCCCGAGGCGCTGGACGAGATCCGCGCCGGCCGCATGATCGTGGTCACCGACCACGCCAACCGCGAGAACGAGGGCGACCTCATCATGGCCGCCGAGCGCGCCACGCCCGACGCCATCAACTTCATGACGCGCGCCGGGCGCGGCCTGGTGTGCGTGCCGATGCTGCCGGCGCGCCTGACCGAGCTCGAGCTGCCCCAGATGGTGAACGTCAACACCGCCCCGTACGCCACCGCGTTCACGGTGACGGTCGACGCCGTCGAGGGCCTCACCACCGGCGTGTCGGCCTTCGAGCGCGCCACCACGATCCGCAAGCTGGCCGCCCCCGGCGCCCAGGCCGCGGACTTCGCGCGCCCCGGCCACATCTTCCCGCTCGCCGCGGCGCCCGGCGGCGTGCTCGAGCGGCCCGGGCACACCGAGGCCGCCGTCGACCTCGCCCGCCTGGCCGGCCTGGCGCCCGCCGGCGTGCTGTGCGAGATCCTGGCCGACGACGGCACGATGGCCCGCGGCGAGACCCTGGCCCGCTTCGCCGCCGCGCACGGCCTGAAGGTGCTGGCCATCGAGACGCTGATCGCGTTCCGGCGCGCCACCGGCGTCATGCTCGACGCCTCGGCGCCGGCCCGGCTCCCGACCGCGCATGGGCTGTTCAGCGTGACCGCGTTCGCGACGCCCGACGGCGCGACGCACCTGGCGCTGGCGCTGGGCGATCCGGCCGCCGATGGCCGACCCACCCTCGTCCGCGTGCACTCCGAGTGCCTGACCGGCGACGTGTTCGGCTCGCGGCGGTGCGATTGTGGCGAGCAGCTCGACGCGGCGCTGGCGGCCATCGCCCGCGAGGGCGCCGGCGTCGTCGTCTACCTGCGCCAGGAAGGCCGCGGCATCGGGCTGGCCAACAAGATCCGCGCCTACGCGCTGCAGGACACCGGCCTGGACACCGTCGCGGCCAACCACCAGCTCGGCTTCCCGGCCGACCAGCGCGACTACGGCGTGGCGGCCGCCATCCTGGCGGCGCTGGGCGTCAAGCAGGCGCGCCTGCTCACCAACAACCCCGCCAAGGTCGACGGCGTCGCCGACTGGGGCGTCGCCGTCGTCGAGCGCGTCCCGCTGGTCATGCCGGCCCGCGCCGAGAACGCGCGCTACCTGGCCACCAAGCGCGAGCGGCTGGGGCATTGGCTGGGCGACGTGGCCGACGCGGCGGACGCCGGGCCGGCGCTGGAGATCGTCGCCAACAACCGATCCACGCGCGTCGACGCTTCCGGCGGCCGCCGGGCGGGGCACGGCCGATGATCTTCGAAGGCTCGGTCGCCGGCGACGGGCTGCGGGTGGCCATCGTCGTCGCCCGCTGGAACGAGCTCGTCACCCGCGCCCTGCTCGGCGGCGCCACCGACGCGCTGCGCCGGCACGGCGTCGCCGACGCCGACGTCGACGTGGCATGGGTGCCGGGGAGCTTCGAGATCCCCGTGGCCGCCCGCTGGCTGGCCGGCTCCGGACGCTACGACGCCGTCGTGTGCCTCGGCGCCGTCATCCGCGGGGCCACCCCGCACTTCGACCACATCGCGGCCGCCGCCATGCATGGCGCCGCCGCCGTCGCGCGCGACACCGGCGTCCCGGTCACCGCCGGCATCCTGACCACCGACACCGCCGACCAGGCGCTCGAACGCGCCGGCATCAAGGGCGGGAACAAGGGCGCCGAGGCCGCCGTCGCGGCCATCGAGATGGCCACGCTGCGGCGGCGGGTCGCGGCCGCCCCGCCCGCCGCCGGCTGAGCGCTCACTCCACCATCAGGCGATACCCCACCCCCGGCTCGGTCCGCAGGTAGCGCGGCCGAGCCGGGTCGGCCTCGAGCTTGCGGCGCAGCTGGCCCATGAACAGCCGCACGTAGTGGGTCTCGGCCTCGTAGCCCGGCCCCCAGCCCTCGCGCAAGAGCTGCCGGTGTGTCACCACCTTGCCGGCGTGCCGCACCAGGAAGTCGAGCAGCCGGTGCTCGATCGGGGTGAGGTGAACCTCGGCGCCCCGCACGAACACCCGCCGGTGCGCGCGGTCCACCCGCAGGTCGCCCACCTCGAAGTCGGGGGACCCATCCCCGTCGCCCGCATCGTGCGCGTGGCGCAGCGCCACCCGCATCCGCGCCGCCAGCTCGTCGACCCCGAACGGCTTGGTCAGGTAGTCGTCGGCGCCCAGGTCCAGCGCCTCGACCTTGTCGCGCTCCTGCCCGCGTGCCGACACGACGACGATCGGCACCGGGCTCCACGCGCGCAGGCGCCGGATGACCTCGATCCCGTCCACGTCGGGCAGGCCGAGGTCGAGGATCACGACGTCCGGCAGGTGCTCGGCCGCCTGCGCCAGCCCGTCCGCGCCGTCCGCGGCCTCGATCGGCCGATAGCCCCGTTGCGCGAGCGTCGCGCGCAGGAACCGCCGGATCGCGGGGTCGTCCTCGATGACCAGCACCTTCGGCCCGGCGCCCGCGTCGCTCATGCCCGCACCTCCCCGCCCTCGGCGAGCGGCAGCCCGAACCGGAACACCGCGCCGCCGCCCGGCCGGCCGGCGGCGGCGATCCAGCCGCCGTGCGCCTCGACGATCGCCCGGCAGATCGCCAGGCCGAGGCCGGCGCCGGCCGTGGCCCGGCCGGGAGCGCCGCGGAAGAACTTCTCGAACACCCGCTCACCGGCGCCGTCCGGCAGCCCCGGCCCCCGGTCCGCCACCTCGACCACGACGGCGCCGGGCATCGCGCGAGCGGCGACGTCGATCGGCGTGCCCGCCGGCGTGTGCTTGAGCGCGTTCTCGATCAGGTTGAACAGCACCTGCTCGACGAGGACGGCGTCGCACGGCACGAGCGGCAGGTCCGCCGGGAGGTCGACCGTCACCGGCGTGTCGCCGAGCAGCGCCTCGAGGCGCGCCAGCGCCCCGCCGACGATCTCCTCGACGGACTGGCGTTCCGACCGGAGCGGCATGCTGCCCGCCTCGAGGCGCGTCATGTCCAGGAGGTTCGCGACCAGCCGCCCGAGGTGGAGGGATTGCTGATGGATGGCGCCGAGCAGGTCCGCCCGGGTGCGCGCGTCCATGGCCGCCCCGTCGCGCAGGAGCGCCTCGGCGCTGCCCGAGATCGCCGCCAGCGGCGTCCGGAGGTCGTGCGAGATCGAGCCGAGGAGCGTGCCGCGCAGCCGCTCGGACTCGGCCTCGACGCGCGCCCGGGCCGCTTCGTCCGACGCCTGGGCCCGGGCGATGGCCTGCGCCGTCAGGCTGGCGAACGTCTCGAGCAGGTGGAGCTGCTCGGGCGATTGGACATCCGCCGCCCGGTGCGGCCTGACGGCCAGGACGCCGAGGATGCGCTCGCCCACCGCCAGCGGCAGGTACAGCGCGTCGGCGCCGGGCAGCGTCGCCGTGCCGATGCCCGCCGGCCGGCCGCGCTCGAGGACCCACCCCGCCACGCCGAGCTCGTCGGGCGGCAGGTCGAACGGCGCGGGGCGCGCCGCGCGCACCGCCGGTCGCCCGTCGTCGCCGGGCAAGAGGACCGCGACGCCGCGGCCGAACACGGCGTGGATGTGCCCCACCGAGGCCGCCAGGAGGCCGTCGAGGCCGCGCACCTGGGCGAGGTCGCGGGTGAGGCCATACAGCGCGGCCGACCGGCGCTCGCGCGCGCGCGCCGCCGCCGCCTGGCGCCGCAGGCGGGTGGTCAACGTGCTGATGATCAGCCCGACCACCAGCATGCCCACAAAGAGGACGAAGTACTCGGTATCGGCCACCGAGAGGGTCAGCTGGGGCGCCACGAAGAAGTAATCGAACGCGGCGACGCTCAAGACGACCGCCAGCGTCGACGGCCCGCGGCCCTCACGGCGCGCCACGGCCACGACCGCCAGGAGGTAGACCATGACAAGGTTCGCCTCGGCCAGGCGGCCGAACATGGGCCACGCCGCCAGCGTGGCGAGCGCCACGACGCCGATGGCCCGCACGTAGCCCGGCCATCGGCTGGTCGTCTGCAGCTGCAGCGGCGCGGCCGGGACATCGTCGCCCGCCTCGGCCGTGATCACGTGCACGTCGATGGTCCCGCTGCCGCGGACGACGTCGTCGACGATCGAGCCGAACAGCGCCTCGCGCCAGCGCGGCCGCTCGGGCTTGCCGAGGACGATCTGCGACACGTTGCGCACGCGGGCGTAGTCCAGGATCTGCGCCGCCACGTCGTCGCCCGCCAGCACCACGGTCTCGGCCCCCAGCCGATCGGCGAGGCGCAGCGCCTGGGCCGCCTGGTCCTGGGCGATCTGCGCCTCCGGGGCGTAGCCCGCGGCCTCGACGTGCAGCACCACCCATTCCGCCCCCAGCCGCCGCGCCAGCCGGTGGCCGGCCCGGACGAGGCGCGGCGCCAGCGGGCTACCGCTCAGGCACACGAGGATCCGTTCCGCCGCCGGCCAGGTCTGCGCGATCGCGTGGTCGCGCCGGTAGTCGCGCATCTGGGCGTCGACGCGCTCCGCGGTGCGCCGCAGCGCCAGCTCGCGCAGGGCCATCAGGTTGCCGGGGCGGAAGAACCGCGCCATGGCCGCCTCGGCCCGCGCCGGCACGTAGACCTTGCCCTCGCGCAATCGGCGCAACAGCTCGTCCGGCGGCAGGTCGACGAGCGTGATCTCGTCGGCGCCCTCGATCAGCCGGTCGGGGACGGTCTCGCGCGTGACGACGCCCGTGATCTGGGCGACCACGTCGTTGAGGCTCTCGAGGTGCTGGATGTTGACCGTGGTGTAGACGTCGATCCCGGCGTCCAGCAGCTCCTCGACGTCCTGCCAGCGTTTCGTGTGCCGCGCTTGCGGCGGGTTGGTGTGCGCCAGCTCGTCGACGATCGCCAGCGCCGGCCGCCGGGCCAGCACCGCGTCGAGGTCCATCTCGGTCAGCGTCACGCCGCGATGGGCGATCGCGCGCGGCGGGACGGCCGGCAGGCCCTCGAGCAGCGCCTCGGTCTCCGGCCGGCCATGCGGCTGCACCCACCCGACAACGACGTCCGTGCCGGCCGCCCGCTGGGCCTGCGCGGCCTCGAGCATGGCGTACGTCTTGCCGACGCCGGCGGCCGCGCCGAGAAACACCGTCAGCCGGCCACGCGCGCGGCGCGCGTCCTCCGCGGCGATGCGCGCCAGGAGGGCGTCGGGGTCGGGGCGCCCGGGGTCGGTCATGGGTCGGCGGGCCCGGCCGAGGCGGCGGCGCGCCGGCTCATGGCAGGGCGTCCAGGGCCAGGTTCAGCTGGAGGACGTTCACCCGCGGCTCGCCGAGCACGCCGGCGGTGCGCGGCTCGACGTGGGCATCGACCAGGCGCCGCACGCGGTCTGGGTCGAGCCCGCGCGCCCGCGCCACGCGGCCGACCTGGTAGCGCGCGGCCGCCGGGCTGATGTGCGGGTCGAGCCCGCTGCCGGACGCCGTGACGAGGTCGATCGGGATCGGCAGCGGGTTGTCCGGGTCGGCCGACCGGAGGCGGCCGACCCGCGCGGCGACCGCTTCGGCCAGCGCCGGGTGGGCCGGCCCGAGGTTCGAGCCGGCGGAGGCGGCCGCGTTGTGCGCGAAGCCCGGCGTAGCCGACGAGCGGCCCCAGAAGTAGCGGGGATCGTCGAACGGCTGGCCGATCAGCGCCGATCCCACGATCCGGCCGTCGCGCCGGAGCAGGCTGCCCTCGGCCGGCCCGGCGAAGACTGCCCGGGCCGCGGCGGTGACGACGGCGGGGTACACCACGCCCGTCACCAGCGTGAACCAAGTCAGGATTGCCAGCGCGGGGCGCAGGTGTCCACGGATCATGCTGTCCCTCTCTTTCCTTCTCGTCCAGCCACGGTGAGGCTAGGCCAGGCCCAGCCAGACCAGCAGCACGTCGATGGCCTTGATGCCCGCGAACGGCACGGCGAGGCCACCCAGCCCGTAGATGACGGCATGGTCGCGCAGCAGGCGCGCGGCGCCGACCGGCCGGAACGCCACCCCGCGCAGCGCCAGCGGGACCAGCGCGACGATGACGATGGCGTTGAAGATCACCGCCGACAGGATCGCGCTCGACGGGGTCGCCAGCCGCATGACGTTCAGCGCGTCGAGGCGCGGGTAGGTGCTGGCGAACGCGGCGGGGATGATCGCGAAGTATTTGGCCACGTCGTTGGCGATGCTGAACGTCGTCAGGGCGCCGCGCGTCATGAGCAGCTGCTTGCCGATGGCGACGATCTCGATCAGCTTGGTGGGGTCGGAGTCCAGGTCCACCATGTTGCCGGCTTCCTTGGCCGCCTGCGTGCCGGTGTTCATCGCGACCGCCACGTCGGCCTGCGCCAGCGCCGGCGCGTCGTTGGTGCCGTCGCCGGTCATGGCCACCATCCGCCCGCCGGCCTGCTCGGCCCGGATGAGCGCGAGCTTCGTCTCGGGCGTGGCCTGCGCCAGGAAGTCGTCGACGCCGGCCTCGGCCGCGATCGCCGCGGCGGTCAACGGGTTGTCGCCCGTGATCATCACGGTCCGGATGCCCATGCGGCGGAGCTCGGCGAACCGCTCGCGCATGCCGCCCTTGACGATGTCCTTGAGCTCGACGACCCCCAGCGCGCGGGCGCCGTCGGCGACGACGAGCGGCGTGCTGCCCTGGCGCGCCACGCGATCGACGGCCGCCCGCACGTCCGCCGGGACCTCGCCGCCGCCTTCGGCGATGTAGGCCGCCACCGTGTCGGGCGCACCCTTGCGGATCCGGCGGCCCGCGACGTCGACGCCGCTCATGCGGGTCTGTGCGGTAAACGGCACGAACACCATGCCCGCGCCGGCCATGTCGCGCTCCCGCAGCCCGTGGATCGCCTTGGCCAGGACGACGATGCTGCGGCCCTCGGGTGTCTCGTCGGCCAGCGATGCGAGCTGGGCGGCGTCGGCGAGGTCGCGCTCGGGCACCCCGTCGGCCGGGATGAAGGCCGCGGCCTGCCGGTTGCCGAGCGTGATGGTGCCGGTCTTGTCGAGAAGGAGCACGTCGACGTCGCCGGCGGCCTCGACGGCCCGGCCGCTCGTGGCGATGACGTTGGCCTGGATGAGGCGGTCCATGCCGGCGATGCCCACGGCCGGCAGCAACCCGCCGATGGTCGTCGGGATCAGGCACACGAGGAGCGCCACGAGGACCGTGAGCGTGACCGGCGCGCCCTGGCCCGACGCGCGCACGCCGTACACCGAGAAGGGCAGCATCGTCGCCACCGCCACGAGGAACACCAGCGTCATGGCCGCCAGGAGGATGCCGAGGGCGATCTCGTTGGGCGTCTTCTGGCGCCGGGCCCCCTCCACCATGGCGATCATGCGGTCCAGGAACGCTTCGCCCGGGTCGGCGGTGATGCGGACCACCAGCCAGTCGGACAGCACGCGCGTCCCGCCGGTCACGGCGCTGCGGTCGCCGCCGCTCTCGCGCACCACCGGCGCGCTCTCCCCGGTGATCGCGCTCTCGTCGACGGTGGCGACCCCCTCGATGACCTCGCCGTCGCCCGGCACGGTGTCGCCGGCTTCGACGAGGACGACGTCGCCCTTGCGCAGCGCTCCGGACGGCACGGGCTGCCAGGGCGCCGCGTGCGCCGGGCGATCCAGCCGCTTCGCGGTGCCCTCGTGCCGCGCCCGGCGCAGCGTGTCGGCCTGGGCCTTGCCCCGCCCCTCGGCCAGCGACTCGGCGAAGTTGGCGAACAGCACGGTGGCCCACAGCCAGGCAGCCACGGCGAGGATGAAGCCGGCCGGCGCCTCGCCGCGCCCGGCCACGGCGCGGAGCCACAGCCCGGTGGTCATCACGCTGCCGACCCACACGACGAACATCACGGGGTTGCGGGCCTGGTGCCGTGGGTCGAGCTTGCGCACCGCACCGGCGGCCGCCAGGCGGAGGATCCGCGGGTCGAACAGCGACGGCGCCTGTCGATCGTGGGCGCGATGGGGATGGAGGTTCATGATGGCTGCCGCGAGGATGACGGGCGTGGCTCAAAACAGGTCGAGGTGCTCGGCGATCGGCCCCAGCGCCAGCGCCGGGACGAACGTCAGGACCCCGACGATGACGACGATGCCGACGAGCAGCGCGACGAACAAGGGCGTATGGGTCGGCAGCGTGCCGGGTCCCGCCGCCACCCGGCGGGCGGCGCCGAGCGACCCGGCGATGGCGAGCGTCGGAACGATGATCCAGAAGCGCGCCGCCCACATGACCACGCCCCCGAGCCCGTTGTAAAACGGCGTGTTCGCGCTCAGCCCGCCGAACGCGCTGCCGTTGTTGTTGCCCATCGACGAGAACGCGTAGAGCACCTGGCTGAAGCCGTGGGGGCCGGGCGCGGAGATCGAGGCCACGCCGGGCGGGGTGGCGACGGCCAGCGCGGTGGCGCCGAGGACGAGGAACGGCGGGATGAGGATGACGAGCGACGCCAGCTTGACCTCGCGCGCCCCGATCTTCTTGCCGAGGTACTCCGGTGTGCGGCCGACCATGAGCCCGGCGACGAAGACGGCAACGATGGCGAACACGAGCATGCCGTACAGCCCCGAGCCGACCCCGCCGAAGATCACCTCGCCGAGCTGCATCAAGAACAGCGTCGCCAGCCCGCCGAGCGGCATGAGCGAGTCGTGCATGGCGTTGACCGAGCCGTTGGAGGCCGCGGTCGTCGCCACCGCCCACAGCGCGCTGCCGCCGCTGCCGAACCGCACCTCCTTGCCTTCCATGTTGCCGCCGCCCGGCGCGATGGCGGCGGCCGGCCCAGGCCGGGCTCCGGCGGGGACGTCGAGGCCGCGGGCGTCGCCTGTGGCTTGCGCGACGGTGGCCGCGACGAGCCGCGGGTTGTCGGCGGCTTCCGCGGCGGTGGCCAGGACGACCGCCGGCACGAACACGACGGCCATGGCCGCCAGGAGCGCCCACCCTTGCCGCGTGTCGCCGACCATCCGCCCGAACGTGTGGCACAGCGCGGCCGGGATGAGCAGGATGGCGAGCAGCTCGAGGAAGTTTGCGGTCGGCGTCGGGTTCTCGAACGGGTGGGCCGAGTTCACGCCGAAGAAGCCCCCGCCGTTGGTCCCGAGCTGCTTGATGGCCACCTGCGACGCGGCGGGCCCCATGGGCAGCACCTGGGTGTCGACCGGCCCCCCGTCCGTGTCGGTCGTGGGATCGACCAGCGTGGCGGCCTGATAGGGCTGGAGGGTCTGGACGACGCCCTGCGACACGAGGGCGATCGCCAGCGCCAGGGCCAGCGGCACGAGGATGTACAGCGTGCCGCGCGTCAGGTCCACCCAGAAGTTGCCGATGGTTGCCGCCGACTCGCGCGCCAGCCCGCGGCACAGCGCCGCCAGCACGGCCATGCCCGTGGCGGCCGACGCGAAGTTCTGGACGGTGAGGGCGATCATCTGGGCGGCGTACCCGAGCGCCGCCTCGCCGCTGTAGGCCTGCCAGTTGGTGTTGGTCACGAAGCTGACGGCCGTGTTGAACGCAAGGTCGGGCGCCATGGCCGGAAGGCCGGCGGGGTTCAGGGGCAGCCAGGCCTGCACGCGGAGGATGACGTAGGTGGCGGCGAAACCGAGCCCGTTGAAGGCCAGCACGGCGGCGGCGTACGCCTGCCAGCCCATCTCGGCGGCCGGGTCGACGCCGGCCGCCCGGTACGCGAGCCGCTCGAGCGGCCGGCAGGCGCGATCGAGCCGCGTCGGCTCGCCCGCGTAAACGCGGGCCATGTAGCTGCCGAGCGGCCGCACGGCCAGCACGAGCAGCCCGAGGTACAGCGCGACCTGCAGGTAGGCGGGCGCGATCAGAAGGCCTCCGGCCGCACGAGGGCGACCACGAGATAGACGAAGAGACCCAGGACCACGAGCCCGCCGATGACCATCATGCCGTCCATGGCAATCCTCCCCTCACAGCCGATCGCACAGCGCGATCCAGCCGAACGTCAGCGCGACTAGGACGATGCCCAGTCCCAGATAGAATGAATCCACGGCCGTGTCCTTGTCCCCTTGGCGCGCGATCGGCCCGGGATGGCCGACGCGGAGAGTCTACACCCGAACCGCGCAAGGCGGGCGCAAGGACCGGGCGCCGGGGCGTAAGGAGAACGCAAGGATCATGTCCACCCTCGTCCACGTCTTCGCCGACAACCTCCTGCCGATCCTGCTGACGGCCACGGTCGGCTTCGTGCTGGCCCGGTCGGCGGGGCTCGAGGCGCGGCCGCTTGGCACGCTGACGTTCAACGCGCTCGGCCCGGCCCTGGTGTTCCACACGATCGTCCACAGCGACGTACAGGTGGGCGACTTGGCCCGCATGGGCGGGTTCGCGCTCGCGACGCTCTTGGTGCCGGCGCTCGTCGCGGCGGGCATCGGCCGGGCGCTGCGCCTCGAGCGGACGCTGGCGACGTCGCTGGTGCTGACGGTGCTCCTCTCCAACGCCGGCAACTACGGGCTGTCGGTGGTGACGCTGGCGTTCGACGACGCGGCGTTCACGCAGGCGACGATCTTCTTCGCGGTCGCCGTGGCGGTCACGTGGACGCTCGGGGTGGTGGTGGCCTCGCTGGGGACGACGCACCTGTCGGCGGCGCTGCGCGGGGTCTTGCGGGTGCCGCCGCTGTACGCCGTCTCGGCGGCCGTGGTCTTCAAGAGCCAGGGCTGGGTGCTCCCCGCGTTCCTCGACCGTCCGGTGGGGCTGCTGGCGCAGGCGGCCATCCCGGTGATGCTGGTGCTGCTCGGCGCGCAGCTCCACCACAACCGCGACGTCGACGACGGGCGGTTCGTGCCGCTGGCGATCGGATTGCGGCTGGTGGCGGCGCCGACGCTGGCCCTGGCGCTCGTGCCGGTCTTCGGGCTGGGCGACGCGGCGCGCAGCGCGGGCCTGGTGCAGGCCGCCATGCCGACGGCGGTGGTCTCGACGGTGCTGGCCGAGACCTACGGCCTGGACGCGGCGTTCGTCACGCGCGTGGTGGTGCTCTCGACGCTGCTCAGCCCGCTGACGCTGACGCCGCTGCTGGCATGGCTGGGGGCGTGAGCGGGGGCGACTCGCATCGGGCGGCTGGCACGGCCGATTGTTGACGGCCCCGAACGACCGGCCGTACACTCGTCCGGCGATGGCGACGCCCCCCGACCCCTCGATCGATCGCGACCCGGCCGCGGACCCGCGCGCGGCATCCGGCGACCACCACCGCGCCGGCCTGTTCTACCTGTTCGTGCTCTACACCGTGTGGAGCACGACCTACCTCGCCATCCGGATCGCCGTCACGCCCGGCTCGGGCTTCCCGCCGTTCACCATGAGCGGTCTGCGCCTGCTCTTGGCGGGCGTGCTCCTCGGGGTCCTGGCGCGGCTCGGGCGGCGCAGCCTGCGGGTCACGCGCCGCGACGCCGCCACCGTCGTCGCGTCGGGGTTGCTCCTGTGGATCGGCGGCAACGGCATGGTCACGTGGGCCGAGCAGTACGCCAGCTCCGGCTACGCCGCGCTCCTCATCGGCGCCATGCCGATCTGGACCTCGGTGATGGAGGCGATCCTCGACCGCCGCTGGCCGTCGCCGCTCCTGGCCGCCTCGCTGGTGGTGGGCTTCGCCGGCGTGGCGGTGCTGACGATCCCCGAGGTCCGGGATGCAACCCCGTCGGCCCTGTGGGCCGTCGGCGCGCTGCTGGTCGCCCCGATCTCGTGGGGCGCCGGCGCCGTGCTGCAGGCCCGGCGCGGGCTCGCGACGTCGCCGCTGGTCAGCGCGACGTGGCAGCAGATCGCCGGCGCGGCCGGCTTCCTCCTCCTCGCCGCCCTGGCGGCCGAGCCCGCGCCGGCGCCGTCGTCGGCCGCCGTCGGCGCGTGGCTGTACCTGGCGGTCGTCGGCGGGCTCGCGTTCTACGCGTTCGTGCAGGCGATGCAGATCCTGCCCACGCGCGTGGTGATGACCTACGCCTATGTCAACCCCGTCGGGGCGGCCATCCTCGGCTGGCTGGTGCTCGACGAGCCGATCCGGTGGTGGACGGTGCTCGGCGCGGGGCTGGTCATCGCGGGGGTGGCGGGCGTGTTTCACGAGCGGTTCCGCGCGTAGCGCCGTGGTGCCGGCGGCGGGCGGCCGCCTCGCGCACGCGGCGCGTGCGCGAGGCCAAGAGGGTGGCGACAACCGCCCCGTAGGCCAACGGCTCGCGCACGTCGGCCTTCACCAGCCAGACGAAGTGCACGATCACGAGCACGGCGGCCACGTAGACGAGCGCGTGCAGCCGCTTCCAGCGCTGGCCGAGCCGGCGCTGCCAGCCGGCGGTGGACGTGACGGCGAGCGGCAGGAGGATCAGGAAGGCGCTGAAGCCCACCAGCGCGTACTTCTTCTCGAAGATCGCCTCTTGCAGCAGCACCGGGTCCAGCCCGTAGTCCAGCCACACGAACGTCAGAAAGTGCAGGAGCGCGTGGAGGAACGCGTAGAGGCCGAGCGGCCGCCGCAGCGGGATCAGCCGGCGCCAGCCGAGCGCGGTGTTGAGCGGCGTCACCGCCAGGGTCGCGACGAGCAGGACGAGCGCCGTCTTGCCGGTGCGGGCCGTGATGTCCTGGATGGGGTTGGCGCTGAGGTTGTCGGTCCAGAAGTCCCACGCCAGCCACGCGGCCGGCAGGACGGCGATGGCGTGCGCCGCCAGCTGCAGGCGCGACCACGGCCGTGCGCGGCGGGTGTGGCGCGCCCGCGGCCGCGCGGGGACGGCCGCGGGGGGCGTGGTCAAGGTCTGGCTCATCTCACGGTTCAATGCTGCACCTCGGGCGTGGCCGGCGGTTGGATCGGTCCACAGCGCTAGAAGTACGTCTCGAGGTCCATCCCGGCGTAAAGGTGCGCCACCTGGTCGGCGTACCCGTTGAACGGCAGCGTCCGGCGCCGGCGCAGCTCGCCAATGCGGCGCTCGCTGCTCTGCGACCAGCGCGGGTGCGGCACGTCGGGGTTGACGTTGGCGTAGAAGCCGTACTCGTTCGGGGCCGCGTCCATCCACAGCGAGGTTGGCTGCTCGGACACCAGCTCGATCTTCACGATGGCCTTGATGCTCTTGAACCCGTACTTCCACGGCACCACGAGCCGGAGCGGGGCGCCGTTCTGCGGGTCGAGCTGGCGGCCGTAGAGCCCCGTCGCCAGGAGCGCGAGGTCGTTCATCGCCTCGTCGAGGCGCAGGCCCTCGACGTAAGGCCAGCGGTACGGGCCGCCGCCCTGGCCCGGCATGCGCTCGGGGTCGAGGATCGTCTCGAACCGGACGTACCTGGCCTGGGCGGTCGGCGCGGCGGCCTCGAGCAGCTTGCGCAGCGGGAAGCCCACCCACGGGATGACCATCGACCAGCCCTCGACACAGCGCAGGCGGTAGACGCGTTCCTCCTGGTCGAACCGCTTCACGAGATCCTCGACCGCGAACGTGCCCGGCGTGCCGACGAGGCCGCCGACCTTGACGGCCCATGGCGAGGTCGGGAACCCGGCGGCGAGGCGCGCGACGGACTCCTTGTCCGTGCTGAACTCGTAGTAGTTGTTGTAGCCGGCGATGTCGTCGAAGCCGGTCAACGCGTCCCCGAGCTCGTCGGCGGCCGCCAGCGCCTTGGGGGCCGCGCTCGACCCGCCGAGCGTGACGGCGGG
>CAYQBA010000090.1:0-19409 GCA_964415605.1 uncultured Anaerolineales bacterium | reverse complement strand
TCAGCTGGGAGAGCGCTACAATCGCACTGTAGAGGTCAGGGGTTCGAATCCCCTCTGCTCCACTTCCGGCCCGCGCCGCCACGGCGCGGGCCGTTGCATGTCTCGCCGCCGCAGCGCGCGACGCGCGCCCCACGTGTAACGCGCCGGACTTCTCCAGCGTCCAAGAGGCATGGGGGTGAACGGGATGGACGACACGCATCGCGCGAACCGGCATGGTCTGGTCGCCGCCACGCTGGCGGCGCTGCTGGCGGCGCTCGCGCCGGGGCCGGCTTCGGCGGACCCATCCGGCGCGGTGGTTGCGCCCGCCGCCACGAGCCCGGCGATGGTCGGCGCGCCCGCCCCCGCGCCGATGGGAGACGCCTCGATGGCCGCACTCGATCCGCTCGCCAAGCGCGTCGCCAACCGCACGGTGGCCATGATGCTCGTGCCGGGCGACGCGATGAGCCAGTGGGACTGGGAGGCCGGCATCGCCATCGCGGGGCTGATGCACGCTTACGAGTCCAGCGGCGACCCCGCCATCCTGCGCGATGTGGCGGCGTGGGCGGACGCCCGCCTGGCGGAGGGCATCACCATCGGCCATCCCAACCACACGACGCCGGCGTGGGGGGTCCTGATGCTCCTCGATCACCGCCCGGAAGCTCGCTACCGGGCGGTCGTGGACCGCTCGGTCGCGTACCTCATGGAGCAGGCCCCGCGCGTGCAAGGGACCCTCTCCCACGTCGACGGGCAGCTCTGGGACGACACCTTGATCGTCAGCGTCCCGCTCCTGGCGCGATATGGCGCGCGGTTCGACTGCGCGGCCTGCCTCAACCAGGCCGTCGACGAGTACCTGGCCCACGCCCGCCGGCTGCAGGACCCGCGCTCCGGGCGGTGGTTCCACGGCTGGGACGCGGCGGACTTCCGGACCGGCGTCTTCCCCCACCTGTCGGGCGCCCAGTGGGCCCGCGGCAACGGCTGGGTCGCGCTGGCGGCCACCGAGCTCCTGCGCTGGCTGCCGGCGGACCACCCCCAGCGCCGCGAGGTGATCGCCGTGCTGGCGCGCCAGATCCGTGGGCTGCTGGCCATGCAGGACCCGTCCGGCCTCTGGCGCACCGTCGTCACGCGCCCGGACTTCTACCTCGAGACGTCCGGCAGCGCCGCCATTGCCGCCGCGGTGCTGCGCGCGGCAGCGGCCGGCTGGGTCGACCCGGACTTCCGCCGGTTCGGGCTGGCAACGCGCGAGGCGGTCCGCGCGCGGGTGGCCGCGGACGGCACGCTGACGCAGGTGTCGGCCGGCACCGGGGTCGCGCCGAGCATCGAGATCTACAACCAAATTCCGACCGACCGCATCAAGCCGTACGGCCAGGGGCTGTACCTGATCCTGGCGGCCGTGGAATGATGGCCCGGGTCGGCTGGCGTCGCCTCTGACGCCTCAGCGTGAGGTGACGTCGATCACCGGCTTTGCGGCCGTGCCGGCATGCCTCTGGATTACGTGTGGTAGCCCAGGAACCCCGCCATCTCGACGAGCTTGAGCGGCCACAGCGCCGCCATCTTGGCCCAGTACTGCCAGAAGCGCGGGTCGTCGGCGTCCTCCAGCAGCCATTGGCCCTCGCCGTTGACGTAGAGCAGCACCGCGATGAGCCCGCCCACGATGAAGAACAGCACGAACCCGCTGAGGAACGCCGGGTAGTCGTCCTCCATGCCCAGGAGGCCCATGGCCATGAAGATGAAGCCCAGCGCGAAGAAGAGCGTGAACCCGTACGCGAGCGCCGGGTTGGGGTTGAAGTCCCCCGTGCGCTGCGGGCTGCCCATGTAGAGGCACACCACGCCGACGATCACGAGGAGCACGCCGATCAGGATGCGGTCCATGTAGCGCATGCGGTTGGGCCTCCTTCCCAACGCGGCGCCCGTGCCGCGGAGTCGACACCGGCGCCCGTCATACTGTACACCAGTCCCCGCCAGCCTGGCACGCCTGCCATCCACATGCCAGGATCAATCAGGATTCGGCCGAGTCGGTCAGTACGCCACCAGCCGGCGCACCGCGGCGGCAATGGCGTGCTCGTCGGGCAGGTAAGCCGCCTCGAGCACCGGGTGCGCCGGGATGGGGGTGTCCAGACCGGCCAGGCGCATGACCGGCGCGTCGAGGTCGCCGAACGCTTCCTCGGCGATCGTCGCCGCGACCTCGGCGCCGAAGCCGGCCGTCCGGTGCGCCTCGTACACCACGACGGCGCGGCCGGTACGCGCCACCGACGCCAGCACCGCGGCGCGATCCCACGGCACGATCGAGCGCAGGTCCACCACCTCGAGGTCGATGCCGTCGCTCGCCGCGAGCATCCGGGCGGCCTCGAGCCCCTTGAACGCCATGCTGCCCCACGCCACGAGCGTGGCGTCTCGCCCGGCGCGGGCGATCGCGGCCTGGCCAATCGGCACGACATGCTCGCCTTCGGGCACGGGCCCGCTGAGCCGGCGGTAGAGGTACTTCTGCTCAAGGACGATCACGGGGTTGGGGTCGCGGATCGCGGCCGTCAGCAGGCCCTTGGCATCCGCCGGCGTGGCCGGCATGACGACCTTGAGGCCAGGGATCTGGGCGAACCACGCCTCGGGGCTTTGCGAGTGGAACGGGCCCGCGCTCGCCCACGTGGCACCGGCGGGGGCCCGCACCACCAGCGGCACGGGCTGCCCCCAGCGGTAGTGGATGGTGGACGTCATGTTGACGAGCGGGTCCAGCCCACACGCCATGAAGTCGGCGAACTGGATCTCGGCCACCGGGCGCATGCCCACCAGCGCGGCGCCGGTGGCCGCGCCGATGATCGCGTTCTCGGCGATCGGGGTGTCGATGACGCGCTCGGCGCCGAAGCGCTCGAGAAAGCCGGCGGTCACCTTGTAAACCCCGCCATAGGTGGCGATGTCCTCGCCCAGGAGGAACACGGCCGGGTCGGCCTCCAGCGCCTGCCACAAGGCCTCGCGGATGGCCTCGTGGTAGGTCAGCGTGCGCGTGGAGGGCCCGGTGCTCATGCCGCGAACACCCCCGTGTGCACGTCCTCGGGCAAGGGATCCGCCATCGCCTCGGCGGCATGGACGGCCGCCTCGACGTCCGCGCGCAGCTCGGCCATGAGCGCCTGCTCGCGGGCGTCGTCCCACAAGCCGGCGGCGACGAGGCGGTCGCGCTGGCGGATCAGGGGGTCGCGCTCGGACCAGGCCGCGAGCTGCTCCGGCGGCACGTAGTCGGCGGGGTCGATGATGGAGTGGCCGCGCATCCGCATCGTCAGGCACTCGACGAGGGTCGGTCCGCCCCCCGCACGGGCGCGGGCCACCGCCTCGGCGACCACCGCGTGCACCGCCTCGACGTCGTTGCCGTCGACTTGCACCCCGGGGATGCCGTAGGCCGGGGCGCGGTCGACGATCGCCGTCGTGGCGAACTCGCGTTCGGGCGGCGTCGAGAGCGCCCAGCCGTTGTTCTCGCACACGAGGACCACGGGGACCTTCATGACGGCCGCCATGTTGACCGCCTCGTGGAAGGCGCCGGTGCTGGCGGCGCCTTCGCCGAACGTCGTCAACGCCACCCGCGGCTCGCCGCGCAGCTTGAACGCCAGGGCGACGCCCACCGCCACCGGCAGCGAGTCCGGCAGGACGCTGATCATGCCGACGATGCCGCGCGCCATGTCGCCGATGTGGAGGCCGCTGTCCTTGCCGGCGTTGCTGCTGCCGCGCTTGCCCATGTACTGCGCGAACACCTCGACCGGCGCGACCCCGCGGACCAGGTGCATGCCCATGTCGCGGTACATCGGGGCGATGACGTCGCTCGGCCCGAGGGCATAAGCGGCGCCGACGGGGATGGCCTCCTGGCCGTGGCTGGTGTACAGCCGGCCGATCAGGCGCCCCTGGCCGGCCAGCGCCCAGGCCGCGTCCTCGATGGCGCGGCTGAGGCACAGGTAGCGGTAGAGCTGGCGGCGGTCGTCTGGGCTGAGCGGCATGGCGGCGGTCGCTTTCGGCACGGCGGTCGCCCGCGGGGGGCCCGGGGCAGGCGAAGAATTGTAGGGAGCGGGCGCCCTTCGGTACAATTCGGCCGCCGGTGAGGGCAGGGCGTAAGAACGGGCCCCATGCCGCCATCTTCTCACGTGCCGAACCAAACAACTTCCCGGCGCTGGCCGCCGGGTGCCTTGTCAGGAGATCATGAAATGAGCAACGCCTTCGCCGTGACCGACGCCACCTTCGGCCCCGAGGTGCTCCAGTCCGACCTGCCGGTGTTGGTGGACTTTTGGGCGGAGTGGTGCGGCCCGTGCCGCCAGATCGCGCCCATCGTCGACGAGATCGCGCGCGACAACGCGGGCGTGTTGAAGGTCGTCAAGATGGACGTCGACGCCCACAACCAGGTGGCCGGCGTGTACGGGGTGCACAGCATCCCGACGCTGATCCTCTTCGCCGGCGGCCAGGAGGTCGAGCGCATCGTCGGCGGCCAGCCGAAGGAGCGCCTGATGGCCCGCATCAAGCCGCACCTCGCGCCGGCGCCGGCGACGGTCTGACGTCAACCCGTCAGCCCATTCCCGCACGCCATCGCAGCCCCGGTCACCCGGTCCCCGACCCATGCCGCCCTTGCCTTCACCCGCCCGCACCGCCGCCGTCATCGGCATGCAGTGGGGCGATGAAGGCAAGGGCAAGATCGTCGACCTGCTGGCCGAGGGCTTCGACGTCGTCGTCCGCTTCAACGGCGGCGCGAACGCGGGCCACTCGGTGGTCATCGGCGGCCGCCGCTACGCGCTGCACCTCGTGCCGTGCGGCATCCTCCACCCGGACCGGCTGAACATCATCGCCAACGGCGTCGCGGTCGATCCCGAGGTGCTGTGCGCCGAGATCGACAGCCTGACCGCCCAGGGCGTCGCCGTCGGCGACAACCTGCGCATCTCCGACCGCGCCCACGTCGTCATGCCGTACCACAAGCAGACCGACGCCTGGCTGGAACGGGCGCAGGCCCTGGCCGAGGATCGCGCGCCCATCGGCACCACGGGGCGGGGGATCGGCCCGTGCTACGCCGACAAGGCGCTGCGCAGCACGGCCATCCGCATGGCCGATCTCGTCGACCCGGATGCCCTGATCACGCGCCTGCGCCACATCGCCGGCGTGAAGAACGCCATGCTGGCGGGGCTGGCAAGCTGGGTCGGCGAGCCGTTCGAGCCCCTCGACCCCGACGATCTCGCCGCGACATTCGGCGCCTACGCCGACCGGCTGCGGCCGCACGTGGCCGACACCAACGCGCTGCTGCAGTCCGCGCTCGCGGACGGCCGGCGGGTGCTGTTCGAGGGCGGTAACGGGACGCTCCTGGATATCGACCACGGCAGCTTCCCGTACGTCACCAGCAGCAGCACGTCGGCGCTCGGCATCTACCCGGGCGCGGGCGTGCCGGGCGGGAGCGTGGCGCGCATCGTCGGCATCGTCAAGGCCTACACCACCCGCGTCGGCGGCGGCCCGCTGCCGACCGAGCAGGACAACGCCGTCGGCCGCCACCTGCGCGAGCGGGGCCGCGAGTACGGCACGACGACCGGCCGGCCGCGCCGCTGCGGCTGGCTGGACCTGGTGGCCGTGCGGCACGCGGTCCGCCTCTCGGGAGCGACCGAGATCGCGGTCATGCTGCTCGACGTTCTGGCCGGCCTGGATTCGCTCAAGGTGTGCACCGCCTACCGCCACGCCGGGCAGACGTTCGACACGTTCCCGGCGCGGTCGGCGGTGCTGGAGGCCCTGGAGCCGGTGTACGAGACGCTGCCGGGCTTCAGCGCGGACGTCTCGGCCGCCCGGCGGTGGGACGACCTCCCGGCGGAGGCCCGGGATTACGTCGCCCTGATCGAGCGGGCCGTCGGCGTCCCGGTGTCGCTGGTCAGCGTGGGGCCGGATCGAGCGCAGACGCTCGCGCGGTAGCGCCTGACGGGACCGCGCGGTCACGGTTCGTCGAGCGGAAGACGTGGCCGACGGTCCGGGCGCCGCCTTTGATCGCCCCCCGCCCCGGCGCTGCGCGCCACCCCGCCTCCGGAAGCGGCAGGGTAGGATGGCTCCGCGGTCCAAGGGGGGCGATGGGGGAGGATTGACTTCAATCGTCGCGAACGACAATCTCGTCATCGAAGTGGGCCCCTGCATCCCCACCCGTGCCCAGGAGGCGCGCCCCGCCATGCGATCGCTGCTCGAGAAGCTCGACATCCAGCCCGTGAACCCCGGCGCCTGCACCGGTCCCGACGGCTGGATCTCCGACCCCGCCGGCACGCTGCTGACGTCGTACAACCCCGCCACCGGCGAGGCCATCGCCGGCGTGGCGCAGGCGACCGCGGCCACGTACGACCGCGTCGCGGCCCGCGCCCAGGCCGCCTTCGAGGCCTGGCGCACGGTGCCCGCCCCGCGCCGCGGCCTGGTGGTGCGCGACCTCGGCGAGGCGCTGCGCGCCCAGCGCGAGCCCTTGGGCGAACTCGTGACGCTCGAGATGGGCAAGATCCGGGCCGAGGGCATCGGCGAGGTCCAGGAGATGATCGACATCTGCGACTTCGCCCTCGGCCTCTCGCGTCAGCTCTACGGCCTGACGATGCACTCCGAGCGGCCCGGCCACCGGATGTACGAGCAGTGGCACCCCCTCGGGCCGGTGGGGATCATCAGCGCGTTCAACTTCCCGGTGGCGGTCTGGGCGTGGAACGCCGCCATCGCCGCCGTCTGTGGCGACACGCTGGTGTGGAAGCCGTCGTCGGCGACGCCGCTGACGGCGATCGCCGTCCAGCACATCTGCAACCGCGTGATGGCCGACCATGGCCTCAGCGGCCTCTTCACGCTCGTCGTCGGGGCCTCGCGCGACGTCGGCGACCCGATGCTCCACGACCGCCGGCTCCCGCTCATCAGCTTCACCGGGTCGACCCGGGTCGGCCGGCACGTGGCCGAGGTCGTCGCCCGGCGGCTGGGCCGGACCATCCTCGAGCTCGGCGGTAACAACGCCATCCTCGTGGCGGAGGACGCCAACCTCGACTTGGCCGTGCGGGGCATCTTGTTCGGGGCCGTGGGCACGGCCGGCCAGCGCTGCACGACGACGCGCCGGCTGATCGTCCATCGCTCGGTCGCCGACGCCCTGGTCGACCGCCTCGCCGCCGCCTACGCGCAGGTTCCGATCGGCGACCCCATGGACCCCGGCACGCTGATGGGGCCGCTCGTGACCCGGCAGGCCGTCGACGACATGCTGGCGGCCGTCGACGCCGCGACAGCCCAGGGCGGCACGCTGGTGTGCGGCGGCGGCCGGCGCGAGGACATCGGCGCGCAGTTCGTCGCGCCGACGATCATCCGCATGCCCGCGCAATCCCCGATGGTATGCGAGGAGACGTTCGCGCCGATCCTATACGTGCTGGACTACGGGTCCATCGACGAGGCGATCGCGCTCCACAACGCGGTGCCCCAGGGGCTTTCCAGCGCCATCTTCACGACCAACCTGCTGACGGCCGAGCGGTTCCTGGCGGCCACGGGCTCGGATTGCGGCATCGCCAACGTCAACATCGGCACCAGCGGCGCCGAGATCGGCGGCGCGTTCGGCGGCGAGAAGGACACCGGCGGGGGGCGCGAGTCGGGCTCGGACAGCTGGAAGGCTTACATGCGCCGCCAGACCAACACCATCAACTGGTCGACGGACATGCCGCTGGCCCAGGGCATCCAGTTCGGGGAGCAGCCAGGCGCCGGCCAGGCGGCGGGGACGCCGTCGACCGCCGGCGAGGAGCACGCGGGCGCCCCGCATCCGCGTCAGCCGCGCATGTGATCCACCGACGCCGAGACGAGATCCTCGAGCACCGCCAGGTCGACGTCGGCCAGCCGCTTGACGTAGAGGCACGACTGGCCGGTCGCGTGCGGGCCGAGCTTCTTCAGGAGATCGTCGTAGGCGTCGAAGCCCGCCATGATGTACAGGGTCAGCGCTTGCTTGCGCGGCGCGAAGCCGGTCAGGAACCAGTCGCCCTCGCGGCCGCTCGCGTACGTGTAGTGGTCATGACCGAAGCCCACGATGCTCGGGCCCCACATCGCCGGCGCCTCGCCCGTGGCGCGCCGCATGATCTCTGCCACGGCGCGGCACTCCTCGCGCCGCGTGTCGTTCTCGATGCCGGCGAGGAACGCCTCGACGCTCGCGCCGGTGGGCCGGGTCTTCAGCTTGGCCATGGCATGCCTCCCAGCCCCGCCTCGAGCCTGCCCAGCGCCGCGTGCGCCGTCAGGTCGAGGTGCAGCGGCGTGACCGACACCCAGCCGTCGCCCAGCGCCGCGAAGTCGGTCCCGGGCTCGCCCACGCCCGTCGGCGGATCCCCGCCGATCCAGTAGTACGGCACGCCGCGGGGATCGCGCCGCGCATCGAGGGCGTCGCGGTATTGCCGGAGGCCCTGTCGGGTGACCCGGACGCCGCGGATGGCGGGCTCAGGCAGCGGGGGGACATTGACGTTCAGCAGCACGCCCGGCGGCCAGCCCGCCGCCAGCGCCCGGGCGACAACCCGCGCGGCCACGCGCGCCGGCACGTCGAAGCCGATGTCGGGCGTGTGGTCGGTGGACACCGCCACTGCCGGCACGCCGAAGATGGTCGCCTCCATGGCCGCGGTCACCGTGCCGCTGTAGGTGACGTCGTAGCCGAGGTTGCAGTTGGGGTTGATGCCCGACACCACGAGATCGACGGGGTCCGCCACGACGCCGAGCAGCGCCAGCGCCACGCAGTCCGACGGCGCCCCGCTGGTGGCGAGGGCCGGCGTGCCGTCGGCCAGCGCGACCTCGACCACCCGCAACGGCTTGTGCAGGGTCTTGACGTGGCCCGACGCCGACCAGTTCTTGCTGGGGGCCATGACGGTGACGCGCCCGAGACCGGCCAGCGCGCGGGCCAGCGCGGCCAGGCCCGGGGCGGCCACGCCGTCGTCGTTGGTCACCAGGATGTGCACGCGGGGGTCTCCGGAAAGGGCCGCGGGACGCGGCCCCGGGCGGGTGGTCGGCGCATGGCGACAATCTAGCCGGCGCGGGCGGCGGCGTCAAGCGGTGCGCAGGGCGGTGGCAGCGTCGGCCGCCAAGGAAGAAGTCCATCGAGAGATGCTAGGGCGGAGATGTCGGGCATCCTGACCGCGGACATCCTGCCCGCCGAGCCGCCGTGCGGGCAGGATGTCCGCGGTCCCACCCAGGGTTGCCCAACAGACTGACTGTCGCCCAGGAGCATTGACAAAGTGGGGTGGCGTGTGGTAGGATGCCAATCACGTGCGTGCATTCACACGCGACGTGCCCGCAGTGCCGGCGAACGCATGGTGGTAGGAGATCCGGCACCGGCAGGCAGATTCGACCCGCGGGGTGTGACGGGCCGCCAGGCCCACATCGGCGCTCCCCCCTTAACGACCGTTGACCAGCCGTGGCAACGACTGGTCAACGCACTGCCCTCGACGTCTGCAATGCCAACCGAGGACAGCGACAGTCGGTGATTGTAGACCGGGCGCGCGGCGCGTCAAGCGCGACGGCGCGGCACCCGGTGTCGAGGACAGTGACGACTCCTCCCCCTCGGGACCACTCGCGGCATGCTCCGGGGTGGCCCCGCCCGATGCCAAGGAGATCACTGTGATGAATGGACGACCCTTCCCCAGCCTCCGCCGGCGCGGGCCGGCAACCGTGGCTGCGATCGTCGCGCTCGGCGCGGGGATCCTCAGCGGCTGGAGCCCCTACGAGGCGCGGCCTTCGGGCGGCGCGGACGACGGGATCGCCGCGATCCCGGTGGCGCACGCGATCGACTGCCAGACGGCCAACACCGCGTGCGGCGACGGGACGACGACCTCGCTGCTGAACGTGCTGCACCAGAAGCCGGCATCGGGCTCGACGCCGGCGCAGTGGGTCCAGCCGGACGACGGCGAGACGTGGGAGATCACGGCGCACTGGGTGGCCGCGCCACCGTGTCTCCCGAACCAAGAGCTGTTCGAGGTCGCCGAGGCCACGGTGTCATGGAACGGGAGCGGTTGGGTGCTCTCGAACGTCGACCTGACGGCCAACATCGTGGACATCGACGTCTGCACGACCTCTGACACGTGCTCGGGCACGAGCGGCACGCACGCGTTTGGCTACAAGCTGATTGCAGAGGTGAATGATCCGGAAATGGGCGGATTCAATCTCGTCAATCTCCAATACGAGACAACGTCCGTGGATGACGGCGACCTCATCGTGTTCGACAACGGCCCGACGATCACGTGCAACAGCCTCGGGGCCGCCGTGAGCCCCACAAGTCAGACATTCACGGTGTTCGACAACGGACCGTGGAACAGCTCGCGCTGCACGTACAGCTGTTCGACGGGCGGCACGAGCCCGTCGGTCACGCTCACGTACAACTAGGCCGCAGCCATGCGCGGCAGGTCCCGGCACGGGACTATGACCTTCGCGCTCACGGTGGTCGCGCGGTTATCGTTGCTCTCGCTGCTGGGACCTGCCGTCGGCTGCGCCAAGTTCATCACGGTCGGTGCGGCCACCGAGACATCTCAAGGAGCGTCCGACCCAAAGGAAGATGGCGACAACGGTCCAGAGCACGTCCCGCTTGACGATTGGATCCTGGTGACCGAGGACTGGGCGATCGTCGATGCGCGCGGCTGCGACCGGATCACACTGATCGATGGCCGTAGCGGCGAGCGGGTCATGGAAAGCGCCTATCAGCCTTCGCCGGGACGGATTACTTCAACCAGAGACGGTCGCATGGTCGCGGCATATGCCAACAACGGCGGGTTGAACACGACCGTGATGCGCCCGTTCGCCAAGCCGCCGTTGGAGTGGGTGTCGGCCATAATTTCCGAGCGTAGGCCGGCGCGAGTCGGCGTCAGCGGGGCAGCCATCGCCTTTGCGCTGGACGACACCACCTTGCTCATGCCGCTCGCCAGTGGGATCGAAAAGTACGCCGTCTCCCGCATCTCCGACGACGCGCTCGGCCCCACCCTAGCCACGTACGCCGCGGGACCGCCGGCGGCGATCGAGGTGTCGCCAGACAGCCGCACGGCCTATCTCGTGGCGACGGATGGGTGGGTGCACAGCGTGGATGTCGAGACGATGCGCGCCACCGGCCCTCCGATCGCTTACGACCCAACCCAGCCTAACCCCTACCACAGGATTCATGAGACCTTCGCGGCCCTCAGCCCGGATGGACGCTATCTGGCCATCAACACGGGTGATCGAGCCGCGATTCAAGTGGTGGACTTGGCGAGTCGCGCCACGCATCTCGTGGCCATTCCAGGACTTCGCCGGGTACGGGGGCTCCGGTTCAACCATGCTCCGTTGAATCATGGCCTCCTGGCAATTCACGGTGAGGACGAAGTCGGTGTGTTGCGCTTCCAAGGGCTTGCAGAGCCGCGGTTGCTGGCATCCATCAGCGTTCCTGAGAGTTCGGTGCGTGCGTTCGCCAACTGCGTTCCGACAGACGTGCAGGCGCATCGTTCTTTGACGCGATGGGCATCGATTGCCTGGACGGGTCGGGGAGATGGCATTGTGGTCGCGATCGGGGGATCATCCGGCCAAGAGTTCAGAGTCATCGATTACGTCGAAGGCTCCCGGCCGGTACTGCGTGCACGCATGGACATCGACGCGTGCGTTTCGACTCAGGACTGTGCCATGCCGAGCGACGTCTATACCCTCAACGGCCGGCTGTGGTCGCCGACGGCGACCCCGTCGCCCGCACCACCGACCGCGACGGCGTCCGCCTCTTCGACACCCCCGCCGTCGCCGACTGCATCCCCCACCCCTTCCCCCGCCGCATCGCCCACGTCGACCCCGTTCCTCACGCCGACGGCAACGCCGACATCGGCGCCGACCGTGACCCCCACGCCTGGCCCGGTGTACCTGCCGCTCGCGCTGCGCGAGGCATGCGTGCCCGACCAGCGCCGGGTGGACGTCGTGCTGGTGATCGACGCCTCGACGAGCATGGAAGAACGCACCGCGGCCGGGCGCGCCAAGATCGAGGCGGCGGTGGCGGCCGCGCGGGCGCTCGTCGACGACCTGCGCCTGGACCGGGGCGACCGTGCCGCGGTGGTGGCCTTCAACGCCGAGGCGCGGCTGCTGCAAGGCCTGACCGCCGAGATCGCGCCGCTCGAAGCCGCGCTCGCGGCGATCACCATCGGCGCGCAGACGTGCCTGGTGTGCGGCGTCGAAGCTGCCGACGCGGTGCTGCGCGACGCGGGGGGCCGAGACGACGCCCAGCCGGCGATGATCGTGCTGACGGACGGGCGGTCGAACCCGCGGCCGGCGGAAGAGGCGGTGGCGCGGGCCGGGGAGGCCAAGGCGCGCGGGGTGGCGGTGTTCACGGTGGGGCTGGGGGACGACGTCGACGTGGCGGCGCTGGCGGCGATGGCAAGCCGGCCGGCCTACGCGTACCGCACGACCGACGCCGAAGCCCTCGGCGGCATCTACCGGGCGATCGCGGTGGCGATCCCGTGCCCGCCGGCGGTGTTCTGGGGCGGGCGGTAAGGCGGCAAGCATCCACTTCGCCCGCGCTTGCCGCTCCGCCGCCCTCTCCGGCCAGCCGCTCGCTATACTCTTCCCACACCCATGCCCGTGTTCCGACTCGGCGCCACCATCGCCTTCCCGCTGCCCGAGTACGCCGAGCCGAGCGGCCTCCTGGCCGTTGGCGGCGACCTGCGTCCCGAGCGCGTGCTCCTGGCCTACCGGCACGGCATCTTCCCGTGGCCGCACCGCGGCGAGCCCCTCCTGTGGTTCTCGCCCGACCCCCGGACCGTCCTGCGCGCCGGCGAGCTGCACGTCGCGCGCCGGCTGGCCCGCGAGCTGCGCCGCCACCCCTACGAGATCCGCCTGGACACCGCGTTCGGCGCCGTGATGCGCGCCTGCGCGACCGTTCACCGCAAGGGGCAGCGCGGGACGTGGATCACCCCGGGCATGATCGACGCGTACACGGCCCTGCACCACCAGGGCTACGCCCACGCGTGCGAGGCTTGGCTGGGCAGCGAGCTCGTCGGCGGCGTGTACGGCGTGTGCGTCGGGCGGGTGTTCACCGCCGAGTCGATGTTCATGCGCGCACCCTGGGCGTCGAAGATCGCCGTGGTCACGCTGATCCGCCAGCTCGAGCGCTGGGGCATCGACGTGTTCGACGCCGAGGTCCACTCGCCGCACGTCGCGGCGCTCGGCGCCCGCGACTGGCCGCGCGACGCGTTCCTCGCCGTCCTGCGCGCGCAGCTCAACGCCCCGGACCGCTGGCCGACCCGGCGCGGGCCGTGGCGGATCGACCCCGATCTGGCGATGGGGGCCACGGCCTGAAGGTCAGGGCCGAACGTTTGCGCTACAATTGGGGCCGCGATGGCCAGCCCTCCCACGCCCCCGCCGCCGCCCGCCGATCCGCGCCACGACACGCACGTCGCGGTCGAGGACCGCACGCGCGTCGAGCGGCCGCGCCGCTGGAAGGTCATCCTCCACAACGATGACTACACGTCCATGGCGTTCGTCGTGCACGTGCTGGTCAAGCACTTCGACAAGTCTCCGGCCGAAGCGACGCACGTCATGCTCCAGGTGCACCACAAGGGCATCGGCGTGGCGGGGGTCTACCCGCGCGACGTCGCCGAGACGAAGGTCGCCGACGTGACGGCCGAGGCGCGCGCCCACGAGATGCCCCTCAAGGTCACGGCGGAAGCCGAATGACATGGACCCCGCGGCGCCATCCGGCGAACGGTGGTGGGGTGGTTCGGCATGGATGTGAGCCTGGGACGGCGCCAGGTCCAGGCGTGGCTCGTGAACGGGCCGTCGACATGAACAGGGCCGTATGAACAGGACCGTGCCATGAACGAGACGTCGCGATGAAGCTCTCCGAAGACCTCCAGATCTGCGTGTCGGTGGCGCTCAGCGAGGCCGGGCGGCGCGGGCACGCGCACGCCGGGCTCGAGCACCTGCTCTACGCCCTCCTCCTCGACGAGCCCACCGCGGCCGTGCTGCGGCACGCCGGCGCCGACGTGCCGGCGCTCAAGGAGCGTCTGGAGTCCTACCTCGACGACGAGATCGATCCCGTCCGCGGCAAGCCGCAGCCCGAGCCGACGCCGACGCTCGGCTTCCGCCGGGTCATCACCGCCGCCGCGGACTACACCCAGAACGCCGGGCAGGACGAGGTGCAGGGCTACAACGTCGTCGTCGCCATCCTCGACGAGGCCGACTCGGACGCGGCCTTCTTCCTGGCCGAGCAGGACGTCACCCGGCTGGACGTCGTGAGCTACATCGCGCACGGAGTGTCCAAGCGCGATCCGGCCGGCGTCGGGCCCGCGGGCGGCGACCGATCCCCCGCCGGCGCGCCGGCGGGCGAAGCCCCGCGCGAGGGGCCGCCGGCCGACGCCCTGGCGGCCTTCACCGAGGACCTCGTCGCCGCGGCGCGCGCCGGGCGGATCGACCCGATCATCGGCCGGGCGGCCGAGATCCAGCGCACGCTGCACATCCTCCAGCGGCGGCGCAAGAACAACCCGATCTACGTCGGCGAGCCGGGCGTGGGCAAGACGGCGCTGGTCGAGGGCCTGGCGCTGCGCATCGCCTCGGGCGACGTGCCGCGCCAGATCGCCGGCGCGTCGATCTATCGGCTGGACATCGGCGCGCTCTTGGCCGGCACGCGCTACCGCGGCGACTTCGAGGAGCGCTTGAAGGGCGTCTTGAAGGCGCTCGAGGATCGCGACGACGCCATCTTGTTCATCGACGAGATCCACACCCTCGTCGGCGCCGGCGCCACCAGCGGCGGCACGGTGGACGCGGGCAACCTGCTCAAGCCGGCGCTGCAGTCCGGCCGCCTGCGGTGCATCGGCGCCACCACCTGGGAAGAGTTCCGCCAGCACTTCGAGCGCGACCGGGCGCTGGCGCGGCGGTTCCAGAAGGTCGAGGTGGCCGAGCCCTCCGAGGCCGAGACGGTCCTCATCCTCAAGGGGCTCCAGGCGCGCTACGAAGCCCACCACGAGGTGCGCTACACCCGCGCCGCCGTCGAGGCGGCCGCCCGGCTCGCAGGCCGCTACCTGCGCGACCGCAGGCTTCCGGACAAGGCCATCGACCTCCTCGACGAGGCCGGCGCCGCCGCCGCGCTGGCCGGCCGCAAGCAGGTCGGGGTGCGCGACATCGAACACGTGCTCTCGAGCATGGCGCAGATCCCCGCGCAGCGCGTGGCGGGCGACGACAAGGCCCGGCTGCGCGACCTCGAGCCGGCGCTCAAGGCCGTGGTGTTCGGACAGGACGAGGCGATCGCGCACCTGGCGGCCGCGATCAAGACCGCGCGGGCCGGGCTGCGCGACCCGCAAAAGCCCGTCGGCGCCTACCTGCTCACCGGCCCCACGGGCGTCGGCAAGACCGAGGTCGCGCGCCAGCTGGCGGCGGTGCTCGGCGTGGCGTTCCTACGGTTCGACATGAGCGAGTACATGGAGCGCCACAGCGTGTCGCGGCTGGTCGGCGCGCCGCCCGGCTACGTCGGCTACGACCGCGGGGGCCTGTTGACCGAGGCCGTCGGCCAGAGCCCACACGCCGTGCTGCTGCTCGACGAGATCGAAAAGGCCCACCCCGACGTCTTCAACATCCTCCTGCAGATCATGGACCACGGCACCCTGACCGACACCAACGGCAAGCAAGCCGACTTCCGGCACGTGATCCTGCTCATGACGTCCAACATCGGCGCGCGCGAGCTGGCGCGGCCGGGGCTGGGCTTCGACCGCCAGCCGAACAGCCCGGGCGCCGACGTCGCCGTCTTCGACCGCTTGTTCAGCCCCGAGTTCCGCAACCGGCTCGACGGCCGCATCGCGTTCAACCCGCTGTCGCCGGCGGTGATGGGCCAGATCGTCGACAAGTTCGTCGCGCAGCTACGGGCGCAGCTCGCGCCGCGCAAGGTGCGGGTGGACCTGACCGATGCCGCGCGGGCGCGCCTGGCGGAGCTCGGCTACGATCCGGCCTTCGGGGCGCGTCCGTTGGCGCGCGTCATCGACAACACCGTCAAGCGGCCGCTCACCGACGAGCTGCTGTTCGGCCAACTGGAGCACGGCGGCACGGTCACGGTCGACGCGGTCGACGGCGCCATCGTTCTGACGTACGCCGGAGCGGCGCCGGGAGGCTGACCCGTCGGGCCAGATCGACGGCGCGGGCCCGGTCGCCAGCCGACACGGCGCCGGTGACCACCAGCACGCCCGCCGCGGCGGCCATCCCGGCGGCGCCGGCCGCCACCGCCGCCCACAGCCCCGCCGGGAGGTGCGCGCTCCCCCATCGCGCCATGGCTGCCGCCACGCCGGCCGCGACGGCCACGCGCCAGGGCACGACGCCAAGCGCGACTGGAGAAAGCCCGAAGGCGCGGGCAAAGAGGGCCAGCACCACGAAGCCGCCGGCCGCCAACCCGAGCGCCACCCCGCCGACAACCCCGCGATAGCCGTACCCGTCGACGAGCAGCGCCGCCGCGGCGACGGCAATGCCGGCCGTCGTCAGCCCGCCCGCCGTGCTGAGGCCCGGCCGGCCGCCCGCCTGGGCCACGTGGAACGCCGGCAGCGACGCCGCGGCGATCGCCCAACCCGCGCCGAGCAGCACGATCCCGTCCGCCACGTCGGTCCGCCCCGGCCCGAGCCAGGCCGCGACGAACGGACCGGCCAGCGCCACGAGCACGGCATACGTCGGCCACACCACCCAGGCGTGGTACGGCATGGCGCGGCGGTACAGCGCCACCAGGGCAGCGCGGTCCGTTGGCCGCCCGGCGGCCCCGCGCGCGGCTGCCGCCGGGAAGAGCGCCCCCGCCAGCGCGCCAACCATCCCGGCGGCCTGGCCGGTCACCCGTGCCGCGATCTCGTAGGCCGCCACCGCCGCCAGCCCGGCCTCGCGGCTGAGCAGCGTCTTGGCAGCCGGCTCGACCAGGGCGCTGGCGAGCGTCACCGCCTGGGCGTGCCGGCCGAAGGCCAGGAGGTCGCGCGCGACCGTCCCGTCCCAGCCGCCGGCGATTCCCGCCCATGCCGGCATCGCGCGGCGCAGGAGAAGGCGGTACAGCCCGCCGGCGGCCAGCGCCGCGGCGATGTTCTTGGCGACGAGCCCGGAGATGCCCCACCCCGCCCCGAGCACGACGAGCACGCCGAGCGGCGAGGCCACGCGCTGGACGACGGCGTCGACGGCATTGGAGAGGTCCATCCGGCCCGCCCCGTCGAGCGCCGCCTGCCACGGCGCGCAGGCGGTTTCGATGGCGGCGACCACCGCCGTGCCGACGATCGCGGTCGTCGCCTCGGCGCGCAGGTCCGGCGGGACGCCGAGCACGCGCGCCACCACCATCCCCGCCGCGAGCCACGTCGCCCCCACGGTGAGCCCCGCCAGCCCCAAGGCCAGGCGCCGCGCGGTCGCCAGCGCCGCCACGGCCGACGGCGCATCCCCATCGCCCACCGCGCGGGCGACCCGCCACACGAGCGCGCGGTTCAGGCCGAGGTCGAGCAGCCGCGCCCAGGTCAGCACGACGCCGCCCAGCGCCCAGACGCCGAAGCGGTCGGCGCCCAGGGTGTGGTAGGCGTAGGGCGAGACGACGATGGCGAAGACGACCCCGACCGCGTAGCGCCCGGCGCCGGACGCGGCGTTGCGGGCCAGGCTCACGGCAGGGGGATCTGGTCGTCCAGCCAGCTCGCGAGCTCGCGCGTCGCGGCGTCCGATCCGGCATCGGCGCGCGCGGCCATGCCGGCCAGCGCCTGCCGGGCGGCCGCCTGTTCGCCCGTCAGGGCCAGCACCATGACGCGGGCCTGTTCGGCGCGCAGCGGGTCGAGCGGCGGCGCCACCCCGCTATCCGCCACCCGGCGCACGGCGGGGCCGTCACGCGCGACGGCCGCCCGCAGCGCCGCGTCCGCGCCCGCCACATCGCCGAGCGCCAGCGACGCCCGCGCCGCGCCGACCGCGGCATCGTAATCCCCGGCGTTGAGGTCGAAGGCTCGCCGATACACCTCCACCGCCTCAGCCGACTGCCCGATGCGCTCGAGTAGGCCGGCGGCCTCGGCGAGCGCGGCCGGGTCGTTTGGCTGCAGCGCCAGCGCCCGGGTGAAGTGGAGCTCGGCGGTTCGCCACCACTGGCCGGCATCGCCGGCCGCCGCCGCCAGGTCGCCGCGGTCGCGGTACAAGACCCCGAGCCGAGTGGCCACGTGTGAGTCTGGCGCCACGGCGAAGGCGCGATCCAGAGCCAGGCGTGCCTCTTCGAACACCACGGCGCGGGTCTGTTCGGGGATGGTCGTGTCAGCCAGACGCGACCGCAGCGCGCCGACCAAGTACGTGGCGTAGATCGGCTGCTGGGGCCACAAGGCCATGGCACGCCGGTAGTGCGCCTCGGCCCCGGCCGAATCGGCCCCCACCGCGGCTTCCTGGCCGGCGCGGATGTGCCGGTCGGCGATCTCCGGTCGAAGGCTGATCCAGGCCGCAGCGAGCGCCGCCAGGAGCCCGGCGGCGGCGTACGCCGTCCAGCGCCACGGCTCGCTGGCGGGGCCGCCCTGCGCGTCACGCGCCCGATGGATCGCCACGGCCAGCGTCGAGCCCACCAGCGCGGCCCCGAAGGCGACGATCTCGCCGCCCGTCCAGGGTTGAGCGAGCCCGAAGGCCAATGCCAGGCACGCTGGAACGGCGAGACGGGTCAGCATGCGTCCCAGGCTCATGCCCCCCCGCAGCCCGTCCGCCGCCAGCCAGGCGGCGGGGACGAGCAGCAGCACCGGCCACGCTTGGAGCGCCTGGGCCGGCGAGGGCAGCAGGATCGGGGCGAAGACGACCGCCGCGAGCATCAGGCCTTCCACCCAGCCATCGACGATCGAGCCGGTGGATGCTGGCGTGGCCTCGCCGCGGCGCGTCGGCTGGGCGCTGGCCAGCGTCATGTCGCCCGCCGCCGCCGGCCGTGCCAGCACGGTGAGCAGGCCGACGTACGTCCAGAACACGAGCTCGCCCGCGGCGGTGGGCAGCCCGAGCGCGCCCTCGGCCAGGTGCCCCGCGAGGCCCGCCAGCACGGCGATCACGAGCCAGCGGTCGGGATCCACCGCGGCGTCGCGTCGACGTCGCGATCCGAAGGCCGGCGCTTTCGGCCCGTGGGGATCCCGTCCGGCGACCGCGTCCGCCTGCCCGCCGGACGCATCCTCGGCCTTGTCCGAGAGAGCGCCGCGGGCCGACGCGAGCGCGACCGCGGCCAACAAGCCGAACGGCAGGCCCACGGCCGCCAGCGCCGGGCGACCGGCCAACGCCGGCACGAGCGCGCCGGCCGCCGCACCGGTAAGGCTGGCGACGACGACCCCGCCGCCCGCGCCAGCCGCGAGGCCGAGCCGGCGCAGTCCAGTCGCGAACGCGACGGCATAGAGCACGGCCAGGGCCGCGACACCGACCAGTCCGGCAGTGATCCACCACTCCCAGACGACATTGTGGGCGCGGTCGAAGACCTGCACCGGGGCAAGGCGGACCAGATCGTCTGGGAGGTGCGGGGACAACACGAAGGCCGTCGTCTCTGG